>JBEKAN010000095.1:0-12438 GCA_050015895.1 Verrucomicrobiota bacterium
CGGAAATGGAACGGCAGTGGCTCCATCTGGGCTACGTCTTCATCGGGGTGTTGCTGCTCATCCATCTGGCGTTTTTGGCATCCGGGAGAATTGAACTCAGCGAGGACGAGGCGTATCAGTGGATTTGGTCCAAACATCCGGCGCTCTCGTATTACAGCAAGCCGCCGCTGATCGCGTGGGTTCAGTTTTTGGGGACGCATCTCTGGGGCGACAACCAGTTCGGGATTCGATTTTTCTCGCCCGTGATCGCCGCCATTTTGTCGTGCTTGGTTCTGCGGTTTCTGGCCCGTGAGGCCAACGGGCGGCTGGCATTCATGTTGGTGCTGATCTTGAATCTGGCCCCCCTGATGGCGCTGGGGTCAATCCTGATGACGGTTGATCCCTTGTCGGTGCTGTTCTGGACGGCGGCGATGATCGCGGGTTGGAGCGCGGCGCAGCCGCAAGGGACGACCCGGCAGTGGGTGTGGATGGGACTCTGGATGGGGCTGGGATTCCTGGGCAAGTACACCAATGTCTTTGAGTGGCTTTGCTGGGGCCTGTTCTTTGCGCTTTGGCCGCCGGCGCGGCGGCATTTGCGCCGGGCCGGTCCCTGGCTGGCGCTGGCGCTGGCGGCGCTTTGCTCGCTGCCGGTCCTGATCTGGAACGGGCAACACGGCTGGATCACGGTCCAGCACGTCGCCAGCGACGGCGGATGGGGCCAGCCGTGGAGGCGGACGTTCACGCTGGATTTTCTTCTGGGGGAGACCGGGCTGCTGCATCCGGTCTTTTTTGCGGCGGCGGTCTGGGCGGCGCTGGCGTTTTGGCGGCGGGAACGGAAGAAGGCGTTGCCGTTGTTTTTGTTCAGCATGGGCGCGCCGCTGTTTTTGTTTTATTTGCTGGTCAGCCTCCACAGCCGCGTGGAGTACAACTGGGTCGCGCCCTCGGTGGCGCCGCTGTTTTGCCTGATGGCGGTGTATTGGGAGGAGCGCTGGGCGTGGGCGCGGCCCTTCGCCAAACCCCTGCTTTGCGCGGGCGTCGGCGTCGGGCTGGTTGCCGTCGTGTTGATGCACGATTCCAATTTGTTGACAAAGATCGTCCGCCGCCCCCCGCCCCCCGCGATGAACCCGTTGCGCCGCGTCCTGGGCTGGAAGGAACTGGCCCAAATGGCCGGGCGGGAGCGCGCGGAACTGGAGGCGCGCACCGGCAAACCGGTGTTTCTCATTGGCGGACATTATGGTTTGACCTCGCAGATCACTTTCTATCTGCCGGCGGCCAAAGCCGGCGTCCTCGACGACCCGCTGGTGTTCTTTTACGCGAGCCGGGAGCCGGTGAACCAATTCTATTACTGGCCGAACTACCTGGGGCGCACCGGCCAAAACGCCCTGTTCGCGCGGGAAGTGGAGCTTCCCAAATTGCGCCCCGGCTGGTTCTCCAAGTGGTGGAATCCCACCAACGACCTTTACCTGCCCGCCCCGCCCGGCACGGAAACCGTGCCGCCGGAATTGCGCGCCCAGTTTGAGACGATCACCGATTTGGGGGTCAAAGACGTCGTGTGCGAAGGCAAAGGGGTGATGCGCCGGGTGCAGTTTTTCGCGTGCGAGAATTTGCGGTAGCAGCCCTCTGGATCGGATGAACATTACGACTGTTTCCAATTTGACGATCCTCGGGTGCTGGATCCTCTTTGTCGGTTATTGGATCGGCGCCGCGCGCGGATTGAAGCCTGTGGCGGAGCGGGAAGACCGGTCAGCGATGCTGGCGCACCGGCTGCCCGTCCTGCTGGGCGGGATACTGGTTTGGTGGCCGGTTGCGCCGCATCACCAGGGCCTGGTTCCGACCCCGGGCACGGACGTGGCGCAAGCCGGCGCAGCCGCCATTTGTGTGGCCGGATTGGGCTTGGCGATTTGGGCGCGCCGGACTCTGGCCGGCAATTGGAGCCGCGGCGTGACCTTCAAGCAGGGGCACGAATTGGTGAAATCCGGCCCGTACCGTTTCGCGCGGCATCCCATCTACACGGGCATGCTTCTGATGTGTTTTGGAACGGCCCTGTCCAAAGGCCGGATTTACTGCTGGCTTGGGTTTCTGATCTTGAGCGCCGGCCTTTGGATCAAACTGCGCCAGGAAGAAGCCCTGATGATGAGACATTTCCCGGAGGAATATCCCGCTTACCGGGAGCGGGTGAAGTCGCTCGTGCCGTTCGTCCTCTGACCTTTTGAAATTGCTCATTTGGAGTTTATCAGTTAAATATGTGCGAAGGATCAAAGAACTAATGATGATGAATTGGCGCCCGCAAAACTGGCTCCGCGTGTCGGTCGCCGCTGGTTTGACACTTCTGCCGGCCGCGGGCGCCCCGGTCCAGACCAACACTCCGGGCTGGCACATGGAGTACAAGAAAGTCGAGCGCGCCTCGTTCACCGAGGAGTGGAACTACGCCTTTCCCAACTATGTCTCCAAACGCTGGTTCATCGCCCTGCGCTACCAGCCGACGACGGCCTGGAACCGGGATGTTCAGTGCGAGGCGGCGTTGCTCACCAGCGAGGGATGGAAGCCGTTCACCCTGGTCCATGAGGGCAGCCGGGAGAGGCGGTTGATGCTGGTGATTGACTATCCGCACAATGATCCCCTGCTCAAGTCCGGCTTCAAAGTGAAAACCACTTTGACGGCCACGCTCTACGATCAGCGTCTGGTCAGCGGCGATCCGGTCACCCCCGCCGCCACCTTGAACTCCGACGAGCGGCAAAGTTATTTGGTTCCAACAACCACCTTTGATTTTGGCAGGGACTCGGTGAAAGATTGGATCACACAGCACAATCTCTGGAAGATGAAAGACGAGGCCCCGCAAGATTTTGTCCGCCGGGTTTACCGGGAACTTCGGAAAACTCTGCCCTTCAGCGGCGCGGACGGGGGGCCGTGGATTTGCAGCCAGATCCTGAAAGCGGGTTTTGGCGAGTGCGCCCGTCATGCCATTGTCGGGACCTCCATTTTACGGGCCAACGGCATTCCCGCGCGGAGCATCTCCACTCTCTGGGCTGTGGATGACACCAGCCAGGGAGCGCATTGCTGGGGCGAATTTTTTTGGGAAGGGGTCGGTTGGGTCCCTTACGACACCTCCTTGGATCAATGGAACCAATCGGACGCCTATTTTGGCTACCGGAAGGGTCTGTTCATCGGGGAAAGCGTGGACATGGACTGGGTGATATATGCCGGGTCAATGGGATGGAAAACCGCCTTTGCCATTGACGCATGGCCCTGCTATTGGGCGGAGGGCCAAGGCAGCTTTGAGGGTCAAAAGGAGGATCACACCACCAGTGTGAAAATCATTGAGCGCTACCAATAGACCTTCGGCTCCAGCCGGCATGCGGCCCGACCCCGCGGCTCCCCCGGCCCAACGCCCCGGCAATGAGCGCCGCGCCGAGTTCCGGGTGGAGAATTATGATCTGGCCGCCACGCTGGCGTCGGGGCAGGCCTTTCGCTGGCGGGAGCGGGACGGCGGTTGGAACGGGGTTGTGGGCGGACGCTGGGTGAGATTGCGCGCCGAACCCGGACGCATCCTCGCCGAGACGGCCGCGGACGTTTCCGACTGGGAATGGCTGCGGCATTACCTGCAATTGGACCTGAACCTGGCGGAAATCCTGGCCGCCTTTCCCCGCGACGATGAGGCGCTGCGAACGGCGGCCGGGGCGTGCGCGGGTCTGCGGTTGCTGCGGCAGGAGCCGTGGGAATGCCTGGCGTCGTTCATCTGTTCGTCGAGCAAGCAAATTGTGCAAATCCAACAAATCATCGCGCTGCTCTCACGGCGGTTCGGGGAGCGGCTGGCGGTTCCCGCCGGAGAGGAGCCGGGGTGGTCGTTTCCGGCGCATGGGCGGCTGGCGGCGGCCCCGGAATCGGCGCTGCGGGAATGCAAGCTGGGTTTTCGCGCCCCCTACCTTCGCGGCGCCGCGCAAAAACTGGCCGCCGGCGAAGTGGACTTGGCCCGGCTCTCCGGCCTGTCCCTTGACCAGGCGCGCGCCCAACTGCTCAAACTGCCCGGCGTGGGGATGAAAATCGCGGACTGTGTTTTGCTGTTTGGCTATGGTTTCGCGGAGGCCTTTCCCGTGGATGTTTGGATCATGAAGGCGTTGCGCCGGCACTATTTCCCGCGCCGCCGCGTCAAGCCGGCGCGGTTGCGCCGCTTCATCCGCACCCACTTCGGCCCCCAGGCCGGCTACGCGCAGCAATATCTGTTTCATTACATGCGTGTGAAGAAGGGGTGAGGCGGCGAAAAAGGCGTGTGGCAAATCGCCGGCATGTCGGTAAACTCCGAGAGATGCGAACAACCCTGAAAACGCTCTTCTCTCCGGCGGAGTTCGAGGCGCTGCGGAGCCGCGATCTGTCCAACACCGTGTGTGTGGTGTTCGACGTGCTGCGCGCCACCACCTCCCTGCTCACCGCGTTGCGCAACGGGGCGGAGAGGATTGTCCCCGTGTTGGAGATTTCCGAGGCGCTGGCCCTGCGGGGCGGGCTGCCGGGCGCGCTGCTGGCCGGGGAGCGCGACGGCGCGCGCATCCGCGCCGCGCAAACGGGCGGGGTGGATTTTGATCTGGGCAACTCGCCGCGCGAATTCACGCCCGGCCGGGTGGCGGGCAAAACCATCATCATGACCACCACCAACGGGACGCGGGCCTTGCAGGCGTGCCAGGGCGCCCGGCGCATCCTCACGGGGGCGTTTGTGAATCTTGGCGCGCTGGCGCGGTGGATAAAAAATGAGCAGCCGGCCAATCTGCTGCTGGTGGGCGCGGGAACCTTCGAGGAGGCGGCTTATGAGGACACTCTGGCGGCCGGGGCGTTGAGCGATCTGGTGTGGGGCCAGTTCAGCCACCCGGCGGATTCCGCCCAGATCGCGCGCGAGATTTACCTGGCGGGCCGGGCCGATCTGGCCGGCGCGCTCGAGCGCCATTCCCGCAACGCCCGCCGTCTGCTGGCCGATCCAGATTTGCGCGCGGATGTCCCCTTCTCGATCCAGCGCGACACGGTCCCGTTCAACGCCGTATTGTGGGACGGCGCGGTCACGATCCTGAATTGACACCGGCGAAAGACAATGAGGGCCGAACTTGTTGTTGTTGTCCGACCGCGATGAGGTTTGTTCTCTCGATGGCGGCGCCGCATTGCGCAATTGTTGCGCACCATCTGCTTCAAGTGAGAAGACATTGCGCAAAATAAGCCCAAGAAGTCCCGGTTTCCCTGTGGCGTTTGGTTGGCATGGTTTGTGCGTGTGCTTTGAGCTTGTGAACAAACAGATTGGCTCGAATGTCGTCATGCTCCCCGCTTCGATTGAGAAAACGGTGTGGTGTTCGGTGATTGGCGTGGTGTGTTTTACTGTCCTGCTGGCCGTCGTCTTGCTGTAGCATCCCCGTTCGCCGGGTCCGGGCGGACGGGGCCGGCGGCAGAAGCTGAGGCGGGCACTCCTCGCACCTCTGGTGCGCTTCCCTCTGTTGTTCTGACCTTGCCCGCCGCGGCGCGCACGGAGTGCGCGCCCCGCCATCCATGACTGACGCATTGCGCATTCCCCCTTTTCGCCTTTACAATGAAGGCGGATTTGCTTTATCAGTAAATCTGAATTTTTTTCAATTATATGAGCGAATTATTAGGCAATCTTTTGGTGGGCCAGTCCGGCGGCCCGACTGCGGTCATCAACGCCAGCCTGGCGGGCGTCATTCAGGAGGCGCGCGCGCATTCCCGCGTCCGCGGGATTTACGGCGGTCTGAATGGAATTCTGGGCATCCTCAAGGAGGAGCTGATTGATTTGAAAGCGGAGAAGGCGGCCACGATCAAGGCCCTCAAGCACACGCCCGGCGCGGCGCTGGGCACCTGCCGCTACAAAATTGATTTCAAAAAGAAGCCGGAGGCGGCCGCGCGGGACATGGAGCGGCTTTTCCAGGTCTTCCAGGCGCATGACATCCGCTTCTTTCTCTACGCGGGCGGCAACGACTCGCAGGACACGGCCGACAAGATCCACCAGGAGGCGGTCCGGCGCGGCTACGAGATGCGGGTCATCGGGGTGCCCAAAACGATTGACAACGATTTGCCGCACACGGATCACTGCCCCGGCTTCGGCTCGGTGGCCAAATACAACGCCTGCACGGTGATGGAGGTGGCGGTGGATGTGGCGAGCATGGCGACCGACGACGGTTTCTGCTGCGTGATCGAAGTCATGGGGCGCAGCGCGGGGTGGATCGCCGCCAGCGCGATTCTGGCCCGGCGGGAGGCGGCCGACGCGCCGCACATCATTTTGCTGCCGGAGATTCCATTCAACGAGGAGGCCTTCCTGGCCAAAGTCAAGGCCACCGTGGACGCCCTGCGCTATTGTGTCGTGGTCGCGGGCGAAGGGTTGAAGAACCCCGACGGCTCGGAATTCAGCGCGAACGCGTCGCGGTTGGACGCGTTCGGGCATCCGGTGCTTTCGGGGGCGGGGGAGCGGCTGGCGGAACTGGTTTATGGCAAGCTCAACGCCAAAACGCGCTCGATCAAGCTGGGTTACGCCCAGCGTTGCGCGGCTCATTACGCCAGCGCGACCGACGCCGTCGAGGCCTCCGCCTGCGGGGTGGCGGCGGTGCGCGCCGCCGTGGAGGGCCAGAGCGGATTCATGGTGAAAATCGTGCGGACGCAAAGCAGCCCCTACCAATGGACCACCGACCTGCAGCCCCTGGGCGACATCGCCAACGTGGAGCACATGATCCCGCGGGACTGGATCAGCGCCGACGGGTTCACTCCCAACGAGAAATTTGTGGAGTACGCCCGCCCGCTCATTGAGGGCGAGGTCAAAGTCCCGACGGTGGACGGCCTGCCCAAGTTCGCCGTGCTGGCCAAGAAGCGGGTGGCGGCCAAGCTCCAGCCGCGCGGGTAGCCAGACATATTCGCGTTTAACTTCGGCGGAGGCAGGGCGGTCACTTCTCGCACCGTTGGCGCGCTTCCCACTCTTGTTCTGACCCTGGCCGCCGGGGCGCCTTCGGGCCGTTTGCTCCTTGATGTTTGCCCTCCTCTGTCGCTTAATCCGCCAAGATTTTGCGACACGATGAACCAGGAACTGCTCGCCAAAGCCAAAACGCTCGGATTTTCCGACCGGCAGATCGCCCATCTGACCGGGCAATCCGAGGACGCCGTCCGCGCCCAGCGCAAAGCGACCGGCCTGGTTCCCAGCTACCGTCTGGTGGACACCTGCGCGGCGGAGTTCGAGGCCTACACGCCTTACTATTATTCCACTTACGACCGCGGCGACGACGAAACCCGGCCCGGCGCGAAACGCAAGGTGATGATCCTGGGCGGCGGCCCCAACCGCATCGGGCAGGGGATTGAGTTCGATTATTGCTGCGTTCACGCCGCCTTCGCGCTCAAGGAGGACGGGTTTGAAACCCTGATGGTCAACTCCAACCCGGAAACCGTCTCCACCGACTACGACACGAGCGACAAGCTATTTTTCGAGCCGCTGACGCTGGAGGACGTGCTGCACATCTACGAGCGGGAAAAATGCTGGGGCGCCATCGCGCAGTTCGGCGGGCAGACGCCGCTGAACCTGGCGCTGGCCCTGCAAAAGAACGGCGTCAACATCATCGGCACCTCGCCGCAGGGGATCGAGATCGCGGAGGACCGGAAACTCTTCTCGGCGATGCTTGACAAGCTGGGCATCCTGCAGCCGCCCAACGGCATGGCGACCAACGAGAGCGAGGCGCTGGAGGCGGCGCACAAGTTGGGCTACCCGGTTCTGGTCCGGCCCTCCTTCGTGCTGGGCGGACGGGCGATGCAGATCGTCTATTCCGACGCGGAGCTGGCGCATTACATGCGGTTCGCCGTGGAGGCCTCGCCGGAGCGCCCGGTGCTGGTGGACAAGTTTCTGGAGGACGCCACGGAGGTGGACGTGGATTGCATCGGCGACACGGGCCAATTCGCAGACCCCAACCAGGGCACCATCGTCATTGGAGGATTCCTGGAGCACATTGAGTTCGCCGGCGTTCATTCGGGCGACGCCGCCATGGTCCTGCCGCCGCACACGCTGTCCAAGGAAGTCATCCAGACCATGCGCCAACACACCCACGCCATGGCCCGCGAATTGAAAGTCATCGGCCTGATGAACGCCCAATACGCGGTCAAAGGCGACAAGGTCTATGTGCTGGAAGTCAACCCGCGCGCGTCGCGGACCATCCCTTTTGTGAGCAAGGCCATTGGCGCGCCGCTGGCCAAACTGGCGGCCAAGGTGATGGCCGGCAAGACGCTGGTGGAACTGGGTTTCACGCGGGAAATCTGGCCCGATTATTGGGCGGTGAAAGAATCGGTTTTTCCGTTCAACCGTTTTCTCGGTCAGGACATTTTACTCTCGCCGGAAATGCGTTCCACCGGCGAGGTCATGGGCCTGGACGCCGATCTGGGCATCGCCTACGCCAAATCCCAAATGGCCGCCATCTCGCCCCTGCCCTTGAGCGGGCGCGTGTTCATCAGCGTCAACGACGCGGACAAGGCGAACGTCGTCGGCGTGGCCCGGCAATTCGCGGAATTGGGATTCGAGCTGGTCTCGACCGCCGGCACCGCGAAGGTGCTGGAGACGGCGGGTTTGAAAGTGGCGCGGGTTTATAAGCTGGCCGAGGGGCGCCCCAACACGCTGGACCTTTTGAAAAACCGCGAAATCCAACTCGTCATCAACACGCCCACCGGCCAGACCCCGCGCGCCGACGAGGTGCGAATCCGCACGACCGCCGTCTATACCGGCACTTCGATCATGACGACCCTGAGCGGCGCCAGCGCCGCCGCCCTGGCCATCGCCGCCTTGAAGAAAAACGGCTACGGGGTGAAAACCATCCAAGAGTATCACTGACGCCAATTCCCCCAGCCCGCGCAGCCGGGAAGATCGGGCGCGCACTCCGTTGCGCGCCGCATTCCTCTTTCCCCAACCAGGCAGGAGGGGGGGCTTCCAGGGGTTTTTAGCCGTCAACCCGTCAGGACCCCTATAAACATTGGGCTTTTTTGAGGTTGGACCCGTCAGAAAGCCGTCAGGTTGCCGTCAGCGACCCGTCAGATGAATGAACAGGGAATGGGGAATAGGGAATAGTGAAAACCACCCAGCAGCTCCACAACTCCCTAATAATCAAGCACTTGCCGCGAAAAAGCTGCAACCAAGCGATGGTTCACCCCGCTGACGAAATGCAGAAAGTCCTGATGTTCCCCCGATTCGCCCGCTCAAGCCCCAATGCGGCATTGCTAAGAACCCTTCCCGTTTCTGTCTTCCTCCGGCCTATGGCGCACAGGAGAACTACGGCGGACAAGACTGACGGCAGGCCCTCGTTGGCTTTGCGAGCTTTGTCCTTCCCTCTTGCACGTTTCCGTCTTCGCGAAGCACTTCGGCTGAATTGCCTCTACAACAGGGCCAGTTGCAGGCGGTTCTTTGCCGTTCGCCCATGGCGGGCGGAGAACTCGTGGAGGACTTCCAAATCGCCGTCCACCACGGCGCGCTCAAAGGGATGCGCGCGGAGCCCGAGTCGGGATTGCAGCCAGGGCGCGAAGCCCTCCGGCCTTCCCCAAAAGAACGCGGCCAAAACCCCGGCCACCTCCTCCGCCGAGTTGCCACAGTGGATCGCGGCCCTTTCCAGAACCCGGCCCCGCGCCCAGCCCGCCGGAAGCTCGGCGAACGCGCGGCCGGGATTCATGGCCAGCCACAACAGGCGCGCCAGGGCCAGATGCAGATGGCGCGCGCCGCCGCCCAGCGGCCCAAAGCGCTGCCAGCCGGTTTCCGGCACGTCCGTCACGGCCAGTTCCAATTGCTCCTCCGTCCGCCGCCAGACGAAAAATCTGGTTTTCCCCGGCCAGACTCCGGCCCGGTTGAACTGAGGTTTCAACGAGCGCAGCAGTTTGGATTCATGGCGGAGGGCCGCCGATTCGTCGCGGCAAAACTGAAACTCGATCCGCGCCACTTCCCGGACCATCCGCAGATGACGCCGGGGCATGCGGTCGGGATTGGCGATGCGGTAATTTCGCAGGCGCCGCTGAAGGTCTTTGGCCTTGCCGACATAGAGCACCTTTTCCGCGGCGTCGCGCATCACGTACACGCCGGGCCGTTTAGGGGCCTTGCGGAAAAACCGCCGGCCCAGCCGCTCGTCGAGCGGTCGCGGGTCGGGAATGAGGAGCAACTGGCTCATGGTGCATCCCTGTTTTAGCCCGGGCCGACGGGCAATGCCAGCGGAATGCGCGACGAATGCGCTCTTGCAAAAATAGGAGAAGCTGACATATTTGTCAACATGAAGACGATTTCAAAACGGGAATTGGTTCGCAATCCATCGCTCGCATCCCATTTGAAGCCGGGACAATCCTTGCAATTGGAGGACGGCAAGGAACCGCTGGTGGTGTCCCGCCGCAAACGCGCGCGGCTCACGGCGGGGCAAATTCACGCGGAGTTGGACCGTCTTTGTGAAGGTGCTCCCGCCCAGGATGCTCAAGCGGCCTTGCGGGACCTGCGCCAATGAGGATCTACCCGGATGCCTCTTTTTTGGTCTCATGGCTCTACAAGCCCGATCCGCTCAACGCCCAGGCCCGCGTTTGGTTTGCCCGGCATCAAGCAGATGATTTTTTGATATCGGATTGGGCCAGGTTTGAAACGATCAACACGTTGAGGGATTTGTGTTTGCGACCGAACCCTCCCAAGCAGGAATTGATTGAGGCGTTGAGGCGCTATTTCACCCATTTGCTGCAAACCGGCCCCTTCGAATTGGCGGCTGTGGAATGGGACGAGGCGCTCAGGGATGCCCACCAAATCAGCGCGGGATTTGCGGCGCGGCTCAAGGCCCGCAGCGCGGATGTTTTGCATGTTGCCATTTTGGAGCAACTCAATCCCGATCTCTTCGTGTCGGGCGATAAAGATCAGTTGTCGCTTGCGACCGCTCGCGGCTTCCGCTCCGCGCGCTTTTACTAGATCGCATGGCGCTCGCGAGCGGGATTGAGAGTTGAAATCCGCCACGCTGAACCGAAAGGAGGAGCTGTTGCGGGCCGCAGATTCCGTCGGCGAGACGCCCACGGATGCGACCGAGAGGTCAGAACAACAGCAAGCTGGCCCGCAGCGATGCGGGCTGGTCGCGCTCCCCAGAATGCCGAGGAATGATTGTGATGTGTTCGGCGAGGGCGCCGAACACGGCACGCGAGGGCGAGATGGAACAACAGAAGGCTGGCCCGCAGCGATGCGGGCTGTGCGCCCCCCAAAAAGTCGCTAATGATTGGGGAGCCCAGGCCATGCTGACATATTTGTCAACATCGGCGGAGACGAGGGGCAATGAGGGCTTGTTTTTCAGTGGAACGCGGATATTTTTCCAGCATGAGCAAGATTGAGGAAATCGAGCAGGCCCTCGAGCAATTGCCTCCATCCGACTTCGCCAAGCTGGCTCTCTGGGTTGACCGACGCCGCCGGCAGCTTGAAGTGATTGAGCCGGCCCGCGACAAAGGCCAGGGGGCGGCGCGCGACCATAGTGCCTTCCTGAACAGCTACGTCCCGCAAGACGAGGGTCTTTACGACGATGCCCCAACCCGGTGAATTCTGGCTGGCGGATATTCCTTTCACCCACGGCACCGCCTCCAAGTATCGTCTGGATTAAATCGGACTGCCTTCGATGGCGCGTCGTTTAAGCAAAGGGAATGTCAATAGGCTTAGGCGAGCTTTGGCAGAGAGGATGATTCCCACGAATTCGGCAGTGCAGTCGTCCGATATCTGTCTGTGTTGTGCTGCTCGGACAGTGGCTAAATGTGTTCTTGCCGCCTATTTCGATAGTTTACGGCTGCGTGAAGCCACGAAAACCCTCGATTCTAATTTGGCTGATTCGGTACTTCGCACGACCGATTGGAGGTCTCATTTGGTCGTTGCGGTTGATAATTCCCGCGTTAGCTCTTGTTTTAGCAGGGTAAACTCGCTGCCCAGGTAGGTCCCCGATGCTCCTACGCCCTGACGCCGAATTTCCTCCTGTAGCCGCACCCAAAGTGCCCGCACCTCTGAGGTTTTGATTTTGGTGTTGATCTCGCTGAACACATGCTCTGCGCTGCAATCTGGGAACAGCAACTCTGACGTTTTAGCATTGGTCTGATCCATTCTGAGTTGGTATGTTGCGCCGGCCGGGTGTGTCAAGCCCGAAAGCCGTGGTCTGTTCTCCTGTTCTCCGCCGCGTCCCGTATCAAATAAACGCGCCGGTGGCGGGATTCGGGGTTGACATCGGGCGGGCGAAATACTACTTGTATAAGTAGTATATGAACGATCTCACCCGCGCCCAACGACGAGTCCTGGAATTCATCCAGGGCGAAATCCGCGCCGACCGGCCCGCGCCCACGCATCAGGAAATCGCGGGGCGCTTCGGGTTCCGCAGCACCCGCGCCGCCGCCTGCCACCTGGAGGCCCTCAAACGCAAGGGATTCATCGCGTCCGAGCCGGGCAAGGCGCGCGCCTTGCGGGTCGTCAGCCCCCTG
>JBEKAN010000096.1:0-12420 GCA_050015895.1 Verrucomicrobiota bacterium
TCGGCGCCGCGGAGGAAGTCGGCGATTTTCTGGTCCATGCGCTGTCCGTAGGCGAGGAATTCGGTCATGCCCGCGAATTCGGGATGGGCGGTGTGGTATTTGTAGCGCTGGTAGGGCTCGTGGTCGGGGAGATAGGCGACGGAGCCGCCACTGGTGTTGAGGCGGTAGCCGACGCAGACGCCCGGGTGGTTGAGGAAGATGGTTTTGACCTCGACGGGACCGATGTGGAAGGAGGAGTCCCGGAGTTCCTCGACCGAGATGTGGCTGGGCATCTGCTTGATGCCCACCGGGAAATAAGGGCTTTCCATCTGGCTGGTCAGGACGGCGAGCAGGCCGGCCTGGGCGCCTTCGTAGCCCAGAACGCGGAGTTTGTTTTTGGGATTGTAGGCGGCGTCAAAGAAGGGAAATCCCTGGATGTGGTCCCAATGGGTGTGGGTCAGGAGCAGGGTCAGGGAGAGCGGGGCGCCGCCGAACTCGGCGGCCAGGCGCAGGCCCAGCGCGCGAATGCCGGTGCCGGAGTCGAGAATGATTATTTGCCCGTCGGCCCGGACCTCCACGCAGGCGGTGTTGCCCCCGTAATAAACGGTGCCCGGACCGGGCGTCGGCAGGGAGCCGCGCACCCCCCAGAAACGGACGGCGGCCGGCCCCGGCGGAAGGACCGCCCCGGCGGGGGCGGGAGCGCCCTTGGCGGGGCGGGTGATGACGGTGGTGGGGGAGGCGCCGGCGCCGGCGCGAAAGGTCTCCAGGAGGCGGAGGATGTCGTGCTGGAAAATGGGTTTGACAAGATGTTCGTCCGCGCCGGCCTCCACGGCGCCCTGGCGGTCCACGCCGTAGCCGCCGCTGGAGGTCAGGACGATGACGGGCCGTGGGAGGGTCCGCGGCCCGGCGCGCAGGATGCGGCAGAGTTGGAAGCCGTTGCAGCGCAGGGCCAGTTGGTCGCAGAGGATGAGGTCGGGTTTGTCCGCCAGGGCCAGGGAGAGGCCGGTCTCGCCGTCGGCGGCCTCGCTGACGGCCAGCCCGGCCTGGCGGAGCCAGAGGGCGAGGGACTGGCGGACTTCGCGGTCCTGGTCAATGAGCAAGGCGGTCTTCATGCGAGCGGCGCGTTGTGTCCGCGCAATTGGATTCGGATCCGAATGCGAATCCCGGCCCGCCTCGGAGGGCGGGACGGAGATTAGGATTGGGATTATGAGGATGAACGGGGAGAAAACAAGAGAAACCGGAGAGCGTGGGTGTTTTTCGGATCATTCGCGAGGTGCTTTGCGACTGACGCAAAGGGTGCAGCGGTGTCGAGCGCAGATTCCGTCGGCGAGACGCCGACGGGTGCGACCGAGAGGTAAGAACAACAGCAGGCTGGCCCGCAGCGATGCGGGCTGGTCGCGCTCCCAGGAAAGTCGCTAATAATTGGGGGTGTTTCCAGGCCAGGGGCCTGGGGCGCTTACTTGCTGGCGAGGGGATCGAGAACGAGCTCAAACCCCTCGCGGGCGGCTTCGACGATGAGAGAGGAGCCGCGATTGGCGGTCATTTCGCGGGCGCGCGCCACCATGCGGGAGATCTCCTCGTCGTTGTGGTCGGGGTCATGATGGAAGAGGAAGAGGCGTTTGACATTGGCCTGCAAGGCGAAGGCCACCGAGTCCTCCGCGCAACTGTGGCCCCAGCCGACGTGGGTGAGGTATTCGGCGGCGTTGTACTGGGCGTCCAGGATGAGCACTTCGGAGCCGCGGATGAATTCGAGGACTTTGCGGTCCTGCTCGCCGGCGAAGAGGCGCTCCTGGGACTGGAGATGGGCGGTGTCAATTTCGGCGGTGGACCGAAGGCGTTGGAAGAGTTCGACGTCCGGCAGGTAGGAGATGTCGCCGCCGGGGGTATTGAGGCGGTAGCCGGTGCAGACGCCGGGGTGATTGAGGAACTGGGCCTGGACGGGCACGGCGCCGACTTGGAACGCCAGCCCCTGGACCTCCTGGAAGGAGATGTGGCCGGGCATCTGTTGAAGGCTGATGGGGAAATAGGGGCTTTCCATCTGGCTGGACAAGGTGTTCTGCAAGCCCTGGCGCGCGCCCTCGAAACCAAAGATGGTGACCTGGTTCCTGGGATCGTAGGCGGGGAGGAAGAAGGGAAAGCCCTGGATGTGGTCCCAATGGGCGTGGGTGATGAGAAGGCTCAAATGGATGGGCCGGCCGCGGAACTCGGCCATGAGGGCCTGGCCGAGCGGGCGGATGCCGCTGCCGGAGTCCAGTATGATGATTTCCGTCCCGGCCCGCACCTCCACGCATGAGGTGTTGCCGCCGTACCAGACCGTGTCCGTGCCGGGGGTGGGAATGGAGCCGCGGACGCCCCAGAATTTGAGGCGGGCGCCCGGTGGGGCGGACGGGCCGCCGCCAGCGGCGGGGCCGGGGGCGGAGGGTTCGCCGGTGTGGCGGGAGAGAATGGCGGCAAGCCGCTCGAAGTCCACCGGCCGGCCCAGGTATTCGTCCGCGCCGGCCTCCAGGGCCTGGAAGCGGTCGGCGGCCCTGCCGTTGCCCAGGGCGACCAGGAGGCAGGGGTCCGGGGATGGCTGGCGGCGGCGGAAATCGTGGAAGAATTGAGAACCGCATCCGCCGGGACTGGAGAGATCACAGAGGACCAGTTGCGGAGCCTGATGGGTGGAGAGTTCCAAGCCCGTGGCGGCGTCCCCGGCTTCGAGCACGCACCAATCGCTCCGCCTCAACCAGGAGACAACCGTTTGGCGGAAGTCGCGGTCCTCATTTATGATCAAGGCCGATTTCATGGTTTTCGGACGCAGTATGGTAACATATTCTTGACGGAAAGCAAGGATGAGCCGGCCCGCGGGGGATTACAATCCCGGCGTGATTTTATACGTGCGTTGTGCGAAGGGGTCTGGTAATCTCAAATCCATGCAAAGCAAGACCTGAGGTGAGGAGCATGTTTTATGACCGCTGATTATTTTGTTTACATACTGTGCCTGGTCGCGGGGCTGGTGTTCACGCTGCTCTCGGTGTTCGTGGGCCACCTGGTGGGACACCACGACATCGGCAGCGGAGGCCATCCGGAGGCGGGCGCCGACAACAGCGACGGGCCGGGAGTCTCGGCGATCAGCCCGACGATCATATCGGCGTTTGTGGCGGGCTTCGGGGCGTTTGGGGTGATCTTCCACGAGATCCCGTGGACCAAGCCGGTTTATTTCAGCGCCCCGTTATCGGTGATTTGCGCGTTCGCGGTGGCGGGAGTGATGCTGTGGGCGCTGCGGAGCCTGTTCCGGCACACCCAAAGCTCCAGTGAATCGCGCATCGAAAGGCTGGTGGGGGTGAACGCGACGGTCATTTCGCCGATCCCGCAGCACGGGGTGGGGGAAATCGCCTATGTGCAGGGCGGATCGCGTTACACGGCGCCGGCGCGGACGGAATCGGGCGGGGCGGTGGGGAACGGGGAGACGGTGAAGATCCACCGGATCACCGGTTCGCAGTTTTACGTTGTGCCAATGTGAAGTTTAGCTATTAACCTCTAAAAAAACTCTTATGGACCTGAATTTTGGAAATCATGCCGGAGCGATTGTCGCCGGCGTCCTGCTCGCCCTGGTATTGTTTTCGATCCTGTGGATCATTCTCAGCCGCTACACCAAGGTCGGGCCCAACCAGGTGCTGGTGATCTCCGGCAGCACGCACAAGGTCATGGAACCGGACGGGACGGTGCGGACGCGCGGGTTTCGCATTGTCAAGGGCGGCGGCACGTTTGTGATGCCGATATTGGAGAAGGTGGATGTGCTTTCGCTGGAGCTGCTGACCATTGACGTGCAGACGCCCGAGGTCTATACGAGCAAGGGCGTGCCGGTGCGGGTGGACGGCGTGGCGCAGATCAAGATCAAGGGCGACGACGTGTCCATCGCCACCGCCGCCGAGCAAGTGCTCAGCAAGACCATTGACGAGATCAAAAGCGTGGCCACGCAGACTTTGGAAGGCCATCTGCGCGCGATTCTGGGCACGATGACGGTGGAGGACATTTACCAGAACCGCGACGCCTTCGCATCGAAGGTGCAGGAGGTGGCCGCCGGGGACATGGCCAACATGGGATTGGGCATCGTGAGCTTCACCATCCGCGACATCCGCGACGGGCAGGGCTACCTGGACGCGCTGGGCAAGCCGCGCATCGCCCAGGTCAAGCGCGACGCGGTCATCGCCCAGGCGGAGGCGGACCGGGACTCGATGATCCGTTCGGCGCAGGCGACCCAGGCGGGGCAGGAGGCCAAATTCGTGGCGGACACGAAGATCGCCGAGGCGCAGCGGGATTATCAAAGCAACGTGGCGGTGTATCAGGCGGCGGTGAACCAAAAGAAAGCCGAGGCGGACCTGGCCTACGACCTGCAGAAATTCAAGACGGGCCAACTGGTCAAGGCGGAGGAGGTGCAGGTCAGCATCGTGGAAAAGCAGAAGCAGATCGAGCTGCAACAGCAGGAAATCCAGCGCCGGCAGCGGGAGTTGGAGGCGGGGGTGCAGAAGCCGGCCGACGCCGAGCGTTACCGGGTGGAGACGCTGGCCGCGGCGACCAAATTCCAACTGGAAACCGAGGCGGCGGGCGCGGCCTCCGCCACCAAGGCAAAGGGCTTTGCCGCCGCGGACGTGGTGAAGGCGACCGGACTGGCCGAGGCCGACGCGAACAAGGCGCGCGGTCTGGCCGAGGCGGCCATCATCCAGGCGCAAGGCTCGGCGACCGCCGAGGCGATGAGGCTCAAGGCCGATTCGTTCAAACAATACAACGAAGCGGCGGTGATCGAGATGATCGTGCGCGTGCTGCCGGAAGTGGCGGGCAAGGTGAGCGAGCCTCTGGCCAAGATGGAGCGGATGGTGATCATCAACAGCGGCAACGGCCCCGGCGGCGGCGCGAGCAAATTGACCGGCGACATCACGCAGATCATCAGCCAACTGCCGCCGGTGATCGAGAGCCTGACCGGAATAAAATTCGAGAAACTGCTCCAGCAAGTTCCCGCCTTGAAAAAGGCCATGGGCGGAGACGTGGCGGAGGCCAAACAAGTTTGATGCGCCTGTTCGAAGCCATATTGGACGCCAACCACCGCGCTGTGGCGGGGGACAACAGCGCGGGGGTGCATGTCGCCGACTTTGCCGAGGAACTGCCGGTGGTGGCGCTGACGTGCATTGACGCGCGGCTGAACAAGTTTTTTCCCGGTGTGATGGGCCTGCCGGAGGAGTATTTCATCTGGCTGCGCAACGCGGGCAACATCATCACCAGCCCGGTCAGCAGCACGATGCGCTCGCTGGCGCTGGCCTGCGCGGTCAAGGGCGGGCGCGAGATCGCGATCATCGGACACACCGACTGCAAAATCCGGCACACCACCATCAGCGCGTTGATTGACCGCCTGAAGGCGATGGGAATAGACCGCCAGAAATTGCCCGAGAACCTCACCGATTACTTTGGCGTCTTCGCCAGCGAGCAGCAAAACGTGATTCGCGGCGTGGATTTTGTCCGGCACAGCCCGTTGATCGGGCCGAAGATACCGGTGCATGGGTTGATGGTCGCCACCGACACGGGAAAACTGGACTGGATCGTCAATGGCTACGAGGCCCTGGACCGGCCCACGGCGCAGCCGCCTCCGTCCCTGCAAATGCCGGCCATCGGGGCCTTGGCGGGGGAGTTGATTTCCCGGGCGGGGGCCGAGTTGAGCGGGTTGAAGGTGCCCGACTCAAAAATTGGCGAGGCGGCGACCCGCGTCAGCCAGTGGATGTCCGAAATCAAAATCGCGCCCGTCCCCGCCGCGCCGTCGCCGCCGCAAGCGCCGCCGTCGCCGCCGCAACCGCCTTCGCCCGCGGCGCGGCCGCCGCACCCGATCCCCATTCCGCCCCGCATCGAACCGCCGCAAAGGCCGGGCGGCTCCAGGTACAGACCTTAGCGAATAATCCAGATTGGACTATTGCATGAATAGAATTGTCCTCCTGCTGGCCGCATTGTTGGTGACTTCTTGTCAGCCAAACAACTTTATCACGAGAGAGGCGCCATCTCTGCGGGGTTTGAGTGAAACGAAATTGGTCGAGAAATTCGGCGCTCCCGAACATAGTGGGACGAACACCGTCGCTGAGTTTGCTCATTCCCCTGAACCTTGGAAACCGGCAGCATGGCGAGTGCTCTCCATGTACCCCACGAATGTCGAAGCCAATCTGAAGGTGCGGATCAAAACGTTGTCGTGGCAGCGCGGGAGAATTTATCTTGCGGCGTGGCTGCGCGAGCAACAAGGCGTCTGGACCACCCTGTATGCCGAAGAATGGAACATGGACGTGGTTCCTTAGCTTGGAGGACCAAGAGGGGATGCGGGGAAAGCCAAAACTGCAGTTTTCGCAGGAGGAGGAGCGCAAATTTCCCATTGCCATTGCGCGGCTCGCCTTAATACTTGTCCCTCAAATTGAATTATGGCCGAGAGCAGAAAACACGTTTACGACGAGAGCAAGATCAAGACGCTATCCTCGCTGGAGCACATCCGCCTGCGCACGGGCATGTACATCGGCCGGATCGGCGACGGCTCCCACCCGGACGACGGCTGCTACGTCCTGCTCAAGGAGATCATAGACAACGCGGTGGACGAGTACATCATGGGTCACGGCAAGGAGGTGCGCATCGCCATCGAGGGGGGCGCGGTGAGCGTGCGGGATTTCGGGCGCGGCATCCCGCTGGGCAAACTGGTGGATTGCGTCTCCAAAATCAACACCGGCGCGAAATACAACGACGACGTGTTTCAATTCAGCGTCGGCCTCAACGGCGTCGGCACCAAGGCGGTCAACGCCCTGTCCAAGGAATTCCTGGCCCGCAGCCACCGGGCGGGGGAGTTTGTGGAGGCCGCCTTCAAAGTCGGCAAGCTCAAGAACGAAAAGAGCGGCAAGAAGCCGGACGAGCCGGACGGCACGTTTATTCGTTTCACGCCGGACCCGGAGATATTCAAGGACTCGGAGTTCCACCCGGAGTTTGTGGAGCGGCGGCTGCGCAATTACAGCTACCTGAACCCCGGCCTGAAACTCATTTACAACGGACAGACGTTCGTCTCGCGCAACGGCCTGCTGGACCTGGTGCTGGAGGAGTTGCGCGCGGACAACGCGGAGCCGATCTACCCGCCCCTGCATTACGCGGGCAGGACGCTGGAGTTTTGCTTCACCCACAGCAACAGCCGTTTCGGCGAGACGTTCTTCTCCTTCGTCAACGGGCAATACACCACCGACGGCGGCACCCATTTGAGCGCCTTCCGCGAGGGCCTGCTGAAGGCCGTCAACGAGTTCTCCAAGGGCAAATTCGAGGGCGACGACGTGCGCGAGTGCATGGTGGGGGCGGTCTCGCTGCGCCTGAAAGACCCGGTCTTCGAGTCGCAGACCAAGAACAAGCTCGGGAACACGGAAATCCGGTCCGACCTGGTGAACACCGTGCGGGAGGAGCTGCTGCATTTTTTCAACCGGAACAAGGACGTGGCGGAGAAGATCATCGCCAAGGCCGCCGACAACCAGCAGTTGCGCAAGGAGCTGCAGGAGGTGAAAAAACTCGCGCGCGAGCGGGCCAGGGCGATCACCATCCGCATCCCACAGCTCAAGGACTGCAAAATTCACTTTGACAAGGCGAAGGGGAAGGGCAAAGGCTCGATGATCTTTTTGACCGAGGGGCAGTCCGCCGCCGGCTCGATAGTCAGTTGCCGCGACGTGACGACCCAGGCGATTTTTGTGCTCAAAGGCAAGCCGCTGAATGTGTGGGACCTCAAGCGCGACATCGTGTATCGCAACGACGAGATGTATAATCTGATGCGCAGCCTGGACATCGAGGACAACCTCGAGGGCCTGCGCTATGAGAAGGTGATCCTGGCGACGGACGCGGACGTGGACGGGTTGCACATCCGCAACCTGATGATCACATATTTTTTCCGGTTCTTCGACCGGCTGGTGCATGACGGGCATCTTTTCGTGCTGGAGACGCCGCTCTTCCGGGCGCGCGACAAGGCGCAGACCATATATTGTTACAGCGAGGCGGAGCGCGACGCGGCCTTGGCGAAACTGGGCCGCGGCGCGGAGATCACCCGTTTCAAGGGGCTGGGGGAGATCACCCCGAGCGAATTCAAGCAGTTCATCGGCGGGCAAATGAAATTGAGCCAGGTGGAATACGCCCCCAAGCCCGACGCCGCCGGCATCCTGGGTTTTTACATGGGGAAGAACACGCCGGAGCGCAAGGACTACATCATGGAGAACCTGGTCGTGCCGGTGGAGGATTGAATAGAAATCCAATGAATGACAAACAAATCGCGTTGACCCTGATCGGTAAATTGCCGGAGGATGTGACATTGACGGACATTGCGCGTAAAACTCGGTTCGTTGCGGGCGTTCGTCAGGGACTACAGGAACTGGACCGGGGCGAAGGATTCTCCGCAGATGCGGTTCTGAAACAGATTCCGAAAAGGGCCAAGACCCAGAATTCTCGAAGCAAATAAAATCATGGCAGCCAAAGGCAAAACGGAAGATCCATCCCAAACCCCGCCCACGCCCGCTCCGACCGCCAATCCGGAAGTCGGCAAGAATGGAAATTCGGCGTCGCACGTCCAGGCCGAGCAGGTGGAGGTCGCGCCGCAACGGCCGTTTGTCCCGGGCAAGGCGGACCTGGCGCTGCACAAACGCGTGGACCGCAGTTTCCTGGACTACGCCTCCTACGTCATCCGCGACCGCGCCATCCCCAAACTGGACGACGGCCTAAAGCCGGTGCAGAGGCGCATTTTCTGGGCCTTGCACGAAAAGGACGACGGTCGGTTTATCAAGGTCGCCAACGTCGTCGGTCACTCCATGCAATATCATCCCCACGGCGACGCCTCCATCGGCGACGCGTTGGTGACGCTGGCCAACAAAGGCTATTTCATCGAGCGCCAGGGAAACTTCGGCAACATCTTCACCGGCGACCTGGCCGCCGCTCCGCGCTACATCGAATGCCGCCTCACCGAACTGGCGCGGACGGAGCTTTTCAACGATCCGCTCACCGAGTTTGTTCCCAGTTACGACGGACGCAACAAGGAGCCGGTCGCGCTGCCCTGCAAACTGCCGCTGCTGCTGATGCTGGGGACGGAGGGCATCGCCGTCGGCATGTCCTGCTGCATTCTGCCGCACAATTTCCCGGAATTGCTCGAGGCCCAAATCGCCATCCTCAAGAAGCAGCCCTTCAAAGTGCTGCCCGATTTCCAAACCGGCGGGCTGATGGACGCCCGCGAGTACCGCGACGGCGCCGGGCAGGTGAAGGTGCGCGCCAAAATCAAGATCAAGGACGAGACCACCGTCGTCATCCAGGAAATCCCGCCCAACACCACCACCGAGTCGCTCACCGACTCCATCGAAGACGCCTCGCGCAAGGGCAAGATCAAGGTCCGCAGCATCAATGATTTCACGGCGGAGGAGGTGGAAATCGAAGTCAAGGCCCCCGCCGGCGTCACGGCGGAACAACTGGTGGACGCCCTCTACGCCTTCACCGACTGCGAGACCAGCATCGCCAGCCGCGTGGTCGTCATCCGCGACAACCGCCCCGTCGAGATGACTGTCTCCGAGGTGCTGCGCGAAAACACCGCGCGGCTCGTGGCCACCCTCAGGCGGGAATTGGAGTTGAAGGCCGCGCTGCTCCAGCAGGAACTCCATTCCAAGACGCTCGTTCGCATTTTCATTGAAAATCGTATTTACAAACAAATCGAGCAATGCCGCACCAACGAGGCCGTGGCGGAGGCCGTGGAAAAGGGATTCAAGCCCTTCCGCCGCCAGATGCAGCGCGACCTGGCCGCGGAGGACATTGAGACGCTCCTGGGCGTCCGCATCCGCCGCATTTCGCTCTTTGACATCCACAAGCACCGGGAGGAAATGGACAAGATCAAGGCCGATTTGGACGAGACCCGCGGCCATCTCAAGAACGTCACCAAACACGCCATCGCCCATCTCGAGGCCCTGCTGGAAAAATACGGCCCGCTTCATCCGCGCCTGACCAAGTCCAGCCGCTACGACGAGGTGGACGCGCGCGAAGCCGCCTTCAAGGCGTTCAAGGCGGCCTACGACCGCGAGTCCGGCTACGTGGGCCACAAGGTTTCCGGGGAGGAATTCAAGCTGGATTGCACCAAGTTCGACAAGCTCCTCCTGGTGTTCCGGGACGGCCACTACAAAGTGGTGGAGCTGCCGGAAAAAATGTTCGTCGGGCCGGACATGGTGTTCTGCGCCCTGCCCGAGCGCGACCGGGTGATGACGCTGGCCTACACCAACCGCGACGCGAGCTACTTGAAGCGGTTCACTTTTGGCGGAACGATTTTGAACAAGGAGTATTTTTGCATTCCGCCCAAGTCCAGGATTCTGTTCTTCGAGCCGGAGACGCCGGCGGAGTTGTTCATCCGCTACAAGGCCGCGCCGTATCAGAAGATCAACCAGCAAACCTGCAATCCCTCGCAGGTCGAGGTAAAAGGCCCAAAGACGCGCGGGCGCCAGATTTCGATCAAGGAAGTGGCGGCGATCAACAGCAAGCCCCCGCGCGGCTGGGACCCGGAGGCGGCCACCACAAAGCTGGAGTTCGTTTGACAAATTGATTTAGACAAAACTCGCGATGGGCAACGTCTTAAATATAAAGCGATGGCTTCCGCGCCAGACATCCAACGCCTCTACGACGAACACGCCCGCGCCCTGTTCCCGTTTCTCCTGAACCTCCTCCGAAACGAGGCGGACACGCATGACGTGATGCAGGAGTTGTTCGTCAAGCTGGCCCGCCGTCCGGCCCTGCTGACGGGCGCGCGCGACGAGCGCGGCTTCCTGCTGCGCCTGGCCCACAACGCCGCCATTGACCTGATGCGCCGGGGCGGCGTCCGGGAAAAGTACCACGACCGCCTCGCCCGCGAACAGACGGACCTGTTCGCCAAAAGCGCGGACCCCGACGAGCAACTCTTCCGCGAAAAACTGGCGGAGGCCCTCGGCGAACTGCCCGCCGACCAGCGCGCCGTGTTGCATTTGAAACTCTGGGAAAAACTCACCTTTGAGGCCATCGCCGAAACATTGGACATCCCCCTCAACACCGCCGCCAGCCGTTACCGCTATGGAATAGACAAATTGCGCGACCGGCTGCGTCCTCTCTATGACGAGATCAAATGAGCGCCGACTTTGAGAATCAACTCCAGCGCCAGCCGCTGCGCGAAATCCCCCGCCAGTGGCGCGCGGAAATCCTGTCCGCCGCGTCTGGTCCCGGCCCCTCCCCTTTCGTCCTGCGACTTTCCTCCTGGCTCTGGCCCCATCCGCGGGCCTGGGCGGGGCTGGCGGCGGCGTGGGTAGTCATCCTCCTTCTCCATCTCACCGCGCCGGACGAACCCCGGCTCGCGCGCAGTTCCTACTCGCAGACCCCGCAATCCATCGCAATCATGCGGCAACAAGAACTCATCATGGCGCAACTGCTCAGCTCGATGGAAAACGACTTCTCGTCCCCCGCTCTGCCGGCGGCCCCAAAACCCCGCGGCGAGCGGGATCTGAAACAACTCGTCGGCTGACGCCTGGCAGTTATGGAAACTCCCCAATCCAAGCCATCCAGATTGAAGAGATTTTTCCGCCGGGCGTTGTTCGCAGTGGCGGTATTGATCACTCTTGCGGCCCTGATTATTGCGGAGGAGGATTGGCGCGGCGCGCGGGCCTGGCAAAACTACAAGCAACAAATGGAGGCCAAGGGCGAACATTTTGACGCCGCCCGGCTGATTCCGCCTAAAGTTCCCGACGACCAGAATTTCGCCATGACGCCGCTCTTCGCGCCGATTTTTAATCTGCCGCCGGGAGATCCGAATCCGCCCTTGAATTCGGCCACGAACATTGTTCATGGGGAGCCGCTCGCCTATTATGTCGCCACCAATCGCGGGCTGATCATCTCGCCCCCGTGGTTCGATAGTGATGTCAAACGCGCACCCCATCCCTTGGGATGGAACTATGGAATGGCCGCGGATTTGACAGGATGGGCGGCGGTGATCCAAGGCACAAATTCGGCCTCCCCTTCCGCCGGGACCGCCGACCCCGTCCGGGCCGCATCCATTATTCTTGACAACATGAAGTCCTGCGAATCCATGTTGACGGAACTCCAAACCGCCACGACGCGGCCCTATTGTCGGTTTAACATCTCTTGCGAGGAATGGGACAAACCGGATGCCCAGGAGGTGTTGATGCAGCATTTTGTCCTGATCAAGTGGTTGTTCCGTTTTTTGAGTTTGCACGCTGAAGCCGCAATGGTGGGCGGCCATGCCGAGCAGGCACTCAAAGACATTCAGGTGATGTTTCGCGTGGACGATGGGCTGAAGGACGAACCGCTGATGATCTCCCAATTGGTGCGGATTGCCTGCGCCGCACTTTTGTTGCAATCCGTCGGGGAGGGTCTGGCGGAGCACCGCTGGTCCGACGCGCAACTTCGAGTTTT
>JBEKAN010000097.1:0-12373 GCA_050015895.1 Verrucomicrobiota bacterium
GGTGCTGCCGGTGAAGATCGGCCGCCAGAACTTGACGAGATACTTGATCCCGGTGTTGTTGCCGCCCCAAAGGAAAACGGCGAAAATCAAACCGGCCGCGATGGTGGTCTGGCTTGGTTTTTTATGCACAGTCGCCAACAATTCCTCTTGCCGGCGTCAGGGGGTCTCCGGGCGCAAGAGTTCCAGGATTTTGGCGACGGCCTCCCCGGCTTTTACGGGCATCATCTGTCCGGCGCGCCGTTTGAGTTCGACTTCGCCGCGGGCCAGAGACTTTTCTCCAATGGCCAGGCGGACCGGGAAGCCGATCAATTCGGAATCCTTGAACTTGAACCCGGGGCGCTCGTCGCGGTCGTCGAGGATGACGTCCACGCCATTGGCGGAAAGTTCCTCGTAGATTTTTTCAGCCAGTCGCATGACGGCGCAGTCGGGGGCGACGGAGAGCGGCGTGAGACAAACGGTGTAGGGCGCGACGCCCAGGGGCCAGATGATGCCGTCCTTGTCGTGGGACTGCTCAATGACGGCCTGGAGGGTGCGGGCGATGCCAATGCCGTAGGAGCCCATGACGGCGGGCTGCTGTTTGCCGGCCTCGTCGAGAAACAAGGCGTTGAGCGACTGGCTGTATTTGACGCCCAGTTTGAAGAGGTGGCCGACCTCAATGGCGCGGCCAATGGCCAGGGGCCTGCCGCACTTGCAACAAGGTTCGCCGGCCCGCACCAGGCGCAGGTCGCTCCACTGGGCGACCTGGATGTCGCGCGCGATGTCCACGTGGCGCAGATGGAATCCGTCCTCGTTGGCTCCGGTGGTCATGTCCGCCGCGCCCTGGAGGGATTCGTCGGCGTGAACGGGCAGGTGTTTCACGCCGACAGCGCCGAGGCTGCCGGGATGGGCGTGGAGCGCCGCAAGAATTTCCGGCGGTTCGGCGGGGCGGAAAGTCCCCGTCCCCAGCGCTCCGGTGAGCTTGGCCTCGTTCAGTTGATGGTCCCCGCGCAGCAGGATGAGAACGGGCTTGTCCTCGACAACATAGACCAGCGTTTTGATCTGGCGCTCCGGCGGGACGAGGAACGGCGCGGCGGCCAGGGCGTCAATCGTGACCACGCCGGGCGTGGGGAATTTTTCCAGGGGAGCCGGAGCGCCGGCGGCGGGCGGGAGTTTGGCGACGCGGCTGGCGGCCTTTTCGATATTGGCGGAAAAATGGCAGGCCTGGCAGGAGACGACCTCGTTCTCGCCGGTGTCGGCGGGGACCATGAATTCATGGGAGAATTTTCCACCCATGACGCCGGTGTCGGCCTCGACGGCGACGGCCCGCAGGCCGCAGCGCTGAAAAATCCGGGTGTAGGCGTCAAACATTTTTTGATAGGCGGCGGAGCAGGCCTCGTCGGTGGCGTCGAAGGAGTAGGCGTCCTTCATGATGAACTCGCGGGTGCGCATGAGGCCGAAGCGGGGGCGGATCTCGTCGCGGAACTTGGTTTGGATTTGATAGAGGTTCTTGGGCAACTGGCGGTAGGAGCCCAGTTCCCCGGCCATCAAGCTGGTGACGGCCTCCTCGTGGGTGGGGCCGAGGATCCATTCCTTTTTGGCGCGGTCAAAAGCCTTGAAAAGCACCCCCTTGGCGGATTCGTAGCGGCCGCTTTGCCGCCAAATCTCGGGCGGTTGGAGGGCGGGCATGAGGACTTCCAGGGCGCCGGCGCGGTCCATTTCCTCGCGGACGATCCGCTCCACTTTTTTGAGCGCGCGCAGGCCCAGAGGCAGAAAGGTGTAGAGGCCGCCGGCCAGCTTGCGAATCAGGCCGGCGCGCAGGAGAAGTTTGTGCGAGACCAGTTCGGCCTCGGCGGGTGTTTCCTTCAGGGTGGGGATGAATGTCCGGGTCCAGCGCATAACAGGTCAGGGTTGTTGTTTCAAATAGCGTTTCACTTGGTCATGACCGCCCTCCGCGACAAACCGCAGAAAGGCCGGCTCATTTGTAAATATCAAACGGTAGTCCAAACCCACGCGCAATTCGTAATATCTGGCGGAGATTTTCCGGATGCCGATCCCGTGGTGGGAGTGCGGGTCGCCAAAGCGCTCCTGAACTTCCCGGATCGCCAAACCAATGGTGAGGCGTTCTTCCTTTGATTTGCCTCGAATTGAGGCAAGCACGCCCTTGCTGATCTTCACGGCTTTCAATCCAAGGAAGCCGGATCGAATGGGCCTTCAAATGTGACTGTCAATCCTTTTTTATCCAGCTCCCGGTTTTTCGCGTCCTGGCGTTTCTCGAACGCCTCCAATTCTTGCCGGGTCAGATCGTATTGCTTCATGCCGTAGGCATAACCGTCGTCCCCGGCTTCCGCTTTCTCCAACCGTGCATGGACAGAACGCTCCACCTCCCGTAATTCCAAGGGAGACAGTTGCTCCAGCGCCGCTTCAATTTCCTGAACGCTCATGCCAAAAGTATAAACTCTTCCGCCGCTTAGGCAAACCTCATTTCACCGTCACGACCAGGGGCGCCAGCCCCTGAATCCGCGCTTCCAGACGGTCGCCCGGGCGGATCGGCCCCACTCCGGCCGGGGTCCCGGTCAGGATGACATCCCCGGGCAGCAGGGTCATGTGGTCGGAGACAAAGCTCACGACATCGAAACAATTGAATATGAGCTGGCTGGTGTTGGAGTTCTGGCGCAGCAGGCCGTTCTGGAACAATTGGATGGTCAAATCGTCCGGGCGCATTTTGGTTTCCACATAGGGGCCGAGCGGCGTGAAGGTGTCGAAGGACTTGCAGCGCGCCCACTGGGTCTCCGCGTTTTGAATCGTCCGGTCGCTGATGTCCATCGCGGCGGTGTAGCCCAGGATGTGGCGGGAGGCCGCCGCCGCGGGGATATTGCGGGCGCGGCGGCCGAGGACAATGGCCAGTTCGACCTCGTAATCGGTGCGATGATCGGGAAAGGGAATTTCGATTTTCCCGCCATCGGCCAAAAGCGAGGAGGGCGCTTTGAGCCAGAAGAGCGGCTGGGCGGGCAACGGCTTGTCCTGTTCCCGCGCGTGGTCGGCGTAATTCAGGCCGATGGCGATGATTTTGGACGGCGCCACCGGCGTGAGAGTTTTGAGGCCCTTGCGCGGAGTCGGGCTTTTCTCGTAGGAGTGAGCCCCGAATGGATCGCCCAGGAGGCGAAACAACTCCCCCTCCACGACCTTCGCGTGGAAGATTTCTTCGTCCTTCTGAAAGCGACCAATGGCAGCCATACGTTCTCCAATCAATAGCAAAATCAGCCGCGCCGTCGCAAGGGAAAAGGGCCGAGGCGAAAGCGGTTTTTCCACAGGTCGCGCGGCTTGAAGAGGCCCTCCGGCGTGAGGATGCCGGTGATCAGTTCCGGCGGGGTGACATCGAAGGCCGGATTGCGCGCGCCGCTGGAAGGGTTGGCGATGCGAACGTAAGACACCCCGGCCAACCCGCGCACCGCGCCCCAGGCGCCGAGGACTTCGGCCGGGTCGCGCTCCTCGATCGGGATGGCCGGGCCGGAGCGCAGCTTCCAATCAATCGTGGAGAGCGGGATCGCGACGTAAAAGGCAATGCCGTGGCGCCGGGCCAGCACGGCGGTGGTGTAGGTGCCGATTTTGTTGGCGGCCTCCCCGGTGCGCCCGAGCACGCGGTCCGCGCCCACGATGACCAAATCAATTTCCCCCAGCCGCATGAGGTGTCCGGCGGCGTTGTCGGATATGATTTGGTGGGAGATTTTCTGCCCGGCCAGTTCCCAGGCGGTCAAGGTGGCGCCCTGGCAGCGGGGGCGGGTTTCGTCGCAATAGACGTGGAATTTCTTCCCGGCCCGCTGGGCGGCGTAGAGCGGGGCGGTGGCGGAGCCAATATCCACGAACGCCAGCCAGCCGGCGTTGCAATGGGTCAGGATTCGGGCGCCGGGCCGGATGAGTTTTTCGCCGTGCCGGCCGATGGCGGCGCAATGGCGGACGTCCTGGTTGGCAAATTCCTCGGCGGCGGCCAGGGCCAGCGCCTGTTGTTCCGGGACGGTCCTTCCGGCCCGCGTCGCTCGCAGCACCGCGTCCATGGCGTTGACCGGATCCACCGCGGTGGGCCGGGCGTCCTGGAGCGTTTGGCGGACGATTTGGAGATGGGCGGAAAACTTGTCAAGATTGGCTCCGCGAAACGCGCGCGCGCCCTGGGCCAGGCCGTAAGCCGCCGCGGCCCCTATGGCCCCGGCGCCGCGAACGACCATTTGCCGGATCGCGCGGGCCGTGGCGCGAAAGTCCGGCGTGGCCACGATCTGGAAACAATGCGGCAGGAGACGCTGCTCGATCAGACACACCGTGTTCCGGGCGGAATCGAAAGTGACCGTCCGATAATGCCGTGTGCGACCGTGGACTGAAACGTTCATAAGGAACCCGCTGACGACGTAGCCAAATTCAAGTCTCGCGGACTTGCTGGCGGCGCGCCCTGGCCCGGATTTTTTTATACCCGGCGTGTTGGCGGAGATTCTTCAGGTCGGGGTCTTTGGCCATGTAATCGAAGTCGGCATAGCCCAGGTTGATGGCCCGGTTGAGCGCCTCGGCGGCCAGATCGCATTGGCCGGTCAACGAGTAGCTGCAAGCCAGATTGTAGTGGACCATGCAATCCTCCGGGCGCAAGGCGCAGAGGCGCAGGTCAACTCGCAGCCCCTCCTGGAGCCGGCCGCGGCGGGTGTAATTGTCGCCCAAAATCTGCAGCGCCTCCACATGGCCGGGGTCGCGCTTGACCAACCCCTCCATGAACACGATCTCCAGATCCAGGTCGCGCAGTTCCTGCGCCGTCGGTTTTTTCCGCCGGTCGCCGGGGTCTTTTGGCATCATAGGCACACGGACTAATTACGGGGGATTTCCCGGAAGTCGAACCATTTCTTTGAAAAAAAAGGAACGCGTCCGTCCCGGTCGGGGCGGGGAGGCGGCGGCGGCCCGCGACGCCGCGCGCCAACCCCCTCTTGTCCCATCCCGCGCTCCCCGCGCTTGTGGCGCGCCGGGGATCGGGGTTAAGATGGGGAATCAGATTAGGATTCGGAATGCGGCGAAGAAGAATATGCCAAGCGTTTATATCAAAACCTACGGCTGCCAGATGAATGAGCGCGACTCGGAGGCCGTCGCGGCCCAACTGGCCGCCCGGGGGTATTCGCTTGCCTCCTCCGAGGCGGCGGCGGACGTGATCCTGCTCAACACATGCAGTGTGCGGGACATGGCGGAGCAAAAGGCCATCGGCAAAATGCACTCCCTGGCGGCGCGCGCGCGGCGCGGGCGCCCGCGGGTGGTTCTGGGCTTCCTGGGCTGCATGGCCCAAAGCCGGGGCGCGCAATTGATGGATCGTCTCCCGGACGTGGATCTGGTGGTCGGCACGCAAAAATTCCATCGCACCGCGGATTATCTGGATGACATCCTGGCGGGCCGGCGCGGGAAGATCGTGGACGTGGACGCGGAGGCCGGAAGCGAGGCCGCCATCAGGGAGCATTTGCCGTCCGGGGACGCCGCCGGCGGGGCGCCGGCCCGGCGGGTGACGGCGTTTGTGAGCATCATGCAGGGGTGCAACCAGTATTGCTCCTTTTGCATAGTGCCTTACACGCGCGGGGAGGAACGGTGCCGGAGCATCCCGGACATCGTGGCGGAGTGCCGGCAGGTGGTGGAGGGCGGCGCGCGGGAGATCACGCTCCTGGGCCAGATTGTCACCAGCTACGGCAAACGCGATCTTCCGCCAAAGGAGGGCAAGTCGGGGTTCGTGCAGTTGCTCGAGGCCGTGCATGAGATTGAGGGGTTGGAGCGCATCCGCTTCACCTCGCCGCATCCCAAGGGCTACGGGGACGATTTGGTGGAGGCGTACGGGCGGCTGCCCAAACTTTGCGAGAGCGCTCATTTGCCGGCTCAGAGCGGGAGCGACCGAATTTTGAAATTGATGCGCCGCGGCTACACCCGCGGGCGCTATTTGGGCATCCTCCGAAAGCTGCGCGCGGTGCGGCCCGGCATGGGGATCACGACCGATCTCATCGTCGGTTTTCCGGGCGAGACGGAGCAGGATTTTGAGGAGACCCTTTCCCTGGCGCGGGAGGCGGAGTTTGACAACGGATACCTGTTCAAGTATTCGCCGCGCAAGGACACTCCGGCGGCGGATCTGCCCGGCCAGGTGCCGCAAGGGGTGAAGGAGGAACGCAACGCGCGGCTGCTGGCGCTGGTGAACGAGATCGGCGGCGCGCGCTACCGCGCCCAGGTGGGCCGGAGCCTGGAGGTGCTGGTCGAGGGGCCGAGCCGGCGAAACGCCTCGCGGCTGACGGGGCGCACGCGCTGCAACCGGATCGTGGTTTTTGAGGGCGGGGAGGAGGAGCGGGGGCGGTTGCTGGATATGAGGATCCAGAGGGCGGGGGCGTTCACGCTGTATGGGGTTCAAGACGGGAAGGAAGGCTGAAATCCGCATTTAGGAATTGCTTTGGGGGTGTTTTTGTGTTCGTTTGCGCGGCGGCAATGTCCATCAAACTATCAACATTATCGGTGGTTCTGGGGCTGGGGATGGCGGCGCTGAGTTCTTTCGGCCTGTTCGTCCCGGCCAAGTTCGCGGTCGCGGCCCGGAAATTTCCCCGCTCCCTGCCGCTGGGCTGGCTGCTGACCCTGCTGGGGACGGCCTGGTTTGTTTGGAACGTCCAGGGCGAGTCGCTGGCCGATTTTGAGGGGCTGAAGCCCTATCTCTTTGTCCTGTTTGTCGGGGTGGGGATCGGCACCTGTGTTTTCGTGTCGGATTTTCTGGCCGTGCGCGGGCTTTCGGTGATGATGCTGCTGCTGGCCAAGGTGATGTTCGACGCGGAGCGGTGGGAGGACACGCAGTGGCGGCTGGTCATCGCGGTCTGGGGGTATGGGCTGGTGTTGGCGGGGATGTGGTTCACGGTGTCGCCCTGGCGTCTGCGGGATTTGATCCATTGGAGCACCGCCAACGAGAAGCGCATCCGCCTGGGCAGCGGCATCAAGGTGGCGTTTGGATTGTTTGTCGCCATCCTCGGATTGACGGTCTTTTGAACGGCTACTTCTCTTTGAGGGTAATGTCGCCCTTCCAATCGGGGGGGAGTTCCTCCGAGTGGAAGTGTTCGATCTGCTCCAGGTAGAATTTGGAGGGGCCGTCCTTGGGGCTTAGTTCCAGCACCCGGCGGAAGGCGGCTTCCGCGGCGGCAAAATCTTTCTTCACGAACAGCGTCCTGGCCTGCTCGAATCGCTCCCGCAACTCGCGCGTTTTCTCCGCGTCCTCCGGCGGGTCCAGGAGTTCATAAACCTCGACGGCCTTCTCAAAGCCCTTCAAGCGGAACAAACCCAGGTACCGGGTGACCAGTCGGGAGCCGATGCCCTGGTGGGTCTCGCCGGTCATCAGGACGCGGGTGCCGAGGTATTTGTTCAGGCCCTCCATGCGGGAGGCCAGGTTGATGTTCTCGCCGAAGGCCGTGTAATCCACGCGCGTGGTGCTGCCGAAATTGCCGACGTTGGCCTCGCCCGTGTGCAGGCCGATGCGCGTGAGGACTTTCTTGCCGTTGAACTCGTGGTGGTCCTGGGCGCGGAAGCGCAGGGCCGCCTGCGCGGCGCGGAAGGGGTGGTCGTCCTGCGGGTCGGGGGCGTTCCAGAAGGCGAAGATGGCGTCGCCGATATACTTGACAATGGTGCCCTCCGTGAAATGGATGCACTCGTCCACGGCGCTTTGGAAATAGGCGTTCATCAATTTGGCCAGCTCGTCGGGGTCCATTCCCTCGGTGATGGTGGTGAAGCCGGCGATGTCGCTGAAGAGAATGGTGAGCTGCTGTTTTTTCGCGCCGGGTTTGAGGAGCTGGGGGTCGCTGGCGAATTTCTTCACCAGCCGTCGCGGGAGATAGAGGCCGAGGGACTGCTCCACCTTCTGTTTTTCCACATAGACCTGGACGGAGTTGAACGCGACCGACCAGCCCAGAGCGACAGGAATTTGCACCGCCACAGGAATCAGCCACGGAAACCAGTAGTGGTAATGCACAAAAGTAAAATAATCTCCGAAGACAATTGGAATGACCGCGGCAAGGGCGATCAATGTGGAGGTAAGGGGACGGAAATAAATCAGACCTCCTCCAAACAGGACACCGAGAAGGATAATAACAGATCGTTCCAGCCAGTATGGCAGCCGGCGCAGCCACTCGCCCCGAATGAGGTTCAGGTATGCTGTGGCATGGATTCCGACGCCGGTGAAGAACTTGTTGCCAGGCAGGAAAGAAAAGGGGCTGGGATATTCGTCCTTTCTAGTGTCCTGCGGTTTGGTTTCCAACTTCTCTCCGACAAAAATGACTTTATTGCTGAAAAAGCCGGGCGGCACGTCGGGATCATTCGTGTCCAGGGCCTTATACAGGCTTACGGATTGCAGGCCCACCAATTCCGGCCCGTAATAGTTGAGCCACATCGGTTCATATTTTTTGGATTGCGGGAATGTCTTGTCGAAATCTGGCTCAACCAGAAGTGCGGCTTTCCAAGCTTCACTCTCGACTTCCTGATCGGTGGTCTCAATTTTGGCGCCATGAATCGCAGGCAAATAAAACCTGACGTTCTGGTCATCCCCTGGCTCAAGTGCCGTGCAACCGATGTCTATGGCGCCTTCGAGGAGCGTTTGATCCAGCTTGGTGAATTCGGGCTTTCCCTGTTTTCCTTTCACCCCGTAAGCCGAGATCGCCAAATCATCGGCGATAATGACATGACCGTTTTCCATCATGGCTTGCGCGAATTTCGCGTCAGTATCCGGATCTAGTTCGTCGCTGAATACAATGTCGAAAACCACAGCCTTGGCCTTTTCCGCGGTCGCTCGTTTCACCAATTGCGCGTGAAAAGCCCGGTTCCAGGGCGCAAGGTATTTTTGGTGAAGCTTGTCGTGGGAGGCGTCATCCAGGTACACCATTACGACTTCGCCAGGCTGAAAGGGAGGGCTCCAATAATATCGCAAGGCAAAAGGATAATCGTAACTCTTATTGACTAATACTTCTCCCCAGTAAGACCAAACCATGATGAATCCCAAGCCGGCGGAGAGCAAAACACCCCAAATCGCGCCCTGGGTCTTGAGCCCTTTCGGACTCTGCCAAAAAGATCTGAAGCGGGAGATTTTGCTGTTGGCCTGGTCGGGCACTTGGGGGGCGGTGCGCGCGGGGCGGCGCCGGAATTAGAAATTAAATTTCAAGCTTGCGACAAAGGTCCGGGTGTGGGCCTGCTCCAGATAGTAGGTGAGAGGCTCCAAATGATAATCCCGGTTGCAAATGTTCAGAACCCCGACCTGAATTTCCAGGTGCCGCCGCGGGAACCGATAGCCCGCGAAGTAGTTGAGCTGCCAGAAGTTGTCGCCCGGCTCGCTGGTGGCAAACCCCTTGTTGTCCCCTTGGTCCCACCAGTTGGCCTGGAACTGGTCGTAGAACCCGCAGGGCAGGTTGTAGTTGGCGAACAAACTGACTTCGTTGAGGGTGGATTGTTCCGCCGTCGTGCCAATCGGAGGCCCGCTGTCATAGCCCACATTCGCCGAGATGAGATGGTAGGCCGCCCCGGCGGAAAGCTCGTTGCCAATCAACTGATTGACGTTCAGGCCCAGGTCCTTCTCCTTGAAATGAATCACCTGTTTTGTGTCATTGACCCCGAGGCCGTTGACATACCAGATTTGTTGGTCCGCCACTGAATTGAGCAGTTCGCCCTCCAGGTTGATGTAGGTGCGGGTGGGGAACTTGTGGTCCAGGCCCACGCCCCAGGTCTCGAATACCGTTCCGGGCACGGTGGCCTCCTCCGGCAGCAGGGTGCGATACACCTGGTTGAATCCAGCCACTTCGCTCGGCTCGATGAGAGTGCTGCTGTCATTGAAGAGGCCGCCCACGGATCGGGTGTAAGCGGCGCGCAGACGGGTGTTGTCGGAAGGCGTCCAGTCTATTCCGGCCTTTGGCGAGAGGCGCTCGCGCTCCTCAACTGTGGGGGCGATGGGGGGAACGGCAATGCTCACAGGATAGTGCATGTAGTCATACGTGGCTCCGCCTGTCAGGCGCAGGGCGTCAAACAACGTCAATTGATAATAGGAATAAAAAGTGAGCCGGCTGAAGTCGGTCTTCAGATCTGCCGGGGACCCGATGATGGGCACCCCTGCCACACTAATACTGTCTTGTGTCTGATGGTCTTCGACCTGATAACGACCCCCGAGTATGAGGCGTTGGGAGGAGGTCTGCAAAATATGCTGCAACTCCATCGAATTCAAATCGGTCCGGTCCTGATAGGGACCCTCGGAGCTGGGGAGGTTGAACGGGTTGATGAAGAGGAACGGGGAGTCGTTCAGCGTGTAGGTGTCCTGGAGGCTGCGATAGACCAGCAGCGTGTCCTCCCCCGGCGACCATTGACGGTGATAACCCACAACGATATTGGGGTCCTGCACTTCGTAGTTGCGTATGTTGCGGTCATACTGCGTGTAATCGTTATAGTACTGGTTGTTGTCGCCGGACGTGGTTTCGGCCCGTTCGATCTCAAGGAAGACCGTGTCTTTGGGGTCTATTTGATACTTGACAGTGGCGGAGAAGTCGGCGTTTTCAAAATCGTTGTTTGTCCGGTTCCCGGGGTTGATTCCCGGCGTGGCGTAATAATAGCCGTCCAGCGAGTAGGCGAAGTTCCCCAGGGCCCCGTATTGCGAGGCGCTCTCCAGCCAGGCGCCCTGGCTCCAATACGTCGTTTGCGAACTGACTCCCACGCTGTTGGCCTCGAACATCCGCGAATACTCCTGCTGCGAGATGCTCGGCGAGACCACCCCCGCCCCGACCGGGGCCAGCAGATCGGCCAGCAGCAGCTCGTTCTCCCAGGGCGTCTCGTAGCGGATGTTGCTCTTCTCCGGGTCTATCAGCGCGTCGTAGCTCTCGGACAGGAACAAATGCGCCGAATAATTGGCGTAATCGCTTTCCACGGCCCGCGTCGCCTCGCGCACGGCGACGTCGGAAAACCCGGCGTCCTCATAAATCAGGGCCAGGTTGGCGCTGCGCACCGCGGCGTCCTGGTCCAGAAGGAATTTGGAGCGGAACAAGGCGCGGTTGTTGTTCAGGTCCTGCGACCGCTCCAAGTCGGCCAGGGCCTGGTTGATGCAGTCGCGCTGGTCGTTCAGCAAGGCGGAGTAGAGCCAGGCGGTGGGGTCGTTGGGGTCCAGTTCCTTGGCGCGGCCCAGTTCCTTCAGGGCCAGCGTGGAGTTCCAGCCATACTGGAACGGTTTGTCCAGGCTCCACGCCTTGCCCAGGTAACTGCGCAGAAAGGCCCGGGTCGGTTCCAGCGCGGCGGCCGTTTCCAAATCCTGCCGCCCGCCGTCCACGTCGGCGGATTTGATGCGCGTGAGGCCGCGGCCCAGCCAGCCGTTGGCCAGCGAGCCGTCCAGAGCGATGGCTTGCTCAAAATAGCCCCGGGCCTCGGTGATTTTGTTCTGGGCGCTCACGACAAAGCCCTTCAAGGCCATCGCCTGGGCGTTGCGCGGGGAAACCGCCAGACTCTTGTTCAAGGCGTCCAGGGCCGGGCCGGTGTGGCCGAAACTGAATTCCATCTCCGCCAGCCGCTCCAGGGCGAAGCCGAATTTGGGGGATTTGGCCGAGGCGCTTCGCGCCATGTCCAGGGACTGCCCAAGGTCGCGGCGCGATTGCGCGGCGTAAGAACCAGCCATGAATTCGGTGGCGAGGGTTCGGGAGGTGGTGTTGGTCATCGCCTCGCCTTTCACCGAGGCGATCATTTCTTGCAGTGCGGCGCCGAGGGCGGCCGGGCGAGCTTCGTGAATGGAGTCGCCCAGCAGAGTCCGCGCTTGATCCACTTCGCCGGCGGCCAGCAGCAGGGCGGCGTGATAAACCCGTTCGGTTTCGGACGCGGCAACCCGGTCGGCGGGGTATTTGGCCAGAGCCTGGAGCAAGTCGCCGCTCCGGTAGGCTTCCAGCGAGGGGGCGAGAGTCTGTTGGAGGTCTGCGGGCATCTCCAATTCGTCCACGTCGAGGATCGCCGGGTAATAAAGGGTCCATTGGATGATGTTCACAGCGTTGATGACGGCGGTTTTTTGGGGTGCTTTGCCTTTCTCCACGGTCCCTTGCTCGCCGGAGTTCAATTGGACCGAGCCTTGCTCGTTGGTCAGGTTCACCTGGCCGTCCAGCAGCGTCAGTTCGGTGGCGCCGTCCTCCTTGACCACCAGATTGAACTCCGTGCCGCGAATGGCTCCCGACGCGGAGGGGGTTTGAAACTGCGTTTCCTGGGGTTTGTCGCGATTGAAGAAGTAGGTCGCGCCGGATTTCACGTCAATCACATCGTTGTGGTCGGCCTGTTGCGGGGGCTTGATTTCCAGCGTCGTCAGCTCATAGACGCGCAGCACGCTTTTGTCCGAGAGCCGGACCGACGCGCGGCTGGCTTTGCCGCT
>JBEKAN010000098.1:0-12293 GCA_050015895.1 Verrucomicrobiota bacterium
TGGCGATGGCATCGGCATCATCAATTGTATTGACGCCACCAAGACCGGCGACGTGACCAAGACGGCCAAAATCTGGAGCTACGACAAACTCCACCGCAGTCTATCCACCGTATCCATCACTCCCGACGGGCTGCTGTTCGTCGGGGATTTTGCCGGTTTCGTCCATTGCTTCGACGCCGAGACAGGCCAGCTTTACTGGGTGCATGACCTGAGCTCGCACATGTGGGGCTCGACCCTGGTGGCGGACGGGAAGGTGTATTGCGGCGATGAGGACGGGGACTTTTACGTTTTCGCCGCGAGCAAGGAAAAGAAAATCCTGAGCAAAGTCAACCTCGGCGCGGCGGTCTATTCCACGCCGATTGTCGCCAACGGCGTCCTCTACGTCCACTCCAACACCCACCTGTTCGCGTTTTACAACAACGACAAAATGCCGGCGCTCAAGGACCAGAAGCCCGCCCTGACCATCGAAGTGAGCAAACCCGGCCCATGAAAAAATATCTTCTCTTCGTCCTCATCGCGTTGGTTTATGTCGCGCACCAGGACCTCTGGAACTGGAAGAAGGCCGATCCTCTGATCTTGGGATTTCTGCCCGTCGGTCTGGCCTACCACGCCGCCTACGCGGTGCTTTGCGCCATCATGATGGCGGTTCTGGTGAAGTTCGCCTGGCCCAAACACCTGGAAACGCAAGAAGGTCCAGAAGCCAGGAATAACGCACCCCCGCCCCAGTGATCACCTTTCTTAATCCTAATCTAGACCTCGAGTGATTCCCGTCGTCGTCATTTTCGTCTATCTGGCGGTCATCGCGTTCATTGGCGGCATCGCCTACAAGCGCGGCAGGGAGAACACGGAGGATTTCTTTCTGGCCAGCCGCTCCATTGGCTCGCTCGTGTTTTTCCTCTCCCTCTTCGCCACCAACATGACGGCCTTCGCCATCCTCGGCAGCTCGGGGCAGGCCTATCGGCGCGGCATCGGCATTTTTGGGATGATGGCCTCCTCCTCCTGCTTCGTCATTCCGCTGACCATTTTTTTCATTGGCACGCGCCTCTGGGCGCTGGGCAAAAAATTTGGCCACCAAACCCAGGTTTCTTTCTTCCGCGACCGCTGGGAATGCAACCACATCGGCACCGTGATTTTTGCGTTGAGCGCCGCGATGCTCGTTCCCTACATGATTATCAGCATCATGGGAGGCGGGACCGTGCTGGCCGGCATCTCGGTCAATCCGCAAACGCAACAACCGCTCATCCCCTACGCCCTGGGCTGCGCCACGGTCGCGGTGGTGGTCACGGTCAATGTCTTTTTTGGCGGGATGCGCGGCACGGTTTGGGTCAACATTTTTCAAACCATCCTGTTTGTCTGCTTTGGTGTGGTCGCAGTGGCGGTCATCAGCCACGCCCTGCCCCACGGCTTCGGCGATTACATCGGCAAACTGGCGGGGGATGAAAAGACGCGGTTCCTGGTCACGCGCGAGAAGATGCCGGCCCAGGCCTTTTGGAGCTACACGCTGATTCCGCTCTCATCCATCATGTTTCCGCACATGGCCATGATGTGTTTTTCCGCCCGCCGCGTGACCGCCTTCAAACGCACCGTCGTCGCTTATCCCGTTGCCATCCTGGTCACCTGGCTTCCGTGTGTGTTTCTGGGCGTCCTGGGATTCGCCGCTCTGGGCAAGATTCAAGATCCCGACAGCGTGCTGCTCCGGCTGCTCCACGATTACTCCCCGGCCTGGCTGGCGGGAATCCTGGGCGCGGGCATCATTTCGGCGGTGATGGGTTCCGACGCCCACCAAGTCCTGGCCATGAGCACCATGTTCACCAAGGATGTCTTCGCCCACTACGGCGGGAGGGAAAAATTCGGCGAGCATCGCGCGGTTCATTTCGCGCGCGGCTTCATTCTGGTGGTCACAGGGATCGCTTATCTGGTCGCCCTTCAGTTGAAGGAAAAGCAGGGGATTTTTGAGATCGCGGTCCGTTACGCCTTTTCCGGTTTTGCGGCCATGTCGCCCGTGATGGTGGCGGCGCTCTTCTGGAAACGCAGCACCAAATGGGGCGCGCTGGCCGCCACCCTGTTCGTGGCCGGCTTTCTGGTCTGGACGGCCCTCATGCAATCCAGCCACAAAGCCGGGGATGTTCTCTGGCAGATGGGCGCGGGCAAGGACGCCCTCAAGGTCTTTTTTCTCAACCCCACCGGGGACGTCGCATTTTGCGACGGATACATGACCGTCGTGCCGATGGTCGTCGGTTCGGCCCTGGTTATGCTTGTCTTTTCGCTGCTCACCCGGCCGCCCAGCCGTGCGACGATTGACAAATACTTCGGCCCCGCGCCCGGCCAGTCTTGATCCCTCTTATGTCTATTGTTGACTCAAACACCGCCCAAACGGCCCGCGAAAAACTCGACGCCCACGTCCGCGACATCATCCAGTGGCATTTCTCCCCGGAAACCGGCTGCCCCTTCTGGCTGGAGTGGGCGGAAAAGGCCGGCTGGAATCCCGCCAGCGCCGTCCAGAGCTTCTCCGATCTCCAGCGATTTCCGCATTTCCAGGACGAATGGCTGCGCGATTTGCAGCCGGAGGTCTGGGTGCCGAAACAATTCCAGGGCCGCCCCTTCAACATCTTTGAGACCGGCGGCACCACCGGCATGCCCAAGCAGCGAATCGGCTGGGACGATTACAAGGTGGATTACGAGGAATTCTCCACCAAAATCTCCGACGCCCATTTTCCGCGCGGCCGCGCCTGGCTCATGGCCGGGCCGACCGGGCCGCGCAGACTGCGCCTGGCCATCGAGCACCTGGCTAATTTCCGCGGCGGCTCCTGTTATTTCATTGATCTGGATCCGCGCTGGGTCAAAAAGGTCCTGGCCGCGAAAGATCTCGACCAGGCCCGCGCTTACATGGACCACATCGTGGACCAGGCCGTGATGATTATGAAACACCGCCGCATCTCCGGGCTTTTCACCACTCCCAAGCTGCTGGAGGCCATCGGCGAGAGAATTGATCTGTGGGCGGCGGGCGTCCGCGGCGTTTTTTGCGGCGGGACCACCATGGCCCCGCAGCTCGTCCGCTACATTGTGGAGGAGGTTTTGGAAAATCGCATCGGCTTTTATCCCACCTACGGCAACACCTTGATGGGGCTGGCCGCCAGTGTGCCCTTGCGGCCCGAGGACAATTATTCCATCACCTATTACGCGCCCCAGCCGCGCGCGGTCTTGCGCGTGGTGGATCCCAACAACACCTCGCAACCGGTTCCCTACGGCCAGTGGGGGCGCGTGGAGCTGACCACCCTGACGCGCGAGTTTTTCATGCCGCGATTTTTGGAGCGCGACGAGGCCATTCGCCGCCAACCGCGCCCGCCCTACGACTGGGACGGCGTCGCCGAGGTGCGCCCCTTCGGCGCGATGGAGAAAAACATCGTGGAAGGGGTTTATTGAAAGGCAATGGTTGCGCACCTTCCAGTCCTTCGCCTCGGCCGGCCTTACGAGAGCCTCGACCGGGCCGCCGTCGCCGATTATCGCTCCGGCGCGACTCTCGCCACCGTCAGCCAGGCCAATGCCGGAATCATCCGCAAGGATCTGGCCAAGATCGCAGAGTCGCGCGCGGCGCTGAAAAATTTTTCCGCCGCCCAACTGATTGAAGTTAGCGCCAAAGCCGGCGCGCAATTTCTCCACGGCTCCCTGCCGCTGGGCGACAAGGGGGAGACGCAATCCCCGCAGCAGTACGTTGAGACACTGTCGGCCACGAGCGGATTGCCGCACGTGATGGCGCGACGCAACATGGCCAAAATCCACGACGCGCTCACCCACATGCAAACCGTCCTCAGCGGCTTGACCCGCGGACTCGATCCGGCGGTCCTGGACAACGGCGTCAGCCGCCAATTCGGGGCGCGCCTGAGTTTTTATCCCACCACCCAATGCCTCGGTCTGGTGATGCCCAGCAATTCCCCCGCCGTCAATTCCCTCTGGCTCCCGGCCATTCCACTCAAAATCCCCGTCGTCCTCAAACCCGGCCGCGAGGAACCCTGGACGCCCTGGCGGCTGATCCAGGCCTTCGTCGCGGCGGGCTGTCCGGCGGAGGCTTTTGGATTTTATCCGACCGATCACGAGGGCGCCGGCGAAATTTTGCGCTCGTGCGGGCGCGCGCTCATCTTTGGCGACACAAGCGCCACCGCCGCCCACGCCGGCAATCCGGCCATTCAAATTCACGGTCCCGGCCACAGCAAAATCCTCGTCGGCGAGGACGAAATCGAGCGCTGGCCCGACTTCATTGATGTCATGGTCTCGGCCATTTCTGACAATGGCGGTCGCAGTTGCATCAACGCCTCCGCGATTGTGGTGCCGCGCCACGCGGCGGAAATTGCGGCGATGCTCGCCGCAAGACTCGGCCCTGTCTCTCCCCTGCCCTCGGGGGATGAGGAGGCGCGGCTGGCGGGGTTTGCCAATCCGAAAATCGCGGAATTCAGCGATAACAGCATAGCGGAGGGACTGAAAACACCGGGGGCGACGGATGTCACCGCGTCCTATCGCGAGGGGCCGCGCAAGGTCTTGTTCGAGGGGGGGACGTATTTGCGGCCCACCATCGTGCTGTGCGATTCCTTCGCGCATCCGCTGGCCAACCGCGAATTTCTCTTTCCCTATGCCAGCGTCGTCACCGTGCCGCAGGCGGAGATGCTCCGGCAAATCGGTCCCTCTCTCGCGGTGACGGCCATCACGAAGGACCGCCAATTTATCGGGCGGCTTCTGGAGTCGCCGCTGATTGACCGCTTGAACATCGGCCCCATATCCACCCTCCAGGTTTCCTGGGACCAGCCGCATGAGGGAAATTTGTTCGAGTTCCTTTACAAACGGCGCGCCATTGAATTCTCCGAGTGAAAAAACAGCCCTTCAATTTCGCGCCCTTCGACCACCAGCCCCGCACCCGCCTGGTTTTCGGCGCGGGTGGCGCCGACCGCGCCGGGGATCTGGCGCGGGAAATCGGCTTGAAAACCGCGCTGCTGGTCACCGACCGCGGCGTGGTTGCCGCCGGGCACGCGGAACGGGTGCGCCGTTCGCTGGAGGCGGCGCGCGTCCGGGTCATTGTGTTTGACAACGTGCGGGAGAATCCCACCACGCGCGATGTGGCCGATTGTCTGCGCGCGGCCCGCGCCTCCGGCATTGACGGCATTGTCGGCCTGGGCGGCGGCAGCAGTCTGGACACGGCCAAGGGCTGCAATTTCCTTCTCACCAACGGGGGCCGCATGAGCGATTATTGGGGTGTGGGCAAAGCGCGCAAGGCGATGCTCCCGTTGATCGCCATTCCCACCACGGCGGGCACGGGGAGCGAATGCCAGTCCTTCGCGCTGATCGCCGATGAAACCACGCACCAAAAAATGGCCTGCGGCGATCCCAAAGCCGCCGCGCGCGTCGCAATTTTGGACCCCGTCCTGACCCTCTCCCAGCCGTCCCGCGTGGCCGCGTGCACCGGCATGGACGCGCTCTCGCACGCCTTGGAGACGGCTGTGACCAAGCGCCGCAACCCGGTTTCCCTGGCGTATTCGCGCGAGGCCTTTCGGCTTTGCTGGGCCAATTTGCCGCGAATCCTCCAAAAGCCGGACGATCTGGAGGCGCGGGCCGGCATGTTGCTTGGGGCCGCGCTGGCGGGCCTGGCCATTGAGAACAGCATGCTGGGCGCCGCCCACGCGGCGGCCAACCCATTGACGGCGCGCTACAATGTCGTGCATGGCCAGGCGGTCGGGCTGATGCTCCCGCACGTGGTGCGCTTCAACGGACGCGACGCCGGGGCTGCGTCCTTGTATGCCAGTCTGCTCTCCAACGCGGATCAGTTGGCGCAAGGCCTGGATGCGCTGCTCCGTCTGGCGGACATGCCCCGGTCGCTGGCGGAGTGCGGGATAAAGCGTTCCGCCATCCCGGCGCTGGCGTCTGAGGCCGCCAGGCAGTGGACGGCGGCTTTCAATCCCCGCCCGGTTGTGAGGGCTGATTTCGTCAAGCTCTTCTTGGCCGCCTCGCAGAACGCCCAATGACGGCGTGAGAGCGTGTTTTGAAAATCTCATTTTTCAAACGCCACGGCTCGGCAGGAGCCTCGCCCTACCACAAACGCCTCGGTAGGGCGAGGCTCCTGCCGAGCCAGTTGCAGGGGGCCGCTCAAAAATCTGGTCGTCAAAACACGCTCTGATAGGGAGGCCGTTCCCAAGTTATTTTGCCCCCGGTTTGTCAATAATTTGCAGCGTGTAATCGGGCGATAATTTGCTGTCTTCCACCGGCGCGGAAATCGCGTTCCGAAGGAAATCGAACTTGAACCGGTAATGCAGAAGGCTCTGGTCCGCGGGCAGCGGAACAAATGTCTCCCATCGGTTGCTCACCACCAATTCGGGGCGCATCTCGTAAGTCTCGTACCCGACCATGACCAGCGGCTTGATCGTCTCCGGTCGGATGGCTTGCTCGCGGGTTTCCCACGCGGCTTCGATCCGATAGAAACCGGCGTCGTTTCGCGGCAGGCGGCTGGGCGTCAAATTAGTAATGGAGGAGCAGCCGGCCAGGGCCAGCGGCAGCGACAGGAGGGCTAAAATCTTTTTCTTCATTGGCCTCAGTATCGTGGCCGCCCCGGCGCGATGCGCAAGGAAAAAAACGCGCCCTACCCCTGCCCGTACACCGGCACAAGATACGTTTCGTTGAAGTCCAGGCCGGGAAGATCCAATTTGACCTCCAGCTCCCAGAACAACGGCTTGTCGGCGCTGAGTTGTGTCGGGCGCGCGTCCGCCGGCAGTTCGTAACGCAGGTCCACTTCCTCCCGCAGTTGGAAATTGCGCGGCTGCTCCAAAAGCCATTTCGCGCTCCAAATCTCCTCTTGAACCAAGAAGGAGGTTCGACCTTCGCCCGAATCTCTCTCCTCCGTCCATTCCTCGACGCAGCGCAGTGTGAAGGTCCCCTGGTTCACCCGGTGGATGCCGCGAAAAGGCTCCCAGCGGAGGACGACGGGTTTGGACAGCCGACAGGGAAATCCGGTGAACTCAATCCGCGAATGTCCGAACTTCAGAGCGCGCCCCAGTTGCCGCGCCGCCCGCCACCACACGAACACCAAGAAACAGTCAACCAAAATGACAATGATCTTGACCATCGTGGGGCCTTTCCCTCCGAACGCCCACCAGTTGAAAATGGAGAGAAAAATTGTCAGAAACACGTCGGCGGCGATCGCCTTGGCCAGGCCGGGCCATTCCGACACTTCGAATCCCTCCGGATGCCAGGCATAATCGGCCAGCGCAGGCTCCCCCGGGTACCGGCTCGCCGCCTCCGCGCGCCGGCGGTTGGCCGCAAATTGTCTCCAGGTCATGCCCCATACCATCAAGCCAGCCAGCGCGAACGACAACCCGCACAACGACAACACCCAGTAGGGAGCTTGCACCGACGCGGGATCTACTTTGAGGACTTTGGTGCCCACCAGAGGGATGATGGTCCCCGTGGCCACGAACACACCGCCGAAGGCGAATCCGCCCCCGGTGGACATTCCCAGCTTGGATCCGCGCTTTTGCAGAAAGCCAGTTAATCGTCGGCGTCCGTCGGGCGAGACTTCGTATCGGTCGGGTGTCATGTCCCGCCACCATAATCTCCCGCCGATGGGATCGGAAACATTTTTTCCTTTTCACTTGCCGGGATACTCCCAAACCCAGTCGCCTTCCTTCGTGTCAAACAAGCTCTTTCCCGGCACGCCGCCGTCGTCCTTCTCATTCCACCCGACCGAGTAAAGAACAAATTGCCCGTCCTCCGTGCGGCGATATTTGTAGGGCTGGCCGGTGACCACATCGTTGGGTTCGCGGAACATGAACTTCGGCGTCAGCGCCGTGAGCGTTTCCGGGAATTGCCCATTGGCCAGGCGGTATCTCTCCAAAGCGCACGCCAGGGCGGCCTGGTCGCAGGCGACCTGAGCCGAGGCGAATTTGGCGGACATATTGCTCATGTCCGACAGCAGCATCGAGGCAATGAGCCTGTGCTGCAGCAGGGCTTTGAGAGGCGGAGGCCCATGTCCGACATCCAGAGATCCGCGTTGGACAGATTCGCGACCAAGTTGCCGGTTCAACTCATTGCCGTTGAGCGCGGCCGCGGAAGGGGAAACCTTCCTCGCGGCCAGATCCACAACGCCGCTCATCTCGGCGTCAAACAATGTGACGTAATTCAGCTTCTCCTGATCATACCATCCCGACGGCATTAGCCGTCTGATGAGAGCGAACGCCAGCTTCTGAAATGGCGACCTCGGATCACCATTGGAAAGATCCTCGAGAAAAACAAGCCCTTGCTTCTTGACCATATCAACTCCCAGGGCACCGCACGTTCGTTCTTCCTGGAGCGGCTGTTGCATGTCGGCCAAAAAATTGTAGGACAAAAAGCGCGTCTGGAGTTCCTGCAACTGGGTGTCGGTCCAGCGGCGCTCGGCCAGGCCCTCCCACACCGGTTGAATCGCAATTTGGAGGTTTGCCAGGCGCACCAGCGAGGAGATCAAGAACGGCTCCGTCTTGACGGAGTCGGCCAGGGCAAGCGTCAGTTTCACATCGGCCAGGGCCTGGTCGCTCCGCCCCGCCGCCAGTTCGGCGCATGCCTCCAATTTCAGGCGTTGGCAGAGCCCTTTGATCTTCGCCAGATGCCGCAGCATGATTCCCCACGGGTTTTCCAAGTCATAGAACAGCGGGTACCGCGAGTACGGACGGCTGCTGGCGGCGCGAAGTTCCGCAAACACCGCCTCGTCCGGTTTCATTCCTTCCAGAACCGCCTCCGCCGCTGTCGCTCTTTCCTCAAGCCCCGTCTTCTCCGTCTCAAATTTCTGTGTGCGCTTCAACCCGCCGCTTTGCAGGGCGGCGGAGGCCGTCTGCCACGCCACCAGATCCGTAAGATGCCGGTGCCCCAGGGCCTTGGCGATGTTGGTTTCAGAAATATGGTCGGCGGCGCGGGCGTAGAGGTCGTTCGTCAGTATGTTGTAGTTGGTGTCAGGAAATGTCTTGAGAAACGGCGTCGCGGCAAAATTCTCGTCATCGGGCACTGGTTTCGGAATGTAAGAGGCGAAATCAAGCGACTCTCCACGCGCCTCGACGGCGTTCCGATATTGGTTCCACGCCCTCCGCCCGCGCCAGTTTTCCTCTCCATACCACAGAGCGATGATCGTCACCGTCCAGGCAAGCACAATGAAAACGCGCCGCATCCCGCGCCAACTAAACAGCCAGCGGAAGAAGCGAACGATCGTGCTGCGCTCCCAAATCGTCGGGCCTGTTTTCGGTTGATCGCTCATGTCAAACCTCCATTTGCGCCGGCTTGATTTCGCTCCGCCGCCCCGGCGCCAGGGGCGTTTCCACCACCGGCGCGTCGCTGTATTCCTGGAGGAGCCGGCGGCGTTCGCGCAGCGACGCCCAAATCTGGTGCGGCGGCGGAGTTTTCTCCCGCGGAACCATCGCCACCGCGCCGGGCGAAAGATCCATGTTCAAAATCCCCACCACCACCCACGCGGCGCCCAGCCCCGCCAGATGCCAGCGCAACGACCGCGCGATTTCCCGCCAAGAAACCGTTTCCGGCGCGGGCGCGCGGGCGATTCCCGCCACGACCCCGGCCCGGATGGCGTCCAGTTTCGGTGTGACGGCCTGATGATGTCGCAATAAAATTTCCCTTGGCGTTTTCATTGGCTCTTGTCCTCCAAAATTTTTCGCAGGGCGCGTTTGGCGTGGTGCAGCCGCGATTTCACCGTGCCCAGCGGGGCCTCGGTGATTTCGGCGATTTGTTCCAGCGAAAAGTCCTCCACAAAACGCAGCAGCAACACCGAGCGTTGCGGCGCGGGCAGCTCGTTGACCAGCTTCATAAACTCCTCCTCCTGTTCCCGGCGGATGAGCAGCTCGTCGGGGCCTTCATCCAGATCCGGGGCCGATTCGCCGATTTCCTCCCGCAGGGCCGCGGCGCGGTTTTGTCCGCGCCACAACTGGCCGCACTTCTGGTGCGCGATGCCGAAAAGCCAGCCGCCAAATTTGGCCTCCTCCCGCAGGCTGCCAATGTGGCGCGCGGCGGCGATGAACGCCTCCTGCACAATGTCCAGGCTCGCTTGTTCGTCGCGCACCAGCTCGAAAACATAAACATACAAAGGCAACTGGTAACGCCGAAAGAGCGCGCTCCAAGCCTCCGGGTCCCCGGCCTTGGCCTGCCGCACCGGCAATTGTTCGCGTTCAGCCACTACCAGCATTTACCTACAGTGGAATGCCCGAAGCGATAAAAAGTTCAATGGCGCGGGGAGAAATTCTCCATTTTTGCGTTTGACCGCCCGCGGGGGGGCAAGTTAGCTTGTCGGCTTGCAAATTTGAAAAAATAGTATGACCAACACCTTTCGCAGGCATCACAAGACCATCATGTGGATAATAATCGTGGGCACGATTGTTTCCTTCGTCTATTTCCTCTCGCCCAATGCCAGGAGCCCCGGCGGCATGGGGGGCGGGTCCTCCCGGCCGGTGGCTTTTTACGGCTCCATCAATGGCGAACCGATCACCCAGCAGCAATTCGACACCGCCAGGCAGGAGGTGCGCCTGGATTTGCGCTTCAGCCGGCGAAGCTGGCCGTCGGCCCGGGATGAGTCGTCGCCCACCATGACCAACTTGGTGTACCAACGCCTCTTCCTCCAGTCCGAGTTGAAGCAGTTGCATCTGGAGGTCACGACCGAGGCCGCCGCCCGTTACACGCGCGAGACGTTGTTGGGCCTGCAGCCGGGCCAGCCCTTTCCACAAGATCAGTTTAATCAATTTGTGTCCAAGATCCTCAACCAGGAGCGCCGTGTGACCCTGGATGACTTTGACCACTATGTCCGGGACCAGGTCGGCCAGCAGCTTTTGTTCTCCTTGTTCGGAATGACCGGCCAGCTCATTTCCCAAAAGGAGGCCGAGTTCTTCTTCCGCCGCGACAACGAGAAGATGGAGGTGGAGCTGGTGCGTTTTCCGCTCACCAATTTCACCCCCAAAGTCACCATCACCCCGGAGGACCTCACGAATTTTTACATAGAGAATCAAACGGCTTACAGCCTGCCGGAGCGGGAACAGATCAACTATATCCGCTTCGATCTGACCAATTATTACCCGGTGGCCGACAAGTTTCTGGCGGGATTGACGAATTTGGACGCGCAAATTGACAGCGCTTACGCCAACTCGGATCAGTCCAGTTTCAAGGACGAGGCCGGCGCCCCGCTCCCCCCGGAGGCGGCCAAAGCCAAGATCAAGGAGGCCGAGCGCATGAGGCAGGCGGCGCACGCCGCGCTGACAAATGTGAATGATCTGGGGAAAATACTGCTCGACTCCCACGGCAAGGATCTGCCTCTCACCAGGGCCGGTTGGCAGAGCTTCGCCCAAACCAACGGCCTGACCCTCCTGACCTCGGAGCCTTTCGACCGCGAGAACCCCCCGCAAGAATTGCAGTTGTCTTCCAGCTCCCTGTCCATCATCTTCGGTCCCGGTTTCGGCGAACCCGACGACCCCCTCCAGGTTTTGGCCGGCACCAACGGCTATTTTCTCGTCGGTCTGGAGAAACAGTATCCCAGCGAAATCCAGCCGCTGGAGGCGGTCCGCGCCAAAGTGACCGAGGATTGCCGCAACCAGCGGGCGACGGTCATGGCCAGCAGCGCCGGCACCAATTTCGAGGCCGCCGTCGCACTCGGCATGGCGCGGGGGCAGACTTTTGACGCCATTTGCGCCGCCCAGGGCGTCAAGCCGGAGACCCTGACCCCCTTCGCCGCTGTGGATACTTCCATCCCGGAGATCCTCGACAAACAACAGTTCCAAGTCCTCGACAGCGTCGTCTATAAGGTGCCCACTGGCCAGTGCTCCCCATTTGTCCCGCCCCAATACGGCGGGTTCGTGGCCTTCGTCAAGTCCCGCACAGCTTTGGACGAGGCCACCGTCCAGCGCGATATTCCGGCCTACTTGGACAAGTTCCGCAGAAAGCGCCAGATGGACGCCTTCCAGGAATGGTTCGGCCGCGAATTTCAGGCCCACGTCGTCCCGGCCGACAAGTCCGCGCCCGCAGGGTAGCCCCGCAACGCCTTGCCGTGGGCCAGACCCTCAAACTCTCCTCCCCGGCCACCGGCCAGTTCTGGGAAATCCCGGTGCTCTGGGAGGACGATCATCTGCTGGCCTTGAACCAACCCAGCGACTTGCGGGTTTCCCCGGACCGCCTCGATCCGGCCCGGCCCAGTCTCATGCAGTTGCTCCACCGCGACATCCAGCGGGGCGCCCCCTGGGCAAAAGCGCGCGGGCTGGTTTATTTTAGAAACGCCCACCGCCTCGATTTTGGGACCAGCG
>JBEKAN010000099.1:0-19359 GCA_050015895.1 Verrucomicrobiota bacterium
TCCGCTCGAGTTGGTCGAAGATCAGAACAACAGGAGCGTTTTCTTGATGCTTGGCCCGCAGCGCCTTGACGCCGTCTCCGATGAATTTACCGACCTCCTTCTTCAACTCGCCCACGCGCGTTTCCAGAAATGCCCGAAGCTTTTGACGGAACGTGCTGGATTCCTTCAAAGCTAATTTGATGTCGATGCCGGCCTTCAGTCCAGCTTGCACTTCTTGCACCTCTACGGACGTTGTTGTCAGATAATTCGTTGCGCGAGCCCACCATGAGTCTCTGCCAAAATCGATCTGGTGATCCTTTTTCAGGCTGTCACTGAAGGCCCCTGCCAAAACCAATAATAAATCCGAGATGTCCAGAGGCTCGGACGGGTTCAAATACTCAAGGGCATCCGCGTAAAGGACTGCTGCGCCGTTGGTTTTCAAATCGCCCCGGAGCCGGTAAAGTTCCGTCGTTTTGCCTGAGCCTTGAAAGCCAGAAAACAACTGTAAACTCTCAGCCCCCGCCCATTCGATGTGCGTCCGGAGACGTGCGACCGGGTCTTCACAATGACCGCCGGCGTAGATGGGCTCATACCGCGGATCATCCGGTTGCAACGGCTCGTTGGGATCACACTGCCGGTACAAATCCTTGAGCAATTGCCTGTCTTGGTCTGATAATGCCATGTCCAGTACCTTACCGCAAAGCCGGCTGGAGGTAAAGCCGCCAATCGCCGAGGTGCCCCCGCTCAAAGCCGTTCGCGGCCGGCGTAGCCGGTTTCCAAGTCGTGCCAGAATTCGATGTCCTCCTCGTCGCGCTCCCAGCACAGGAACACTTCCCTGCCCCCGCGCAGGGAGGGGAAATCAATCAGGCCGCGCTTCAAATCCTTGACCTGGATTTGGCGGCGGTGAAATTCCAGGAGAACCTCCCGGCACTCGGCCAGGGTGGTGATGAGGTCGTTGACCGGCTTGCCGCCGGCGTCGCGGCCCTCGGCCAGCAGGGCGCCCACCCGCTTGTCCAGGCTCTTGAGGCGGTCGGCGCATTTGTCCAGCCCGTCCAGCCAGAGGCGGATGTCGGGCAGCAGGGCGCGGGCTTCGGCCACGGTGTAGTGTTTGGAGAACTGCGGGGGCATGGCCGAAATCAAGTGGCGCCGGCGTCGAAACGCTTGAGCTTCTTGCGGACCTCGTCGTTGGGCTCGATGGTGAGGGATTTTTTCCAGTTTTCCAGGGCCTTGGCGGGCTGGCGCAGCTCCATATAGACGTCACCCAGATGATCGAGGATGGTGGCGTCCGGCTCGGTGGAATACTGCACGGCCTTGAGCATCCAGGGCAGGGCCTCCTGGGGCAGCTTGAGTTTGTAGAACACCCAGCCCAGGCTGTCCAGATAGGCCGCGTTGGTGGGTTCCAGCTTGACGGCTTTTTCGATGTAGGCGCGGGCCTTGGGCAGTTGTTCGCCCTGGTCGGCCCACATGAACCCCAGGTAGTTGAGCGCCTCGGCGTTGTCCGGCTCCGCGTCAATGCACTTCTGCAAATACTGCGCCGCCCGCGGGAACTGGTGGTCGCGCTCGCAAGCGGCGCCGATTTCGAAATAGAACTCCGTGTTCAGCGCCGCCGGATTGTTGGAGCGGGCGATCCCCTCCGCCGCGGTGAAGCGGGCCGCCGCCTCGTCATAATCCTTGATCCGCATGTTGACCAGCCCCGCGTAGAATTCGGAGGTGAAACTGTCCGCGAAGCGGGCGCGCGCCTCGCTCAGCAGGCGCAGGGCCTCGGCGTTGTGGTCAAGGTCCACCCAAACCAGGGCCAGGCGGTAGTAGGCCAGTTCCAGGCCCGGATTCCAGCGCAGCGCGGTTTCAAAATCATCCGACGCCTCGGCCAGCCGGTTGTCGGAGTGGGCCATGATGCCCAGGTAGTACCAGGCTTCCGGGAAATGGCCCGGATTGTCCCGCACGACGGCCCGGAGCAGTTGCGTCGCGTTGGTCCAATCCTGCGCGTCCATGCAGATGAGGGCCGATTTGTAGCGGAGCACGTCCAGCCCCACCGGATCCTCCTGCGGTTGCGCCAGCAGATTGGTGTAGATGCCCATGGCCTTCTTGGGTTCGCCCAGGCGCGAGTAACTGTCGGCAATGTGCTCCCACAACGACGGCGAGGAGGGCTTCATGCCCGCCGCCTGGTCCAGCAGCGCCACGGCCCGAAGCCGGGCGGGCGCCATTGGCTTGCCCTGCGCCGTCAGAAGGACGGAATAGAGATCGGCCAGGGCGACCAGGTTGCCCGGCTGGCCGCGAATATGTTTGGCGGCCTGGTCCAACAACCGCAGGCCCGCGTCGGCTTTTCCGGTTTGCACCAGAACTTCCAATTGGCTCTCGTAGCCGCCCAGGGAATCGGGCTGGCGGTCAATGGCCTTGCGGCTGGCCGCCAGGGCCGCATTGGTGTTGCCGGCCTGCAAATCGGCCCGCGCCAGCCAACTCCACACTGTGGCCGACGAATCCGGCCGCGCGGCCACTTTGGTCAGAAGCGCGACCGCTCTTTCGGCGCGCTGATCCTGCAGGAACACCCGTGTCAACTCCAGCGCCAGCTCCTCGTTGGAGGGATCGGCCAGGACGGATTTGTAGAATTCCTCCACCGCCAGCTCGTGCTGGCCGTTGGTCTCGAAGCTTTCCGCGGCCGCAAAATGCGCCAGCGACTCCGCGTTGCCCTTGCCTGTGGACACCAAATTCGCAGGCTCGCGCCGCCCCCCGGACACAAGGCCGTCCATCGGGGAGGATTCCTCATCGCCGCCGGCGGCGGCATTGGCGCCGGTGGGTCCCCCGGCCGCGGCGGCGGGCGGGTGCGCGCCAGTGGTGGCGCAACCGCTCCAAAGCAGCCCCGCGCAAGCCAGAACAAGGAGTGAGAGACAAAACTTCATGCGACGATCCAGGGCAAAAGCCGTCCGTCTCCGCGTGATGGCGGACTGCGCCCCGCGGGCCGGGAGGAGCTTGTGCCGCTCCGGCTTACTTCTGCCAGGTGCGTTTCTTGTGGCGGTTGGCGCGCAGCTTTTTGCGCCGTTTGTGTTTGTTGATTTTGCTTTTGCGGCGTTTTTTTAGTGATCCCATACTTTATATGTTCTATGCGGTTTCAATATACCACCTTGTTGAGCGGATATTCAATAATTCCTTCGGCCCCGGCGGCCTTGAGGCGCGGGATCAGCTCCCGCACCACTTTCTCGTCAATGATCGTCTCCAGGGCCACCCAGTCGGGCTGGCTCAAATTGGCGACGGTGGGGTTGCGCAGCGCCGGGAGCGCGCGCAGCAGGGAGTCCAGATTCTTGCGCTCCACGTTCATCTTCAGGCCCACCTTGCTCTCCGCCTCCAGCGCCCCGCGCAGGAGCATGACGAGGGTCTCGATTTTTTGGCGCTTCCAGGGGTCCTTCCATGAATTATGATTGACAATGAGGCGCGGGGTCGAAACCAGCAGCGTGTCCACGATGCGCAGCCGGTTGGCCCGGAGCGACGAGCCGGTCTCCGTGATTTCCACAATCGCGTCCACCAACTCGTGCGCCTTGACCTCCGTGGCGCCCCAGGAGAACTCCACCCCGGCCTTGACCCCGTGCTTGCGCAACCAGCGCTTGGTGATGTTGACGACCTCGGTGGCGATGCGCTTGCCGCGCAAATCGCGGGGCGAGTGGATGGGCGAGTCCTCCGGCACGGCGAGCACCCAGCGGGCCGGCTGGCTGGTGGCCTTGCTGAATTGGAATTCGCCCACTTCCCGCACATCCGACCCGTTTTCCACCACCCAGTCGTGCCCGGTGATGCCGCAATCCAGGTACCCGAGCTCGACGTAGCGGCTGATCTCCTGGGCGCGGATGAGGCGGATCCTCAAATGCTCGTCATCCACATAAGGAATGTAGGAGCGGCTGCTGACCTGGATGTTGAACCCGGCCTTGGCCATCTTGGCCAGGGCGGCCTCCTGCAGGCTTCCCTTGGGCAGCCCCATTTTCAAAATCTCTTTGCTTTCTTTACTCTTCATATCTGGATGCGACACGTTTGACGCGGGGGCGGGAATACTTCTTGCCGGATTCCTTCACTCGCGTGACGGGGTTGATTTTCCACTGTCGGCGCGGCAATGCCAACTTATTCTTTTTCGCATTCATCGGGTTACAGGGCCAATTCATGAGGTGGCGGTGGAGGGGAACGCCGCGGCCACCCGCCGCTCTGGATGACCGGCGATGCCAGGATGCGTGGGGAAGACGCAGAATCAGCCATACAGGAGGGTTTGACCAAGAAAATAGCACGATTATGCACGATTATGCACGATTGGACACGATTTCCTCCTTCGCTTCCTCCTTCGCCGACGCTACGGAGGACAGGAAAGCTACGGAGGACAGGGGGGAGCTGGCTGGAAGGGTTCATGGCGACCTTGCCATTTTTTGCCGTTGTTTGCCATTTCGTCACAAAAAAGTTATTTTTTCTACCTTTATTGGCCTTTATCCACCTTTATCCACCTTTATTGGGATGGTCTGGCACCGAAGGACATGCGGGGCGGGCGCGCGGCCGGACGGAAGGGACTGTGCCACTTTGGCGCAAGACCCCCTGCGCGGCGGCGGACGGAATGCCGTGCGGGCCGTTGCTGACGTTTGTCGCCCCCAACCTCATGCTGCTTTCAAGGGTATCACATAGCGAAGGAATCGTCAAGGCAACTTTCAGGCAACTTTGAGGCCATCAACAAGTTACACCCCACCAAGCGCCGGCCTTGATCGGGTTTGGCCGGCCCGGCGGGGCGCGCGGGTGTCAGGTCCAGACGGTTTGCCGCCCTTGCACCCGCACCTGCCCTCGCGCCAGCGCCGCGATCGTCGCCGGATAAACCACCCGTTCGGCGTCCTGGATGCGCGCGTGCAGCGTGGCGGGCGTGTCCCCCGGCAGGACCGGCACCGTCCGCTGCGCGATGATCGGGCCGGTGTCCACGCCCTGGTCCACAAAGTGGACCGTCGCCCCCGTGAACTTGACGCCGTAATCCAGGGCCTGCCGCCAAGCCTCCAATCCGGGGAAGGCTGGCAGCAGGGCCGGATGGATGTTCACCACCCGTTGCGGGAACGCCCGCAGGAACCCGCCTTTCAAAATCCGCATGAAGCCGGCCAGCGCGATCAGATCCACCTCCGCCTTTTGCAGCGCGGTGACGTAAGCCGCCTCCGCCTTTTCGTCCAATTTGGAGCGAAACCTCCCCGGCTCGATAAAAACCGCCGGCAACCCCCGCTCCCGCGCGCGCTCCAGAATGCCCGCGTTGGCGACATCGCTGATGACTATGGCGACCTCCGCCGGGATGTCGTCCGTCTTGCATGCGTCGGCGATGGCGGCGCAATTGGACCCCTTGCCGGAGCCGATGATGCCGATCCGAAATTTCTTGCCGCCAGTCATGCGTCTTTGGTCTATGGGATTGGCCCCCCGTTCGCAAGCCAGAACACAGGGCCAATCAGGTTTCGAGCCTGTCGCGGCAACCGCAGGTATCGGGCTTGACATATTACCGTAATGCGATAACATTGACTTGTGATTACGGCCTTCGCGTGCGGCGAAACCGAGCGCATCTTCCGGGGCGAACGCTCCCGCAAGCTGCCGCCGGATATTCAAAACACCGCCCGGCGCAAGCTGGAGTATCTGCACCGGGCGCGGATGTTGCGCGATTTGCTTGCGCCTCCGGGCAACCGGCTGGAAGCCTTGAAAGGCGACCGCGCCGGCCAGCACAGCATCCGCATCAATGACCAGTGGCGGATTTGCTTCGTTTGGCGGGGCGCAAACGCGGAGCGCGTGGAAATCGCGGATTACCATTGAAATTTTATGAGCAAACACAAAGACAGACTCGATTCAGTTCATCCAGGCGACGTGCTCCGCGAGGATTTTATGAAGCCGCTGGGCTTGTCCGCCTACGCTGTGGCCAAGGCCATTGGCGCCACGCCCATTGCCATCAGCGAAATCACCCGGCGCAAGCGCGGCGTCAGCGCGGAAATGGCCCTCAAGCTCGGACGCTTGTTCAACGTCTCGCCCGAACTTTGGATGGGTATCCAAGCCGATTATGACCTCGAACTCGCCCGCCACCGCAGTGAATCCCAAATCTTCCGACGGGTGCGTCCGCTTAAGCCGCCGGAGCCTGTTCTCGCGTGAAGGAGGCGGTGGAATTCCTTCGAGGTTGGGCTTCATGTCAAGGACTGGCGGCACTGTGGGCGGAGGGTTGTCCCGCGTCATTCTGTCCCTCGACAAAAATTACCACGCCCTCATTGCACTGCTTCAATGAGGGCGTGGTAATTTTAGCGACACGGGTGAAAGTCTGTCCAGAAAATATTCTGGCCGGCAAAAACCAAAGAATTCAAGATGCGATAAGAATTCAAAATCCGTTGCAGTCAAAGTGCGTTTGCCATCCCCAAAAACTCCTCTTCCGTCAGCCCTGTCGCCTGCGCCAGCCGCGTCTTATGTTTGAACAATTCGACAATCAGATAACCCGGAGTGAAAAACTTCGCGTTCGAGGACGGGTCCAAACGGTCTCGCAAATCGCCGCGCCGCGAAACAAGGGCTTTGAAGGCGATGTTTGCGTCCACTACAACGCAATCGGCGTTCATGCCGCCGGATGGGTGAACCGATGCCGGTTGGCGGCCCACCAACCCGATTTGATTTCGTCAGCCAGACGGGAGGCTTCGTCCTCCGTAAGATGGCTTTTGCGGGCAATCGCTTCCAGGCGCAACGAGTCCACAAACCAATTCAGCCGGTCCGTCGGCACTTCGCTTTTCGGAATCGTCACCCGCACCAGGGCTTCGGTTGTTTCAACCGTAATCATGCCTTAGCGTGCCCCTGTTTCCTGCAAAAAGCAAGCGCAACGGCGTTGCGTCCACATCCGCGAAAGTTTAAGATGGATGGAGGAGTCGAAATGCCTTTGCGCTCCGGTTCACCATCCCCGGTACAAAAACTCCGCCTGTCAAAACTCCTTCTGGCGTCCCGCCCTCCTCCCCACTACAATCCCGACCCAACATGAAATCACTCCGCCTTGCCGTTTTGTCGTTGACAGTCGCCCTGGCCGCGCGGGCCGACGAGGGGATGTGGCTCTTCAACCAGCCGCCCCGGCAAATCCTCCTCGACCGCTACCAGTTCGACGCCGCCGGCCCCTGGCTCGACCACCTCCAAAAATCCTCCGTCCGCTTCAACGTCGGCGGCTCCGGCAGTTTTGTGAGCGAGGACGGGCTTTTGATCTCCAACGACCACATCGGCGCCGACGCCCTCCAAAAACTCAGCACCCCGGCCGCCAATTACCTCAAGAACGGCTTCTACGCCCGCACCCCCGCCGAGGAGATCAAGTGCCTGGACCTGGAACTCAATGTCCTCCAGTCCGTCGAGGATGTCTCCGCCCGCGTCAACGCCGCCGTGCCCCCGGACGCCGATCCCTCCGCCGCCTTCCTGGCCCGCCGCAAGATCATCGCCGACATCGAAAAGGAGGCGCACGACAGAACCGGCCTGCGCTGCGACGTCGTCACTCTCTGGCAGGGTGGCGCGTATCACCTCTACAGTTACAAGCGCTACACCGACATCCGCATGGTTTTCGCCCCCGAACAGCAGATCGCCTTTTACGGCGGCGACCCGGACAACTTCGAGTTCCCGCGCCACGACCTGGACATCTGCCTCTTCCGCGCCTACGAAAACGGCCAGCCCGCCAAGGTGAAGGATTATCTCCGCTTCTCACCGGTCGGCGCGCGCGACGGCGATCTGGTCTTTGTCTCCGGCCATCCCGGCGGGACCAGCCGGCTGCTGACGCTGGCCGAGTTGGACTTCCTCCGCGACGTTTCCCTGCCCCGCAGCCTGGCCACTCTCAGGCGCCTGGAAGTCTTGGTGGGCAACTGGAGCAACCGAACCGAGGAAAACGCCCGCCGCGGCCGCGAACTGCTCTTCGGCGCGCAAAATGGCCGCAAAGCCCTCAACGGCCGCCTCGCCGGTTTGCTGGACCCGGACTTGATGACGCCCAAGGCCAAGGCCGAGTCCGATTTCAAGGCGCGCCTGGCCGCCACCCCCGGCCCCGTCTCCGCCGACGCGCTCGCGGCCTACGACAAAATCGCCCGCGCGACCGAGATCCTCGCCGCCCAATCCGCCCGGAGCTACTTGCTCGAAAGCGCGCAGGCCTTCAACTGCGAGAGCTTCTCGCTGGCCCGCACCCTCCTTCGCGCCGGCGACGAGCGCCCGAAACCCAACGGCGAGCGGCTCCACGAATACTCCGACTCCGGCAAAACCTCCCTCGAACTGGCGCTCTTTTCCGAAAAGCCAATCTACCCCGATCTGGAAATCCTCACCCTTTCCGACTCCCTTACTTATCTGGCCGGCCAGCTCGGCGCGGAGGATCCTCTCGTCCAGCAAATCCTCGCCGGCAAATCGCCCCGCGACCGCGCGGTGGAACTCATCAACACCACCCGCGTCCGCGACACGGCCTTGCGCCGCCGGCTTTACGAGGGCGGTTCCAACGCCGTGGCCGACGCCCGCGATCCCATGATCGAACTGGCGCGCTTGGTGGACCCCGCCTCCCGCGCCGCGCGCAAAGTTTCCGAGGAGCAGGGCGAAGTCAAGCAGGAGGCGCACGCCGCCATCGCCCGCGCGCGCAACGCCCTGCTCGGCGCAGAGGGGTATCCCGACGCCACCTTCACCCTGCGTCTGGCCTTTGGCGTCGTCAAAGGCTACCAAGAGGACGCCCAACCCGTGCCCGCACTGACCACGATGACCGGCCTCTACCAGCGCGCGAAGGAGATGAACAACCGCCCCCCTTTCGATCTCCCGCCGATCTGGGTCAAGCGCAAATCCAGCCTCGACTTGGCCACCCCGTTGAACTTCGTCAGCACCTGCGACATCATCGGCGGCAACTCCGGCAGCCCGGTGGTCAACCGCGCGGGCGAGTTTGTGGGGATTATATTTGACGGCAACCTGGAGAGCCTGCCCTGGGACTACGCCTTCAGCGACAAGCAGGGCCGCGCGATCTCCGTCCATTCCGCCGCGATCCTGGCCGCCCTGAACAAGGTCTATTCCGCCAAGCCCCTGGCCCAGGAACTCCTCACCGGCCACCGCCCCAAGTGAACCTTTCGTACCAGTTGGCTGGAATAACACGCGCAAAGTGGCAGGGCGCGCACTCCGCGCGCGCCGCGGCGGGCAGAGGACCGCCCGCCCTTGCCGTTTTTTGAGAGCGCCAGGGATTTTGCGGTTATCTATGGCTGGAAGGTGCAGGCTTGCACGGTGGCGCCGGCCAAGGTGATCAAAACGCCGGGTTTGCCGGGGGGCGAGGCGATGGCGAAGGTGGTCAGGTCTTTGGCGCGGGGAATTGCGGAGATTTTTTGGCCGCTCATCGTGGCAATGACAAGATTTGCAGATCCATCCATGAAGGCCCACTCGTTGGTTCCATCGCCTTTGATGTCGCCGACGGCGAAGTAGTTGGCGCGCCAGCCGGCGTTGCTGGCGATGGCGGAAGTGGTCCAGAGGATTTTGCCGGTCTCGTCAAACACCGCCATCTGGTCGCCGTTGATCGCGGCGATCTGAATGGTTTTGTCGGCTGCGCGGCTGGCGGCCAGTTTGTCGTAATATCCGTCGGGACTGGGGCGCAAAGTGGCCAGGGGACGGCCTTGGGCGTCGAATACTCTGACCGACCCTCCGGCTTCGGTGGCAAAAACGCGGGCGGGCTGGTCTTGGGTCGCGGAGACGATGGACTGGTTCCAGACATTGCCAAGGGGGGCGGCCCAGAGTTTTTTGCCGTCGGCGGACCAGGCCTGAAGACCGCCGCCGCCGTTCATGCCGACAATCATCTCATCGGCGCCGTCGCCATTGAGATCGCCCCAATGCGCGCCGTCCACGCCGATGGGCGCGCTGACGCTCCATAATTTCTTTCCGGCTTTGTCCACCACTGTGACATCATGGCCCCAGTTGTCGTAACCGAGCAGGCGCGGGCCTTTTTCCTTGTTCCGACCGCATTCGATCAAGCTGAAGGCGCCGGGCAGTGGCACGGAGGAGGTTTCGGCGCCGGTCAAGTCAAGCACATGAAGTGTGGCCCCGGCGGCGACGAGCACGCGGGGCGCTCCGTCGCTTTCCCAATCGCCGACGCACAGGGCCCTGGCGCCGGGAATGTTTTTCGACCACAGGATGGATGGATGGAGCACCTGGCTGGCGTCGGCAAGGGCGGGTGGCCCCTCCGGCGCTTTTTTGGGTTCGCCGGGCAAATCCCGGGCCTGCGCGTTGCGCTTCAGGTCGTCGTAATCATGGTAGCCGACGGCGACGGTTTGAATGGTCCCCTTGCGGTCAATGAAGAAAGTGGTGGGAATGGCCACGATGTCGGAATAGGGCGAAGGGAGGTTTTTGGCGGAGGCAATGGGATAGTTGACAGACTGGGCCTTGACAAAATCGCCCAGGGTTTTCGCGTCCTCGTCCGAAATGCCGACGATGACCAGGTCGTCGCGGGAGGTTTGATCGAAGAGTTGGATGAAATGCGGAATCTCTTTGCGGCAGGGCGGGCACCAAGTGGCCCAGAAATCCAAGACCACGCGCCTGCCCCTCAAGGCGCTGAGTTTGAGGGTCTGGCCGTCGAGGGTGGTGAGGGAAAAGTCGGGAGCGGCCACGCCCTCCCATTTTGTGAAATCTATCTCCCGACTTTGGGACGCGTCTTGCATGGCTTCAGTGAGTTTTTGGTAGGCGGAATAATACAGGGCGGCGAATCCGACGCTGGCGAGGAGGCCGAGAGCGGAGAGGGCCACGCCCCAGCGGGCCATGCCGGCGGGCCGCCGCTTGCGCGCCAGGTGGAGGACGCCCAAAGCCAGTCCGACCAGTCCCAAGAAGCCGCCGACGAGCAGGAAACTGAGGACCAGAGCCAGAATGCCAAGGACCAGACTGGCGAGGGCAAGTCCATAGGAGGAGGGCGGGGAAGGAGCGGGGTCGGAAGAGGGGGTTGAGGGTTCCATGAGAGAGCCTTTCGTTTTTATGGCAAGGTGATCCTGTCATGCATCAAGCCCAAGTTGCATTCAGCCGGGGCGCGGCACAAGGACAAAGGGAGGTATCAGGATGATGGTATGTTTGGTGAGATGGGATAGTTCGGGCTATCGGCCCTGTTCAATTCGCCGGCTTGGCTGGAGTCTTCCGGCTTTGCCGGGCGGGCGAGAAGCGGGTTTCGTCACCGGCTCAGTTCGCAGGCTTTCATTATTGTGGCGTATTTGGTGAGCATGCCCGGCGCCTCCCAATCGGGCAGACGGCCGGCGCGCAGGTAGCTGAGATAGTTTTCGGTGACTTGGGAAAAATGCGCCTCGTGGCCGACGTCGTAGCTCTCAGGAATGGTCACACGCCAGGAGGCGCCCTCGCGCAGGACGCCGATGCCGGGATATTTCGCGCGCAACGCCTGGATGGCCATTCTTACGGTGGCGGCGAAGGTCCGTTCGTCGTACTCGGAGCCGGGGGCCTTTTCCACGTAGAGGACGGGTTTGAAGTTTTCGGCGACGCCCTGGCGGATGACCAGGTTGCATCCGGTTCCGCGCATGACGGAATGATGGATGTCGTTGCCGCCGGGAGCGGGTCCGAAGTTCCAGGTCACGGAGACTTTGGCGTAAATGTCGCGGAGGCGGTAGGTGAATTCCCCGTTGGCGCGGACTTGCAGCACTGCGTCTCTGACATCCCTGGCCAGGAAGGCAGGGAAATCGTCCAACCCGGTGACCTCCTTGAATTGCTGCCGCGTGATGGGGGTGTCCCAGCGGCGGGCGGTCAGGACGGTGGCGTCGTCCAGGCTCAAGACGCGTTCGGGGAAGGCGGCCCATTGCACCAGGTCCACCAGATGGGTGGAGACATCCACGATGCCCTCGCCCTGCTGGCGGACGTCGAAAGACCAAGCCGGACGGCGGAGGGGCTGGCCGGCCACGATCTTGGAAAAGTGGTGAACGCTCTCCATGAGAATGGCCGGATCGGTCGCCGAGCCGTTGACCCACTGGCCGAAGAGGGCGGGCTGCCGGGAGAGTTCGCGCTGCAAAACGGTGGTGATCTCGAAGCGCTCGGTCATGATGTCGTAGAGCAGAACGTGGTTGGAGGCGGCGACGGCGAAGGCCTGGCGCAATTGGGCGAAGTCGGCGGGAGTCACGGCCATGGGCTTGTCGGCCAGGACGTTCAGGCCCGCCTGGGCGCAGCGGAGAATGTAGTCGGTCTTGCGGGCGTTGTTGCCGGCGAGGATGACGAGGTTGCCGGGTTTGTCGGCGAGCATCTTATCCAGGAAATCCGGCCCCGTGTAAACTTCCTCGCGCCAATGGGTGGGCTGGTCGGGGCGGGTGTTGAAGCCCTGGATTCGTTGAATTTCTGGACCAGGGCGGCGTGGAAATGGCCGGGATCCAGCGTGATGAGGCGGAAGGCGGGGCTGGGGTGGTTGGTCTGTGCCATGACCGTATTTTCACCCCACAGGCTGGCGCAGACGAGCATCAAAAGGCGAAGGCGCGTCATTTTCGGCAATGGGTCCAAGGGGCATCTGCTATGACTTCGCCGGCACGCCCAGGGCGTTTCTCAATTCCGTCGCCATCCAGCGCAACTCCTCGGCGTCGCGGTTGAAAAAGAGGCCGATCTCTTTGCCCGTCACCGGATGAATTTGCAACTCGACAAGGCACGTATCGTTGACTTTCACGTTGCTGTCGTCGGCGCGGATCGCCGCGATCTCTTCCCTGCGGAACTCGCGGCGCTTGACGCCAAACAGCCCGGTTTGCACCACGATCAAGCCGCTCTTGCCCGTAGTCAAAGTTGCCCGGCGTCTTCCGAGATGCACTGCCCCCGCCATCATTCCCAACCCCGCCGCCCAGAAGACAACAAAAAGGAAAGCAACAAGGAAAGGCCAAAACGGCAAGTCTCGCGTCGCTGGATTTTGCAGCTTTCCAAACGCCACGAGAGCGGTGCCTCCAGCCATGAACAGGCACCACGCGGATGCGAACTGGAACAGCCCCATGCTGCCTTTCCGCAATCCGGCGGGCGGAATCTCCAGCACAATGCCGGAATTCTGTCGCTGAATCAGCACCTTGCTATTCGCCGGCTTCTCCGCGACGTCGCGGAAATCTGGAGTGTCCGCGAGATCGTCGGTCACCTCGATGCGCGCCGCCGCGGGCTGCGAGTTGCCGGCGCGACTCGACAGATCGGCGGCGATGGCCCTCATCCATTCCTGAGGATAAGCCACCGCCACGAAGCGGGGTTTGCCTTTCTCAAACTCGACGGCCAGCGCCGCCAACGACGCGAGAGTGGAGGCGGCCACGGGCTGTTGGTTGTCCGACACAGCCCCTTTGAGCGTAAACTTGCGGATGGCCGACCGTGGCATGCGCCTCCGCCAACCGAATGGCCCCAGAGTCTCCGAGACCCTCAGCCTGCCGTCGCGCCACTTGATCCGGCAGCGTCCAAACATGGCCAGCAACCCAATACACGCCGGAACGCAGCCAATCACCAAGAAGGCGACCATGGCATAGCCGATGATATGGTCGAACCCAGGCTGCTTGCTGGTTGGCAGGTCCCGGACGAGATTTCGAAGCCAGTGACCTACTTCCGAAACCCAGAGCACACTAAACCCGACCGGAATCAATCCGAGCCACCGCAAGGCGCCCAAAGGCCGCCTCGGCAGCCAATAGGTGACCTCATTCCCGGCTGTTTCGACGCGAATCTCTGGTATTGCCGCCAAGTACATAAGTCATCCACGCCAGGCGCGCTGGCGCGAACCGAGGATGGAACCACCGGCCAGGACTGTCAACAGCCGGAATTGGTTTTTCAAAATAACTTGAAACGAATCCCGATTGGGGGTGTCTTAGCAGGCATGAGGACAAGCCGGGCGTTCACTCTGATTGAACTGCTGGTGGTCATCGCGATCATCGCCATTCTGGCGGCGCTGCTGCTGCCGGCGCTTGCCCACGCCAAGGAACGCTCCAAGCGCGACGCTTGCTTGAATAATTTGAGGCAAATGGGCGCGGCGGAGTTTCTTTACGCGGGGGATTATTCGGACCGGATTCCGGGATCAAAATACAACCCCCAAACTCCCCCCACAGGAGGTGGAGATTCGACCTACTTTCTTTATGAAGGTTCGGGTGTTACCGGGGATGCGGTGAACCCGGCGGTGACTCCGCCAACCAATCATGGCCTGCTTTACACGACGGGCATGATGCCCAATGGGCAAAGTTTCTATTGTCCGAGCCTTTCGCCCGGATTGGGGCCGCAATTCGACTACCAAACGTATTTGACCGAGGAGGATGGCAAATGGCCGGCCTATTCCCCGGAATGGGTGACCTCCGGCACCACTGTCGGCCCGCGGGTCCGTTCCGGGTATGGATATTATCCGCAGACCAGTCAACTCATTGGCACCAGCCCGGCTTCGGGATACATCGTGGCAAAGAAGGGGGCGGAACTGAGCACGACCCGGCCGCTGCTGACCGACATCATATATGAATGGACGCAAATCACGCACCGCACAGGGCAAACCCCGTCGGCGATAAACATCGTGTGGGGCGATGGTCATGCGAGCATTTGCACCAGCCAGGCGGCGTTGAATCCAGGGCCGCAGTACTGGAATGCGGCCGCCGGGCTGGGGGCCGGGCCTGGGGAACCGGGGGAGGACCAGAATTTTCTCAACATCATGGCGGCGATCCAACCTTGAGGAGTGTGGTGAATTGGGGGGGGAGGGCTGGAATCGCCCTGACCTCATTTTTCCCAATTTTTACAGTTGCATTGGGGCGGGGAGGGTGTAGGTTTGGCTGAGTCAGAGGGCCTTTCGAGGCCCCAATCATAAAAAGGCGGGAAAAGTTGCGCCCTGAAAACAGGCTGAATTTGCCGGTTTTTGAGGGGGACGTAGTTTTTTCGCAATTTATGGTTGCAAGGGTGGAAGGGATTAAATATAGTCCGCGTCCCGTTTCCCCGGGTGGGGAGATTTGGGGTGTGAAGTGTTGTTGATCAAATGCCGACGATAAATCAACTGGTTCGATTTGGACGAAGGAAGTTGCGGAGCAAGTCCAAGGCCCCGGCCTTGCAGCTCTCGCCGTACCGGCGCGGAGTGTGCATACAGGTCATGACGCGCACACCCAAGAAGCCCAATTCGGCCATGCGCAAGGTGGCCAAAGTGCGGCTGACCAACGGCTTTGAGGTCATCGCCTACATCCCCGACGAGGGGCATAATTTGCAGGAGCACTCGATCGTGCTCGTGCGCGGCGGACGCGTGAAGGATTTGCCCGGTGTGCGCTATCACATCGTCCGCGGGACGCTGGACGCGGCGGGCGTGGAGAAGAGACGGGTGAGCCGGTCCAAGTACGGGGTGAAACGACCCAAACCCGGCAAGGCCCCGCCTGCGGCGGCGGCAGCCGCCCCGGCGGCGCCTGCGGCGCCGGCGGCTTAGGCAGAGTGATCCATTTTTATGTCGCGACGACGTCGAGCAGTTAAAAGGCCATTGGTGGAAGACAGCAAGTTCCACAGCACACTGGTTTCGCGCCTGGTCAACACGGTGATGTCGCGGGGCAAGAAGACCGTGGCGCAGCGAATTGTGTACGGGGCGTTCGACTCGATAGCGGCCAAGAACCCGGCGAGCAACCCGCTGGAGATTTTGCAGCGCGCGGTGGACAACGCCAAGCCGCGCCTGGAGGTCAAGCCGCGGCGGGTGGGCGGGGCGACCTACCAGGTGCCGATGGAAGTGGCGACGGACCGGCAGCTTTCGCTGGCGATGCGGTGGCTGGTGGATTTGGCCGACGCGCGCAAAGGGCTGGCGATGAAAGAGGCGCTGGCGGCGGAGATCCTGGACGCGTTCCAGGGCCAGGGCAACGCGATCCGCAAACGCGACGAGGTACACAAGATGGCGCAGGCCAACAAGGCATTCGCGCATTTCCGCTGGTAAACAGGTTTGGAACGACGCCCCGAGATTGAGCAATCGGGGCATTTTTATCCTTAAGACAGATGATTGAAGACGCATTAGAAGGCAAGAATGTGAATGTGAACTCGCCCAACCGGCGGCACACGATGGAGCGCACGCGCAACATCGGGATTGTCGCGCACATAGACGCCGGGAAGACGACGACCACCGAGCGCATTCTCTTTTACACGGGGCTGATCCACCGGATCGGGGACGTGGACGACGGGAACACGGTGACCGACTGGATGGAGCAGGAGCGGGAACGGGGCATCACCATCACCTCGGCGGCGGTGACGTGTTATTGGACGCAGAAGAAGGAGGAGGGCCTGGAGAAGCTCTTCCCCACCGCCGGACACCGGATCAACATCATAGACACGCCCGGACACGTGGATTTCACGGCCGAGGTGGAGCGCTCGATGTGTGTGCTGGACGGGGCGGTGATGGTGTTTTGCGGCGTGGCGGGGGTGCAGCCGCAGTCCGAGACGGTCTGGCGCCAGGCGACCAAATACGAGGTCCCGCGCATCGCTTTTATCAACAAAATGGACCGCGTCGGCGCGAATTTCCAGAACGCGCTGGAGGACATGCGCCAGAAGCTCAACGCCTACGCCTATCCGGTTTATCTGCCCATCGGCGCGGAAGACGTGTTTGAGGGGGTGATTGACGTGATCAGCCAGAAGGCGATCACCTGGGGCGCGGGCGAGGCGGTGCGGGAGGGCTTGCAGTATGAGGTGACGGAGATCCCCGCCGCGCTGCAGGAGGGCGCCCAGATGGCGCTGGACGAGCTGATTGACGCGGTGGCCAACAAGGACGATGTGATCGCCGAACTGGTGATCGAGGAAAGGCCCGTCGAGGCGCAGGTTTTGAAGGAGGCGATCCGGCGGCTGACGTGCAAAAACGAGTTTATTCCGGTGCTCTGCGGCTCGGCCTTCAAGAAAAAAGGAGTGCAGCCGCTGCTGGACTGCATTGTGGATTATCTGCCCAACCCGCTGGACATCCCGCCGGTGGAAGGGACGGAACCGGGCACGGACAACGTGGTGCGGATTGAATCGGACGACAACGGGAAATTTTGCTCGCTGGCGTTCAAATTGTGGACGGATGTGTACGCGGGCAAGCTGGTGTTCTTCCGGGTGTATTCGGGCCAGTTGAAGAAGGGGGACATGATTTACAACGCGCGGACGCGCCGGCGGGACCGGGTGAGCCGCTTGATGATCATCCAGGGAAGCGAGCGCAAGGACGTGGACCGGGTGTACGCCGGGGACATCGCGGCGCTGGTGGGGTTGCGCAACATCGCGACCGGGGACACGCTGTGCGACGAGTCGTTCGACGTGACGCTCTTCCCGCCGACGTTCCCGGAGCCGGTGATCAGCATGGCGGTGGAGCCCAAGACCAAGGCGGACCGGGAGAGGCTGGGGGAGGGCCTGCAGAGACTGGCGGAGGAGGACCCGACGTTCCGGTGTTTCACCAACGAGGAGACCAGCCAGTTGATCATCGCGGGGATGGGGGAGCTGCACCTGGAAATCATCATTGACCGGCTCAAGCGCGAGTTCAAGGTGGACGCCAACACGGGCGCGCCGCAGATCGCCTACCGCGAGACCATCACCGCCGCCGCGGAGGGCGAGGGCAAGTACATCAAGCAGTCGGGCGGGCGCGGGCAGTACGGCCACGCCTGCGTGACGGTGGCGCCGAACGAAAAGGGCAAAGGGGTGGAGATCTTCAACAAGATTGTGGGCGGAACGATCCCCAAGGAGTTCATCCCGCCGGTCATCGCGGGCATCGAGGAGGCCTGCAAGAGCGGGGTCTATGCCGGCTACCAGGTCATTGACTGCAAAATTGAAATTGTGGACGGCTCGTTCCACGAGGTGGACTCGAACGAGAACGCGTTCAAGATGGCGGGCATATTCGCGCTCAAGGACGCCTTCAAGAAGGCCAAGCCGATCATCCTGGAGCCGATCATGAAGGTGGAAGTGACGACGCCGGACGAGTACCAGGGCGACCTGCTGGGGGACATCAACCGCCGGCGGGGGCATATCAACAGCATTGACGCCAAGGCGGGGCAGACGATACTCAACGCGCATGTGCCGCTGAAGGAGATGTTCGGCTACGCCACGGCCATCCGCTCGCTTTCCAAGGGCCGCGCATCTTATTCAATGGAGCCCTTGACGTTTCACCAAGTTCCGGCCAGTATTCTCGCCACGCTTTTGGAAGAGGCCGGAAAACGACCGGGCGCCAGAACGTAAACATAAACATATTAACCATGTTCTTTTTATATGGCAGGACAACGCATACGCATCCGACTCAAGGCCTTTGACCATCGCGTCATTGACCAGTCCGCGCATGAGATCGTGGAGACGGTCAAGCGGACGGGCGCCCGGGTGGCCGGGCCGATTCCGCTGCCCACGCGCATCGAGCGATTCACGGTGCTGCGTTCCCCGCATTCGGACAAGAAATCGCAGGAGACCTTCGAGCAGCGCACCCACAAGCGCCTCCTGGACATCATCGAACCGACCGCCAAAACCGTGGACGAGCTCAAGAAATTGAACCTCCCGGCCGGCGTGGACATCACCATCAAAATTTGACTTTATGCTCGGACTCTTAGGCAAGAAGCTCGGCCAGACCAACGTGTATGACGCGCAGGGCGTGCTCGTGCCGGTCACCATCGTGCGGGTCGGCCCCAACCGGGTGATCCAGACCAAAACGGTGGAATCGGACGGGTACAACGCGGTGCAACTGGGATTCGACGACCAGAAGGAGCAGCGGGTGACCAAGCCGTTGCTGGGCCATTTCAAGAAGTACGGCGCGCTGCCGGTCAAACATGTGGGCGAGTTCCGGGATTTTTCGCTGCCGGTCAAATCGGGGGATGTGATTGGCGCGGCCATATTTGCGCAGGGGGATTTTGTGGACGCCATCGGCGTGACCAAGGGGCGCGGATTCGAGGGAGTGATGAAACGGCATAATTTCCGCGGCGGCGATGCCTCGCACGGGGCCAAAGGGTGGCGGCGGCGTTCGGGGGCGATCGGGCAGCGTTTGTTTCCGGGAACGGTGATGCGCGGGATGAAAATGCCCGGACACATGGGCCAGGTGCGGCGCACGGCGCAGAATTTGCAGATCATCCAGGTGCGGGACGCGGAGAATTTGTTGTTGATCAAAGGGGCGATCCCCGGCTCCAACGATTCTTACGTGGTCATTCGAGAAGCCAAGAAACTGCCCAAAGGCTCGGAACGCGCCAAGCGGCGCGTTGCCGTCCGCGCCGCCGCGGCTCCCGCGGCCAAAGGCGCGTTAGGGTCCGCCGCCAAGGGCGCCGCCGCCGCCGCGGCCGCCAAGAAGAAATGATTTATGAAGCTCACGGTCAAAGACATGCAGGGCAAGGAGCAGGGAGAGGTGGAAGTCAATTTCGCCCTCATTGAAAACGGGAAGGGAACCCAGGCCGTCCATGACACCGTGGTCGCCTACCGGGCGGGCCAGCGGATGGGCACCGCCTGCACCAAGAACGTGGGCGAAGTGGCCGGCACCAACAAGAAGCCCTGGCG
>JBEKAN010000100.1:0-12261 GCA_050015895.1 Verrucomicrobiota bacterium
TCAATCCGCTCAAGGAGTTTTCGCAGAATTCTACGTCTGATCGGTGCCATTGCGCGATCCGATCCAAACTGCCGGCGTGAAACAGAGCGATTCGGGATTCCAAGCCTCAAGATCGTTTTGACCGGGGCGGATAGTCGCATCTTGTTCATTTTTCTGGCTGTCATCGCTGATTTCCCCGAAATGGTCAAGACAAATGTCTTATCCGCGCTTTCCGTCATGCCAAGCATCCTAACGGGGATGCAACGATTCCCGTTGGAATTATCCGACAATTTTGCGCGGATCGTGGAAAAACACCGAGAGGCCAAGGGGTTGAGCCGCGCCTCGCTGGCGGCAAAGGCCGGCCTTCATCAGACGTACATCGGACTTTTGGAGCGCGGCAAGCGGAGTCCAAATTTGGACACTGCCCAGGCCATCGCGCAAAGCTTGGGGACATCGCTTTCTCGAATGATTGCTGAGGCCGAAAAGATGCCCGTGGAAAAGCGGTAAAGGATGTGTTCGGGAGCAGCACAGGCGATTCGCCCATAATGAGGCGAAGCGAAAATGACCCCATCCCAGGCAACTGATTTCCTCCAGCCGCGGAGCGTTCGGCAAGGCAAGAGAACTGCGCGGGACATGCATGATCAGCGCGGGTTCTTGGGGCGCGGGTCTGGCACTCGCAAGCAATCGCCGCCCGTCTTTCGCACGACGGGCGGTTTGCTTCACCTGCCGGATCGCCCGGAGATGTTGCATCGCCGCCGGTTGAACTTGCGATGCCGCGCCGGAGACTTCATGCCTGATGGCGGGACCCGGTGGCAGGGTGGCTGGCCGAATTCCCGGACCCCGTGGCGACATTCCGAGACTATCGAATGTCGTGCGAAGACTACGGTTTCGCGGCTCTTGTGCCGCGCCGGCGTGTTCTGGACTTAATGGAAGCGACAGATGAGCCGGGATGTGGAGAAAAGGAGTAAAACTCAAAGGAATTCCGACAGAAAGCGCTGGGCGAAGGCGGAATACAAAAGAGCCAAGATAGGACGGCTCAATCTTTTTCCATGCACTGATTCGATCCGCTGGATGGGGAAAGATGATGCCAGTCAGGGGGCTGCTTGCGCACGTTTCAATTTATTGGCATACTTCGCCAGTGCTTCGAGACGTTTTTCCGACGGCGTTATCTTGAACCATCGCGCTGCCTCCTCTGGAGTCGTCAATTCCAAATAATCCTCCATGATTACTTTTGCTGAATTGCCGGATTCCAGCGCAGTTTTTTCCGGGTCAGAAGTTTGGGCAACGCGATAAGAAATATAGCTGTTACGAAATCGGTTTGCCCCAGCCTTAATGTCCCGTTTTCCCGCAAAACGATCCCACGCCTGAAAGACACTTTGGGGCGTCGACCACTGCTGGCAAATGCGTCCTTTCAGTCCCTCAAAGGGTGCAATCCATTTCCGGAGGTTGGGAAGAAGGGGCATGATGCGACGGCGCTTTTTCTTTGTGACAGAGCGGGGCAGAATAATGTAGCCCTTGCCTCTACGGAAATGAATATGCTCCCATTCCATAAAAAAGATCTCCTCCGTGCGCACGCCGCTGAACGCTTTGACCGCCATTGAAGGCACCAAGTGTATCGGTGAACCTGAGAGCAGATCATCCATCTGATCTGACTCGAAGATCTGATTTTCCGCCTTATCGGCCTCGGACACGCGATTGACGGCGTCGGCCTCCGTCGCCAGATCTCTGGGCAAATAACCGTGCTTACGCGCATAATGGAACAACTCCACAATGGCGTTGCGGTAGTTGTTCCTTGTTCGGCCTTTGGGCTTTCCACCGCGGCGAGTCCCTTTGGCCAAGGATGTCATTTGCCGCAACCACGTTTCAATTTCTTCGGTCAAGATCTCCGCGATTTGGCCTGGGAAATCCTTGGCAAATCGTCCCAACCGTGTCCTCAAATCGCGCACGTGGTAATCCCCGCGCTTGTCCAACTCCAGCGCTGTCGTCATTTCTTCAGCCAGTTTCGGAACCGTGATCGGTTTAAGTTCGGTGCGCCCAAATTTTTGATAGAAGTGGGCCACCGTCCGAAGGTCGGCCTTGTTGACGATTTTTTTGGCGTCCGCATATTCGCGCGCGGCAACGTCGAGGCGGATTCCCAACGGCTTCAGGTGCGAGTTGGCCGCTAAATAAATCCGGCGGTCTGCCCCTCGTAGCTCCAGAGCCTCCATCTGGCCGTGAGCCAATTTGGTGGCGGCAGCATCGGCGCACGTCCTGGCCTTTCGCTCGGTGCTGCACCGTTCACGAATTCGCTGGCCGCGGAAGGAATATTCGACTATCCAAGATTCGTACCAGTAACGACCGATCTTCTGCGGGCTGAAGCGCACATGCACCCGCACGGAATCGCGTTTTACATCGAATGAAGGGCGCCTCGCCGGTTTGCGACGGGCTCCCTTCGGCTGTTGTTTAGTTGCCGCCATAATTGAAAGTTTGGCACTAAACCGGCACTAAAAGCGAGGGAATATGCGTAAGTCCTTGTGGCTGTTGGAGCGGGTGAAGGGAATCGAACCCTCGTCTCAGGCTTGGGAAGCCCGCATTCTACCATTGAACCACACCCGCCGATCTTCCTCACGGTATCCGTCCCATCCCTGGATTGCAAGACCTTATCACAACCTTCATCTCAAGCTCAAGCTCTCAAGCCTCCGGGGTTTCGTCTTTTCTCATCGCGCTGTGGCGAGGAGGTTGCTGATGTGGGTCTTGCCGCGCTCCACGGATTTGAGAAGCGAAGCTCCCCGCGCCAGCCAGGCTGTGACGGCGGCCGAATAGGCGCAACCCGCCCCGTGCGGCGCGATGGCCCGGACCCTGGGCGCGCAGATCATCCATTCGCCGCCGTCGCCGCAAAGAAAGTCCACCGCCGTCCCTCCGCATTCCAGATGCCCGCCTTTGACCAGCGCCGCGCAACCGAAGGTTTCCCAAATCGCCCTCGCCGCCGCGCGCAGATCCTCGGCGGACCGGATTTTCCTCCCAGTCAAGAACTCCGCCTCGAACAAATTCGGCGTCACCAGCGTCGCCAGCGGCAGGAGGTCGCGCCGCAGAGTCCGCGCCGCGCCGGCTTGGAGGAGACGCCGCCCGCTGGTGGCCGCCATCACGGGATCCACCACCAGCGGAACGCCCGGTGTTTGCCGGAAGAAACGCACGACTTCGCGGACGATGCCCGCGGAATAGAGCATCCCGGTTTTCACGGCGGCCGGGGGCGAATGGGAGAACACGGCCTCGATTTGCGCCCGCACCATTTTTGGCGGACACGGCAGCAGCCGGGAGATCGCGCGCGCGTTTTGCGCCGTCACGCAGGTGATGGCCGTGGCGCCATGGACTCCCAGCGCCGCGAAGGTCCTCAGATCGGCCTGGATGCCCGCGCCGCCTCCGCTGTCCGAGCCGGCGACGGTCAGAGCGACTGGTTTGGGAGTCGGTTGAGTTCGTTCCATTTGCTGGAAATGTTTCTGACGGGCCATGTTCCAACTTTTCTCGGCCCCACTTCCAGTTTATTCTTCGGAAATGAACAATGAACAGGTCGCGCAAACACTCATGGAAATCGCCACGCTGCTCGAACTCAAAGGGGAGAATCCCTTCAAGTCCCGCGCCTACGTCAACGCCGCGCGCGCCATCCAGGCGCTGCGCGAGCCGCTGGCGGAGGTTTTCGCCCCGGAGTCGGAGCCGCGCGTCAAGGGCGTCGGCGACAGTCTCCATAAGAAGATTTGCGAGCTGCTGGCCACGGGCAGGCTCGCCTATTATGAGGAGTTGAAGAACTCGGTCCCCGCGGGGCTGGTCATGATGTTGAGCATCCCCGGCCTTGGCCCCAAGAAGATCAAGGCGCTTCACGAGCGTCTGGGCGTCACCACGATGGAGGAACTGGAACAGGCGTGCCAGGAGAACAAAGTCGCGCAATTGCCCGGCTTTGGGGAAAAGACCCAGGCCAACATTGTTTCGGGCATCCAATTCCGCCGCCAATACGCCTCCCGCCATTTGTTGGGGGACGCGCTGCTGGTGGCGGAGCCGATCTTGGAAAGTTTGCGCCAGCATCCCGACGTGATCCGGTGCGGCCCGGCCGGGAGCCTGCGCCGGAACAAGGAAATCATCGGCGACATTGATCTGCTGGCCTCCTCCAAGAGCGCCGGCGAGGTCATCGAGTATTTCATCCATCAGCCCGGCGTGGTGCGCGTGAGCGCGCAGGGCGACACCAAGGCCTCCGTCGTGCTGGAGGGCGGAATCCAGGCCGATCTGCGGGTGGTCAGCGACGCGGAGTATCCCTTCGCGCTGGCCTATTTCACGGGCAGCAAGGAGCACAACATCGTCATGCGCCAGCGCGCCATCGAGCGCGGGCTGCGCCTCAACGAATACGGTCTTTTCAAATCCGACGTCGAAACCCGCGACCCCGCCCTGCTGGTGGGCTGCCGCACAGAGGAGGAGATTTTCCAGCGCCTCGGCCTGGCCGACATCCCGCCGGAGTTGCGCGAGGACCAGGGGGAATTTGACGCCGCCGAGAAGAACCAACTCCCGCGGCTCCTGGAATGGACGCAGTTGAGAGGGTCGCTCCACAACCATTCCAACTGGAGCGACGGCCGGATGACGCTGGAGGAAATCGCCGGCCAGGCGAGGGAGTTGGGCTGCGACTACTGGGCCGTCACCGACCATTCCAAATCCTCCTTCCAGGCCAACGGACTGGCCCCGGAGCGGGTGCGTCAACAATTGGTGGAAATCGCGGCGCTGAACCGCAAGTTCGAGAGCGAAGGCGAGGGCTTCCGCCTGCTCACCGGGTCGGAGGTGGACATCCTGGCCGACGGACGGCTGGACTTCGAGGACGATCTCCTGGCGCAACTGGAGGTGGTGGTGGCCAGCGTCCACCAGGGGTTCACCCAAAGCGAGGCGGAGATGACCGGGCGGCTGATCCGGGCGGCGCAAAACCCGCATGTCCATATCCTGGGCCACTTGACAGGGCGCTTGTTGCTGGAGCGGGAACCTTACAAAGTCAACCAAACGGCGGTCATTGACGCCTGCGCGGAAACGGGCACCTGGATTGAGCTGAACGCCAGCCCGCTGCGCTTCGACATGGACTGGCGGCTGTGGCATTACGCCAAGGGGAAGGGGGTGAAATGCGCCATCAACTGCGACGCGCATCGTTTTGAGGACGCGGGCCATCTGCGCCTGGGCGCGGGCATCGCTCGCAAAGGCTGGCTGGAAAAGAAGGACGTGATCAACACCGCGCCGCTGCCGGCATTGAGGCGGGCGCTGCAAGCCAAGAGGAGCCGAAATCAAAGGTGAATGGCATTGGCCGCGAAAAGGCCAAAGAGGCTCAAAACTCAGGCAGTTGGTTCTTCGTGATGTCGGTCAGGAAGCGGGTTTTTGGAGGGGGAGGGGGGCTTCCAGGGGTTTTGAGCCGTCAACCCGTCAGGACCCCCGTAAACATTGGGGATTTTTGAGGTTTGCCCCGTCAGAAAGCCGTCAGGTTGCCGTCAGCGACCCGTCAGGACAATCCGTGAGTCAGTGAATCAGTGAATTAGCGAGTGTGTCAGAAGGAGTGGGGAAAGTCGCCTTGCGGCTTCGTAACTGCCTGGTTGTAAAGGACTTGCCGAAGGAAACGGCACATTTTCGCGACGGTTCTGGAAATGGCAGCATATTTTCATAGGCTGATCACGCGGGCTTGCTCCCAGACTGTGGACATGGAAGGAACCGGCCCTTGTTCCGAGGTATCCAGTGATCTGCGCATGACCCGCCAACGGGATTCGCTTTCAAAATCAAGTCAAGTTGGATGCCTGATTTTCCCCTCGCTTCCGCGCCAACCCGGCGGGGGGGGGAGAGTTGCAAGCGCAAAGCAAAAGGCCCACAGGAATTGACGCGGCCCCATTTTGGGCGCAGAATCGTTTTGACCATGCGAACGGGGTTTGACACGGCATTTGCGGATGTGAAAGCGCTTGTGGCGGATTTTCGGGCCAACGAGCAGTTTTACGTCTCCGCGGCCTACCAGGAACAGGAGGCGCGCCGGGATTTCATTGATAAATTCTGGCTTGCCCTCGGCTGGGACGTGAACCACGAAACCCAAAAGAACCCCTTCGAGCAGGAAGTCAAGGTGGAGCGCCGGGAACACGGCTTTTCGCAGCGCCGGGCGGATTACGCCTTTTACCTCGCGCCGAATTTCCGCGACGTGAAATTCTACGTCGAAGCCAAGAAACCCCATGGCGAGATCGCCACGGCGGACAATTATTTCCAGACCCTCCGGTATGGCTGGAGCAGTTCCACGCCTGTCGCCGTGCTGCACGATTTTGATCAATTCGAGATTCTGGACTGCCGCCATCGTCCGAATGTTGACACCGCACTCTCGCAGAACATCCGCAAGTACCATTTCAGCCAGTACGAAGACCCGGAGAAATTCGCGGAAATCTACTGGCTCTTCTCCCGCGAAGCGGTCGTCAATGGCTCGCTGGAAAAATTCGCCGAAACCCTGCCTAAAAAGGGCGGCAAGGCTGTTCCACGTGGTTTTCTTGGTGGTCCATTCCAAAGCATTGACGACTCATTCCTTGAAGACTTGGACGCTTACCGGGACGAACTCGCGCGCGCTTTCAAGAATAGCAATGCAAAGCTCGATGGCGAAACGCTGACCGAACTGACGCAGCGGACCCTTGACCGGCTGGTTTTCCTGCGTTTTCTCGAAGACAAACATATCGAACCGCAGAACCGCATCGCCTACTTTGGCGAGCATGGGTCCGCCTGGCGGGAATTCATCGCCGAATGCCGGCGCCTGGATGGCATTTACAACGGCATCGTCTATAAAAAGCACGACATCCTGGACTCGCCTGGCTTCAAGCTGGATGACGACGTTTTTTCCGGCGTCTGCGAGAGGCTTTCCCATCTCAATTCGTCTTACGATTTCAACGCCATTCCGATCCACATCCTTGGCAGCATCTATGAACGCTTTCTCGGCAAGGTGATCGTCGCCACCGACAAGCGCGCCCGGCTCGAGGAAAAACCCGAAGTCCGCAAAGCCGGCGGCGTCTATTACACACCGGAACACATCGTCCGCTACATAGTCGAGAACACCGTCGGCAAACTGATTGCCGGCAGAACCCCGGCGCAAATCGCCGAAATGCGCTTTGCCGACATCGCCTGCGGGAGCGGGTCATTCCTGCTGGGGATGTATGACCTGCTCATTCGCAGCCATACGGCTTACTACAACCAGAATCCGGGCAGGGCAAAAGTGGGCGACGTGGTCGAACGCGAGGACGGCCTGCACCATTCGCTGCAAAAGAAGCGGGAGATTCTCCTCCGCAACATATACGGAGTGGACATTGACACGCAGGCAGTGGAAGTGGCGCAACTCTCGCTCTACTTGAAACTGTTGCAGGACGAGACTCCGGCCTCGGCCCGGAATTACCAGTTGGAATTTCACGAAACGCCGCTGCCCGCGCTCAACAAGAACATCGTCTGCGGCAACTCGCTCATCGGCACGGACATTTTGACCGGCCAGTTCTTCGCGTCGGACGAGCAAAAGAAACTCAACCCGATGGATTTTGAGCAACGTTTCCCGCACATCTTCCTTCGAGAAGGCGGCGGCGGCGAACTTCGCGAAACCGCCACGCCGCTGGATTTCGAGTTTCCCGGCGAGCCGTTGCATGGCAGGTATGGCTACAAGAAAATGAAGGTACCGAGAGCCGCGCCCGCCGCCGTGGCGAAGACCGAGGCCGGGTTCGACGCGATTGTCGGCAATCCTCCCTACAGAATGTTGCAACCGCACAACACTGAAGCCGGAACCCTGGCCTATTTGCGCAACCATTACGTTGCGGCTGATTTCAAAATCGAACTGTTCCACCTCTTCCTTCAGCGAGCGGTTTCCCTTGTCAAATCCGGCGGCTTTCAGAGCTACATCGTGCCGACCACCGTTCTGAACAATGTTTTCGCCGAGTCCTTGAGAAGATGGCTCTTGAAGCAGTGCCGCATTGACCAGATTTGCGTTGCAAAAGGGAGGGTTTTTGCCGAGGCGGATGTACACACGGCGGTCATCGTTTTTCGGCTTGAACCCGAAACCCGGAAACGCGAACAGCATTTTGTTCAGACGACGGCGGAATTGGGCCAGGAGTTTGCCGCCAACCCTCATTTTTCCGGGAGAACCAGACAGGCCACATTTTCCGAGCTTCCGGGTTGTGTTTGGAACATTCTCGTCAATGAACGCAACCAAGCCCTGATCACACGCCTTACGAGTCATTTCCCCGCGCTTAAGAAGATGGCTGCCATCAATCGCGGCCTGATAACGGGAGATCGTGACAAGTATTACGCCAGGGAAAAGAGAACCCAGGGCCATGTGCCAATCATTGCCGGCAGCGATGTGCATCGGTATTTCGTCGCAAAGCCCGGCGAGTTTGTCTTGTTCAAACGTCCCAAGACAGCCGGAGGCTGCTGGGATGGAGAAGTTCATTTTGCGCCGCATAAACTGGTAGTCCGGCAAATCTGTGAACAACCCACGGCAGGAATTCTGCGCTCGCCGCTGGCTGTCACTGGAAACATTTTCACCATACGCGGCACGAGTCTCGGAAATGAATTATATCTTCTGGGAATCATCAATTCGCGCTTGATGGCGTTTTTCTGGAAAACCATGTTCACCGATTTCAAAGAATCCTTTCCGCAGATCACAATATTCAGCCTGGAGCAGCTGCCGGTTCGCGTTCTCGACGTTTCCGTCCCCGGCGACAAAACGCAGCACGACCGGATGGTTGGGCTGGTAGAACAGATGCTGGCGGCCAAAAAGCAGCTGGCCGCCGCGAGGACGGACAAGGACAAAGATTTTTACACCAACCGGTGTGACGGTCTCGACCGCCAGATTGACGCCCTGGTGTACGACCTTTACAGCCTCACTCCCGCCGAAATCAAGATCGTGGAAGGTGCTCCCATTTGAACGCGTGGAAGGAATCTGGCGGGGCGGCACATCAAGGCTTGGCGACTTTGCTTGCGCCACTGATTGCATAGTGCCCCGGGGTGGGCGAGATCAAGACAGTGGGACTTGGTGGACTAAATGGACGGCGTGGACTTTGTGGACTTGGAGATTTGTCACATGACGCGGTCCAAGAGCGGCTCTCCACGAACGAAGTGCTGGAGATTTTGCAGGAAGTGGCAAACCAGGGCTTTGGCTTCGGCAGTCTGTCCTCCGGCGATATGCGGGGTGATGAAGCAATTTGGTTGCGCCCGAAGCGGATGATTGTCTGGCAACGGCTCCGGATCGGTCACGTCCAGCCAAGCGGCCTTGAGGTGTCCCGAGCGCAATGCGTCCAACAAGGCATCCTGATTGACGGTCGTGCCGCGCCCAATATTGTAGAAAATGGCGCCCGGTTTGATGGCCGCAAGTCGGCCGGTATCGAAAAAGTGGCGCGTCTCCGCGCTGTCTGGAAGGATGTTGACGACGTGGTCGGCCGCTTGGAGCGCGGGGACGAGCTGGTCTTCCGCGATGACGGGGATGAGTTCGTTGCCCCGGGCCTTTCGGCGATAGGCGATGAGCTTCATATCAAAAGGGCCGAGTAGTTCGGCGAACCGCCTGCCAATCGCGCCGAAACCGATAATGAGAACCGTCTCCCCCCTGAGCGTGGAAGAAGCGCCACGAAGCGCGTGCCAGGCGGCACTGCCGTTGGCGGCCCGGCTGTCGAAGGCGCGCGGGAGGTTTCTGGCTTGGGCGAGCATGAAGCTCAAGACGTGAACAGCACACGCCTCGTTGTAAACGCTGGCACTGTTGGACAGGGCGATTTTGCGTTCCGCCATGAGGGAACGAAAGAGCGGGTTGTCATAGCGCGTAATGCCCGACGAGCTGACGTGAATCCACTTGAGCCGACGGGCTTCCGCAACGGCCTGCGGGTCGGGTTGGCCAAAAGCGATGTCCGCCGCGGTGAACTGCGGGTCGTGTACCGGTGCGCCCAGGATGGAGGAGGCGGGGGTTCTGGGAAAAAGCAACTGATGCCCCTGGGTTCCATCCCGCAGCAGATCCAACACATCGGGCGGCGCAGGCAAGTCCACATAGATTCGGAGATCGTTCATGGCGAGGGAAATTAAGCCTGTTTCGGGAGCAAGACCAACACTTCGTGGCACCATTGAATCTCATAGGCCGGCGCCTCGGTCAGTATTGGGGTTGAGTTACATATTAACGGAACTGGTCGAAGAATGCCTGGTCAATCTCGAACACCTGTTTCTGGCGGACTCCAAGTTGTTTTGCCTGAAACAGTTCAACTAGACGCTCTCCGTCAATCAGTTCAATCGGAAGAACTCCCTCACGATCAGCCTCCTTTTGCGCTTCAGCACTGAAAGTTCCTGTGGTAAGGAAGATTCCCTTGTCCGCGCGTCCCATCGTGGCATTGCGAAAATCGCCTACTTGTGCGCGGCTTACGCTCCCACGAATCCGCTTACATTGAAACATGACCTTCAGGCCGACGAAGGGATTGAGCCGCAATATTCCCCTACCATCAATGCCGCCATCGTGACTCTTACCAAGCACGACAAGTTTCTCCAGCCCATATTCGTGCAGAAGCCTCTTGCATAACCTCTCGAACCCATCTGGCGGAAGGGATAGCAGTAAATCAATTAGATCTTCCTCTTCAGCTATCGCCGGTGCCTCGATTTCCTCAGTTGGATCTGGTTCCTTTGGCGAAGCAACACCGGTTTTCTTTTGGCGTGCGTCCGCAAATATTGAAACCCATTTCAAGAAAATCGCGCGACTTGCTTCCTCGTCAAGGTGCATTTTCGCGCCTTTTGCTGTAAGCGTCCACACACCACGCGTCGTCGAGTCAAGCAGTCCCTCCCAACTCAGATATTGCCGTGCCCATTGGACTTGATTGTGGAACCTGTCACCGCCGGATTTCAACTTGGCCTCGAGAACCTCTTGGGGAAGCATTAATTCATTTGCAATCCACTCAGAACATTCACGTGGCGTCGACTTTCCTCCAAGAGCCCGCACTGCATCGAGCACGGGTCCCATCCAGCGAACGAACTCGACCTGCTTGCCTTGCTTTCCCATAGTTCTTGTTTCGACTTACAACCTCGTCTTCCCCTCCGCTCTCGCCCTCGCCCATCTCGCCTTGGCCGCCGCGGCGAGTTTGGCCCTGGTTGCTGGACTGCTGCGACGGTCCTTCTTTTTGGTTGGCTTGGCCGCTTTTGCATTGGCCCAGCGCATTTTCCGGGCCTTCGCCAGAGCCTTGATGAGTTTGCGGCGATGGGCGGCGGAGAGTTTGCGCTTCTTCCTCGCCGGCTTGGATCCTGTGGCGCCAGTGCCTTTGATCCTGGCCCACCTGGCTTGTTGCGCAGCGGCCATCTTCGCCCTGACTGCGGCGGACCTTCGACGTTTCTTGGGGGCTTCCTGGCCTGACGGGGTTGGGATTTCACCCCCGCCACCCGCAATTGAGGCGATTTGGGCTTGGAGGGCCTCGATCTGCTCTTTGATGGAGACAATGGTTCTGAGTTGAGTTGTCGTTAAATTTGTGATGTTCATGGGTGGTTTGTAACGCAGGGAGGGGGTGGAGTCAAGCGGGGAAATGAGGGAACGGAATAAGGCTAAAGGCTAAAGGCTGAAGGCTGAAGGCTGATACCACGATGGCTGGCGGGGGCGAGATCAAAACAGTGGGACTTGGTGGACTGTATGGACGGCGTGGACTTTGTGGACTTCATGGACTTTGTGGACTTCATGGACGGGATGGACGGGATGGACGGGATGCCACAATGCCGCCCAAGCGCCGGGAACAAGCCAAGAAACGCGGCCGGAGATCAGGACTTGATGCTGGCGGTCATGGCGAAGAGGGCGGAGAAAACGGCCAGGAGCAAGAAGCCCACGCCCAGGGCCATGGCGCAAAGGATGATCGGCTCGATCATGCTGGTCATGACGCGCAGAGCGATGTTTAGCTCGCTCTCGTAGGTCTCGGCCAAGTTGCCCAGGGCGGCGGGAATGTCGCCGGTTTCCTCGCCGATTTTGACCAAGTCCACCATCAACTGGGGAAAGACTTTGCTGCGGGCCAGGGGCTGGGAGATGGTTTTTCCGTCGGTGACTTCCTGGCGGGTATTGGCGATGGCCTGCTTGATGATGCGGTTGGGAATGATCTGCTCGGTGATCTCCAGGGCCTTGAGGACCGGCACGCCGTTCTCCAGGAGGGTGGCCAGGGTGCGGGAGAACTGGCCGAAAAGATGGAGACGGACGACCTTGCCGACGACGGGCATGGTGATCTTCCAGCGGTCAATGGTGACCTTGCCGTTTTCGGTGGCCTTGAAACGAGCAAAGACCAGGGCGGCAAG
>JBEKAN010000101.1:0-12260 GCA_050015895.1 Verrucomicrobiota bacterium
GTCCCCGATGCGCTGGTCTTGAAAAATGGCCAGCGTGTGCAAGATGCCGACTCATGGTGGAAGCAGCGCCGACCGGAGATATTGGAGGACTTTTATGCCGAAGTTTACGGCCGGATTCCTGGGAACACACCCAAGATCACCTGGGAAGTGACCACCCGCGAGACAGACACAGTGAGGACGAAGACGATCATAGGGCATATTGACAATTCCGCCTACCCGGAGGCGACCCCGTCCATCGAGATTACTTTAACGCTCCCCGCCAAGGCCACAGCTCCGGTGCCGGTGATGGTGGTTGTCTCTTCCGGTGGTTCTGGAGGTCCCCAGCGGGGCGCGGCTCCGGCGGCCCGAGGCACTCCCCCCGCCGCAGCGCCGGCTGCGGTCAACGCACCTGGGGCTCCTCCCGCCAATCGCGGCGGGGGCGGTCCTGCCGGCCCTACTCCCATGCAGCAGGTGCTTGCCCGTGGCTGGGGCTACGCCACGTACAATACCAGCAGTGTGCAACAGGACAGTGCCGCGGGTCTGACTCGAGGCATCATCGGCCTCGTCAACAAGGGCCAGCCACGTCCGAGTGCCGACCAGTGGGGTACTCTGACCGCCTGGACGTGGGGCTTGAGCCGGGCCATTGACTATTTTGAAACCGACAAGGATGTTGACACGAAACGACTGGGAGTAGAGGGCCATTCGCGTTGGGGCAAAACCGCGCTCTGGGCCGCTGCGCAGGATCAGCGCTGGGGGATCGTGTATGCCAGTTGCTCCGGCGAAGGGGGTGCCAAGCTCTTCCGTCGCAACTATGGCGAGACGACCGACAATATCGCTGGCTCCTACTGGATGGCCGCCAGCTTCCGCAAGTATGGAGGCCATTGGAACGATCTGCCTGTGGACTCGAACGAGCTGATCGCCCTTGTCGCCCCGCGCCCGGCCTTCGTCACCGGCGCCACCCAGGACCCTTGGTCTGACCCGCGTGGTGAATTCCTCGCCGCCGTAGGTGCCGGGCCAGTCTACCGTCTGCTCGGCAAAAACGACCTGGGCGCGACCGAGATGCCGGTGCCGAATGTCCCATTGATCTCGGGTGATGTTGCCTTCCGCGAGCATGTGGGTGCCCACACGGATATTCCCGACTGGCCGGTGTTCCTCGATTACGCCTCCAAATACTTCGCGGCGCCCGCCGTGAAGAACTGAGCCATAGCACTCATTGCCCCGATTGTCTCCGGACCTCAACTTGAAGAAATCCACCACCGTCCATGTCGTGGTGGCGTCCGCAGCTCCGGGCAGATTGACATACTGCATTTCCGGCGCATTGGCAACTACCTTGGAATTCAATTCGAGGTGTATTGGAATGTAAATACCTGTCTCGCAGCCACTTGTGAATGCATTCAATTCCCCGGCGCAATTCAATTCATCATTGCCGGCATAGATTGGTTTTGGCCCGGGGAATTCGTGAAATCCAATTGCAACACCTTGCAGGGCAAAGACTTACATTTGCATTCAATAATTGAATGACCGGGCGGAAGCGATTTCTCTATTCCAATGTTGGCATCTCCCGCGCGCGGTCGTGATGGATAGGCGCGGTGGCGTCCCCTGATGGATCGACGCCGCAGGTTCCGGAAATCTTTCCGGAACCTGCCCAGTGGGGAGTCCTCCACGATCAGCATCGGCATGGACCTGGTGCGGCACAAGCTCTGGAACACGGGTTCGGATGTCTTGCGGCTGCTGTGCTGGTGCGCGCCGGGTTACGAGCATGAGGACACGGTGATAACCGGCGGCGAGTGACGAAGCCATCCGCGCCGTCTTGCAGGGCTGGAAATCTGGGCGGCGAACCGCCGCGCGACCGCGAATTCATTGTGCATTGCCAGAGCCGGCAGCGCTCCTATTTCGCGTGCCGGATTCTGACGCAGCACGGTTTCCGCGCGCGCAACTTGAGCGGATCATTTCGCACCTGGAAGACCGCGACCACCACAAATGGCGGTTGAAACAATTTTTGCAGCAAAGCTGTGAACTGGACCGTTGCCATCATCGCCGGAGTCGTCATCGGAGCGTTCTTTGTCTGGAAACGGCTCGCTTTCATTTCGGCGGAAGCCGCCCGGAAAGATCTCGCGCAGGGCGCCCTGGTAATTGATGTGCGTTCGCCGGAGGAATACCGCAGTGGGCATGTTCCGATCGCGGTGAACATTCCGCTGGGCGAACTGCGCGAAAGCCTGCCTTGCCGCGTGAAGGACAAGAGTCATGTGTTGCTCCTGCATTGCCTGAGCGGCGGTCGCAGCGGAATCGCCAAACGGCAATTGGAAATCATGGGCTACAAGAATGTCTTCGATCTCGGCTCGCTCGCCCGCGCCCGGAAAATCGCGGGCCAAACTTGTGGCAGATGATTTCACCAACACAACCCAACACGGTCGAAGCCGCCAAAAAAAGGAATCGCCAGTGCGGGGAGGTTGATGCAAAGGACGGGATGAGCAGCAACCGCAGGGATTCCCATCGCAGCTGCGAATTTAATGATATTTTCATCACCGGTTAATGTCCGGCACGTCCATTATAATAGACGGTCCGGTTGCAGGGTCGTCGAGTGTATTGGAGAGCAAGATGAACTCAAATCGTCACATAGATCCGGGTGTGCCAGTCGGAAAGGGCATTTTCCTGATGGTCAGGCAGTGCTGAGGAGGACGTGTTATGAAGCGTGTGATTCTCCTGGCCTTCGTGATTGGTTCCGCCGCTCTATTTTCATCCTGCGCCACGAGAAACACCGCCCAACGGATGATAGTCGGATCGCCGGTCGCCGACCTGTGGCCTGTGGTGTTCAACAACGGCGCAATGAGATGCATCATTTTCGATCCGCAAATTGACTCGTGGGACGGCCACGAGGTCACGGCTCGCAGTGCGGTGGGTGTTCAGCCGCTCGGCCAGTCGCAGCCAACCTACGGCGTGTTTTCGTTCAGCGCCATCACTCTGGCGGACAAAAGCACGGGCGCCGCCAGGCTGGCAGCCGTCAAGATCTCAAACTGCGATTTTCCTTCCGCTTCCGACCAGACACAGGTTTATTTGGCATTGCTGCGGCAGGAGTTTCCAATGCGAGCGCAGCCGGTTTCGCTGTCTCGCCTGGAGGCAAGCCTCAACATCGCGGGGCAACATCCGAAGGCAGAATCCCTGAACAATACCCCGCCGCGAATCATTATTGCCACTCGGCCGACCGTGTTGGTTTACGTGGACGGCCCGCCCGTCTGGCGGCGCGTGCCGGGCACCACGCTGGAACGCGTGATCAACACCCGCCTGTTGCTGCTCAAGGACACATCCGCCCACTATTACCTGCACCTTTTCGATGGTTACCTCCAAGCACCTTCGCTCGACGGCCCGTGGACCGTCGCGAGCCGGGGGCCGGCCGGAGCCAACGTGGCCGAAGAGCTGGCCGTGGATGCCGGGCAGGCGGACTTGCTGCCAGGAGAGCGGGATACGGGCACGCACAAGATGCCTTCGTTGATCGGGTCCCCGGCTCCGGACGTCTGCGTGGCGGCGGGTCCCACCGAACTCATCACCTTCAGCGGGCCGCCCCGGTTCGCGCCCATTCCAGGCACGGAACTGCTCTACGCGGAAAATACTTCCGGCAATGTGTTCGAGTTGCTGACTGACCAGCAGAATTACCTTTTGATTGCCGGGCGCTGGTATCGCGCGCCGTCATTGGAAGGCCCCTGGCAGTTTGTGCCGGGCAATCAATTGCCGCCTGATTTCGCGAACATTCCCGACGCCAGCCCAAAGGAGAACGTGAAGGCGAGCGTGCCGGGAACAAGGCAGGCGGAAGAAATGCTGATCGCAAACAGCATTCCTCAAAGCACTGCGGTGGCCCGTACCAACCAGATGCGAGCTTCGCAGATTGACGGCGCAATCAAGCTGGCGCCGATCGAAGGCACGCCGCTCTACTATGTGGTCAACAGCGCCACGCCGATCATTGAGGTGGACCCGCAATCCTGGTACGCCTGCCAGAATGGCATCTGGTACACTTCAACCTCAGCCAATGGTCCATGGATAGTGGCCGCTTCTGTTCCTGAGGTGATCTATACGATTCCGACAACATCACCGTTGCATTACCTCACATTCGTTCATGTGTATGGATCAACCCCTGATGTCGTTTACGAGGGTTACACTCCCGGCTACCTGGGCACGGAGGTGGCGGATGACGGGACGGTTGTCTATGGCACCGGGTATGATTACCCGCCCTGGATCGGAGCCGAGTGGTACGGCGAGCCTGTAACATGGGGCTGGGGCTTCGACGATTGCTGGACGCCGTGGTGGGGTTGGGGATTTGATTGCGGTTTCGGTTGGTGGGGCTGCTATCCGCCGTTCGCATGGTGGGGAGGCTATCGGCACTGGCACGATCACGACGGATGGGGAAGCCACGGAAGCGGCGAGTGGGCTCATACCGGTGCCGATATTTACCACCAACACGGACAGTTTGACGGCGGCGGTTTCGGCGGGCCTAACCGCCAGGGTTTGGCTGGCGACTACGGCCGGGCTTATAATTCACGGACGGGGCAGCTTGCCGCGGGGCAGAGCGCGCGGGTGCAGAGTGTTTCCGGAGGAGCCTGGCAGCGAGCGGGAGGGGCAACTTCCTCATTGGGAAGCTCGCGCAGTGGAAATGGGTTCAACCCGAGTGCCCGGAGTGGAGGATGGTTCCATAGTATTGGCGGCTTCTTCCACGGTGGTGGTGGAGGTTTCCATGAAGGAGGCGGCGGCTTCCGTGGGGGTGGCGGAGGCGGTCATGGAGGAGGAGGCGGTCACAGATAACAACCCGGCCCTTTCCGTGGAAGTGACTTCAGCGCTGCCAATGGCCGGCGTGGAGTCGCGTCTTGGGACCTTACATTGGTTTCATTTGCACTGTTCCTGCTCTCAGATTTTAATGTTATTTTCATGGTCCGTTAATGTCGATACCGTAAAGTAATAAGGGGCATAGCCAGCGAGGTTGCTGTCTGCATAAACAAAAAATCGCATGAATTCATCAAAATCACCAATCGTGACCAGGAAACCTCCGAAAAGGAACAATGAACTGAAAGGCCAGGAAGAAAAACCATGAAACCTGCCGCAACCCCTTTAACGCCTGAGCAGTTGGAAGCGCTTCGCCGGCTGGACGCCTGCACCCTGGCCAACGCGATTGAAACATTTCAGAAACGGCTGCGCAACGAAGGCTTTGTTGACAACTCCATTCGCGCCATTTTTCCGCGCCTTCCACCGATGGTCGGGTTCGCCGCGACTGTTAAAATCCGGGGATCAATGCCTCCCGCCGCTTCCGGCATTTATCCTGACCGGACCGATTGGTGGGACTACATCCTCTCTGTGCCCGCGCCCCGCGTGATTGTGGTGGAAGATTGCGCCACGCGGCGGGGGGCGGGTTCCTTTCTGGGGTTGGTCCACACCAACATCGCGCGGGCGCTGGGCTGCGCGGGCGCTGTCACCAGTGGTTCTGTGCGCGATATTCCGGCGATCGGGAGTTTGGCCTTTCCGGTCTTTGCCGGCAGCATCTGCGTCTCGCACGCCTATATTCACGTTGTGGAAATGGGAGGGGAGGTCGAAATTGGAGGCTTGAAAATCAAATCCGGGGACTTGCTTCACGGGGACATCCACGGCGTGCAATCCATTCCGATTGACCTCGCCGCGAAAGTGCCGGCTGTGGCCTCCGAAATTAGCCAGCGAGAAGAACAGATCGTTGCGTTATGCCGGTCGTCTGAATTTTCACTCGAGAAACTTCGGACGCTCGTTTCCATGAATCCGGTGTGATCGGGGAATCCCTGAAAGCAACAACATGAAACGGACGGGGATTCCAACTGCGGGCAGCGATACGCCGGAACAAAGCGCGACGACCAGTGTCGCGGTCGCTGGTGCGAGCGAGTGGAATCTCGCGTCGGCCATCGCCAGCCGCAATTGCCGCGGCCTGAGCACTGCCGAAGCACATAGACTGTTGCAGCAGTTCGGTCCGAACGCGGTCGTCGAGGAAAAGCCCCACCCATGCAAGCAGTTCATCAGGCGCTTTTGGGCGCCCATTCCCTGGCTTCTGGAGGCTTCCATCATCATCCAACTCTTTCTCGGCGAGAACGTCGAGGCCGCCGTGATAGGCGGCTTGCTCGTTTTGAACGCGGTGCTCAGCTTGTTGCAGGAAGGCCGCGCGCAGAAAGCGCTGACTCTGCTGCGTCAGCAATTGCGCGTGCAGGCACGTGTCCGCCGGGACGCCTCGTGGACCACGTTGCCGGCGGAGGAAGTTGTTCCAGGAGACGTCATCCACCTGCGCCAGGGCAGCATCGTGCCCGCAGATGTGAAAGTGGAGGAAGGATCGCTGCTCGCCGATCAGTCCGCCCTCACGGGTGAATCGGCTGCGGTTTCGGTCGAGCCGGGCAAAGTGGCTTATGCCGGTTCCATGATCCGTGGCGGCGAAGCGACAGGGGAAGTCACCGCCACCGGCGCCCACACCTTCTTCGGCAAGACCGCCGAACTGGTCCGCACCGCGGGTTCGGCCAACCGGCAGGAACACGAAATCGTGGCTGTGGTCAGGAACCTGTTCGTGGTGAACGGCGCGATGGTGGTGATCGTGACCGGCTACGCCCACCTGCAAGGCATGTCCATCGAATATGTTCTGCCGCTGCTCCTGGCCATTTTGCTCGCTTCGATTCCGGTCGCCCTGCCCGCGACTTTCACGCTCGCCGCCGCGCTGGGTTCGATGGAGTTGTCCAAACGCGGCGTCTTGATCACGCGCCTGAGCGCCTTGCACGATATCGCCTCCATGACGGTGTTGTGCAGCGACAAAACTGGAACCCTGACCAGAAACGAGGCCACGGTGAATGCGACTTGGGCAGCGCCGGGTTTCACCGAAGCCGACCTGTTTCGCGCATCGGCGCGGGCCAGCGACCCGGCCGGACTGGACCCTGTGGATGGCGCGATTATCAAGGCCGCCACCGATCGAGGTTGGCGAGATGGTGATATGGAGCGGATTGAATTCAAACCATTCGACCCGGCGACGAAGCGGGCCGAGGCCCTGTATCGCGACAAAAGCGGCCGTCAAGAGCGCTTTGTCAAAGGTGCGCCCACTGTCATCGGCAAAATGGCTGGGGTGCCGGAAACGGTCTGGCAGGCACAGGCCCAATCCATCATTGGGCGCGGGCAGCGCGTGCTGGCCGTGGGAGCGGGAGAAGCCGCGGGCCTGCAATTCGTCGGTTTGATTGGACTTGAAGACGCGGTGCGCAACGATTCCAAGTCGGTGGTAAGTTCGATTCGCGACGCCGGCGTCCGCATCGTGATGGTGACGGGTGACAACGCTCTCACCGCGCAGAGTGTGGCCGGGCAGGTGGGCATCCCGGCCCAGGTCTGCCCGCCGGAGAAGTTGCGCGGGGACCTTCGAGGCGACGCGCTGGATTGCAGCGTGTTTGCCGGCGTGTTTCCCGAGGACAAATTCAAGCTGGTACGCGCCTTTCAACGGCGTGGCGAGGTGGTCGGCATGAGCGGTGACGGCGTCAACGATGCTCCCGCACTGCGCCAGGCGGAAGCGGGGGTGGCGGTGGCCAATGCCACGGACGTGGCCAAAGCCGCGGCGGCGATGGTGTTAACCGCGCCGGGACTGAGCGGCGTGTTGCCGGCCATTGAAACAAGCCGGCGCGTATTTCAGCGCATCATCACCTACACCCTCAACATGCTCATCAAAAAAATTGAGATGATGGCACTGTTGGTGATTGGATTCCTCCTGACCCGCCACAAGCCCCTCACGCCGATGCTCATGGTGCTCATTCTGTTTCTCAACGATTTCCTCACCATGTCCATTTCAACCGACCGGATGGGATTCTCGCTTCGTCCCAACCGCTGGAACACGCGGGGCGTCCTTGTCTGCGCCACGACGCTTGCCGTGTGTAAACTGGTGTTTTCCCTGGGCGTTTTCCTGTTTGGCCACTTTATGCTTGGTTTGGACATGCGCCATTTGCAGACGCTGACGTTCGCCGCGTTGATTTTAAGTTCACAGGCAGGCGTTTATCTGCTGCGCGAACGCGGACACTTCTGGCACTCGCCGCCGAGCCGTTTCCTGGTTGGGAGTTCGATATTGGGCCTGGGCGTTATGGCGGCGTTCGTGCTCGGGGGCATTCTCATGCCGGCAATCCAACCATTGCTCCTGCTTGCTATCGCCATGATCGGGGGGATTTATTTCAGTTGTCTGGATTGGGTGAAGGTCTGGTTGTTCCGGCGGCTGGATTTGCGTTGAGATGCAGGGATCCGAAACGAGTGCCCGGAGATGGCCGGTTTGCGGATCACGCCTCCCGCCATCCATCGCGGCGCAATCTCCTGATCAACTCCGCCCGATAATCCATGCGCCCCTTGCGCTGGTGCCTTGCCCTCCCAGGCGTAAGCGGTAAAGGAGGGTCCCCCTATTGGTTGTCAGCGGGCCGTGGTAAAAACACGGCCATGAAGCAAAACAGAGTTTCTCCACGTGGTCGCGCCCCCCGCAGCGATGCCGCCCAGCGCGCTCAACTTCTCGCGGCGTTTGACCGCAGCGGATTGTCCGCCGCAGATTTCGCCCGCCAGCACGGGGTTCATTACACGACCTTTTGCGGCTGGCGGCAGCACCGGGACCGGGGCCAGGCGGGGCGGGGTTGTAATAATGCCCGCAGGAAAACCTCGCTTGGACGGCGGCTTGGATATAAACCACGGCATGACCTATCAACGAGAAATCCAGGTTCAAACCGCCGGACACAAGGAGATGCACGACCTCACCGACGAGGTGGCCCGGATCGTGAACGAATCCGGCGCCCGGTCCGGCATTGTTCATGTTTTCAACGTCGGCAGCACCGCCGCGATTGGCACCATTGAAATGGAGCCGGGTCTCCAGGAGGACCTGCCAAACATCTTGGACAGGCTGGTTCCGCCGAGCCGTGATTACGGGCACGAACACGCCTGGCACGATGGCAACGGCCATTCCCATTTGCAGGCGACGATGCTTGGCCCTTCGCTCACCGTGCCCGTCCTGGATCGCAAGCTGGTTTTGGGCACGTGGCAGCAAATCTTTCATCTTGAGTGCGACATCAAACCGCGCCGGCGCACGATTGCGGTCACGGTGATGGGGGACTCGTGACCTTCCGGACGCTCTGATTTGGTCCATCTGGCCCGGGCAACAGCCGCGCCGCCTCCGGGGCCGGTTTGCGGGTCACGCCTCCCGCCAGCCATCGCGGCGCAATCTCCTGATCAACTCCGCCCGATAATCCATGCGCACCTTGCACTGGTGCCTTGTCCTCCCATGCGGAGGAGAGGACGTCTGATGGGACGGGCTTTCAGCCCTTGGCGGGTTTGCGAATCGGTTCCTGGGGCGTTGCCCCAGGCTGGCATGAGCGCGCGCGGTTGGCGCCGGGGGAGGCGGGCAGCACATTGGGCCGCCACGGAATGAAAGGAGCTTGGCGGTGTCAAACAGCTTTGCCATGCCCGATGTCGCAGCCGAGTTTGAGAAATGGATCGCAGTTCTTGGCCATTTCGGCGCGTTGCGGGGGCGTGAGTGTGAGGCCGTCAGGGCCGAGAGCGGGCGGCTGGGGAGCCTGGATGGCGCCGGCGTTCGGCTGGCTCTCTCTCTTGGTATTTCAATGCTATGTGAATCTGAGTCCATTTAGACGTTAAATTTACATCGGCTCGCCGGCACAAATCCCGGCAATCATGCTGTGAGGCATGCTCCCATGCCGGACGGTTTGAATCAATCAAAAAAAATTCACTCCGCCTCGGCTCCCCGGCGCAGGCCGGGTTCAGTTCATTCTGGAGCCGGCTGTCAAGTTCGCGGACTCCCGGATGGCGGAAGTGACGGCGCCGCGAAAGTTGTTCCGGGCCATTTTGGAAGGGATTGGGCGGCTGAGATTGCCCGCCGCGACATCCGGATGAAGGAAACGTGAAAGGACTCGCATGAAAACAATGGTGTTCCGCTTCACGAAAATCCGGGAGAAGATTATCGTGAAGTGGAACAGTATTTGTGGATGGCAAAGCTCCAAGGCTTCCCGGCTCCATTGTATTCCAGCCGACAAACAGGTCCGACACTGCCGCAGTCATCCCGGTCCAAATAAAGGAATTTTTCCTGAAAGCTGGCAATGTAGCAGAGTCTTCGGTTCCAACATCCGGCTTGACATCCGCCTCGCACGGGTGACTCTCTCCGGCCAATGTCCTTATTATCAATCGTCCGCGCTTGATGCGCAACCTGACTTGTTCCTACTATGAAAACTCTCCCGTCTTTGCCTCCCTGGTTTCTGTTGACTTTGGTGGTGGTCCTCTCGGAGCGCGCGGGCGCCGCGTCCGCTCAATCCGCCCCCGGCGGGTTGCCACCCCCGGTCCAAATGACCGCCGATCAAGATCATCAACGGATGATGGATCTTCTTCACATCACATCCCTGCGGCCCGGAGCGGATAACAGGAACCCCCAGCCCACCAACCCACCCAACTATGACGAGTCCAAGGCCAATCCCCATCCCTCCCTGCCGGACCCGCTGTTGTTGAAAAACGGCCAAGAAGTCACCACCCCGGATGTCTGGTGGAACCTGCGCCGCCCCGAAATAGTCGAGGATTTCGACCGCGAAATTTATGGGCGCGTTCCCAAGATGACTCCCAAAGTGACTTGGGAGGTTGCAGCCGTGGTCAATGGGATGAACGGCAACATACCCACCATCACCAAAAGTCTGGTCGGTCATGTGGACAATTCAGCCTGTCCGCAGATCACCGTCAATATAGCCTTGACCTTGACTCTTCCCGCCAACGCCAGCGGACCTTGCCCGGTGATGATGGTCTTGGCCGGCGGAGCTGCTCCGGGAGGCCCTGCGGGCGGCGGCCCGGGCGGGCGGCAGGGAGGCACCAACGGTTTGGCCGGCTCCAACGCCCCGGTCGCGCGCCCGGGTGGTGTGGGCGGAGCTTCCGCCGCCGGCGGCCCGCCTTGGCACACCCTTGCTCTTTCCAATGGCTGGGGTTACGCGACCCTGAGCACAAGCTCCATCCAGGCGGATAACGGCGCGGGGCTCACCCAAGGCATCATCGGCCTGGTCAACAAGGGCCAACCCCGCGGCTTGGAGGATTGGGGCGTCTTGCGCGCTTGGGCTTGGGGGGCCAGCCGCGCGCTGGACTACTTTGAAACCGACAAGGCCGTCAATGCCAGGCAAGTCGGCATCGAAGGCCACTCCCGCTGGGGCAAAGCGACGGCTGTGGCCATGGCTTATGACGCGCGTTTTGCCATCGCCTACAGCAGCTCTTCCGGCGAAGGCGGGGCGAGAATTCACCGGCGCAATTTTGGCGAGGCCCTTGAGAATGTGGCGGGCCGGAGCGAATACCACTGGATGGCCGGAAATTTCCTCAAATACGCCGGCCCCCTCACCCCGGCGGACCTGCCTGTGGACGCCCACGAACTACTCGCCCTCTGCGCCCCCCGTCCTGTCTTCATCGGCGGCGGCAGAGCGGAAGGCCGCACGAACGACGCCTGGGCGGACCCCAAGGGCATGTTCGAGGCCGCCGCAGGCGCGGGTCCCGTTTACAAACTATTGGGCGGGAAGGACCTGGGCACCACCAATTTCCCTCCCATTGAAACCGCCCTCATCGCGGGCGACATCGCCTTCCGCCAGCATTCCGGCGGACACACCGACGAGCCGAATTGGCCCGCGTTTTTCGACTTCGCCAGCCACTATATCAAAGGCCCCTCTCTCAGGGGAACCGCCCCGGCGAATCCATAATGTGCCAATTACCGGGAAGCCCCATGACTTTCTTGGGGTCCGGGGTTAGTCTTGTGCAGGCAACTTGGCCGGATTTATGACTTTCCCAAGAAGGAAATTCCGGGCGCGACGGGCGTGGACGCTGCTGGCGTTTTTCGCCGGGCTTTTGCCGCAAGGCCTTCTTTGCGCCCAGAATTCCCCCTTGACCACCGCACCGATTCGACTGCGCCTGGAGAAAACCGCCCAATCCGACTGGCCCGCCAAGGTGGGTGTGGTGGACATCGCCCCTTGCTGGAGCGCTCCCAGCAGGTTCGGCCTGTTTGACGCCGACGGCAAACCCGTGGCCTTCCAAGCGATATGGTCCGCCCCAGGCGAGGCGACCCGGATTTGTTTCGACACCTCCAGCGGAGGGGAGACCTACTATGTCTGTTTCGACACCACTTTGCCAACCGCAGCCGGAAGTTGGAGACCGGAGGCGGGGGTCCTTGTGGAAACGCGTCCCTGCCGCACCGATTTGCCGATCAACACTGCGGCACAAATTGCGACCCTCATCGGCGCCGCGGGGCCGGTCTCCGGCCGCGACTT
>JBEKAN010000102.1:0-12250 GCA_050015895.1 Verrucomicrobiota bacterium
TTAAGATTAGCATTAGGAGAAGGAGGGAATGAACGGAAGGCGGGGCGCGATTTTTTGGTTTGAATTTGCGGATTCCCGCCTAGACTCCGGCAATGAACAATCAAGTGGCAGGATTTACGAAGGAGGATCCATGGCGGATTTTTCGGATCATGGCGGAGTTCGTGGAATCGTTCGAGCTGCTCTCGCAGGTGGGGCCGGCGGTGACGGTTTTTGGCTCGGCGCGCACCCCGCCGGGCGATCCCACCTACAAGGCGGCCGTGACGATGGCAAAGGAGCTGGCCAAAAACAACCTGGCGGTCATCACCGGGGGCGGGCCGGGGATCATGGAGGCGGCCAACCGCGGGGCGGCGGAGGGCGGGGGCAAATCGGTGGGGTTGAACATCGAGCTGCCCTTCGAGCAGAAGGGCAACCGGTTCGCCAATGTGCCGATCCATTTTCATTATTTTTTCTCGCGCAAGGTGTGCTTTGTCAAGTATAGCGTCGCCTTCATCTATCTGCCGGGCGGGTTTGGGACGCTGGACGAGTTCTTCGAGGTGCTGACGCTGGTGCAGACGCAGCGGATCCCCCGCTTCCCGCTGATCCTGTTCGGAAGCCACTTCTGGAGCGGGTTGCTGCGCTGGGCCAAGACGACGGTGGAGAAGGGGAAGTTCATCGGCCCGAACGACCTGGACCTGGTGACTGTGACGGACGACCCGCACGAGGCGGTGCACATCATTTTGGATTACATGCGGCGGGTCGGGCCGCCGGAGTCGGCGCCCAAAACGATGTGAGAGGCGGGACGTCAGCCCCTTGCCCAAAAGCAACATGTACCAAGTCACACGCCTCGAGAACGGATTGACGGTGGCCACGGCGGAAATGCCGCACATGGCGAGCGTGAGCGTGGGGATCTGGGCCGCGGTGGGCGGGCGGCACGAGGCGGAGGAGGAGAGCGGGATTTCCCATTTCATCGAGCATCTGCTGTTCAAGGGGACCCGGAGGCGGACGGCGCGAGACATATCGCAGGCGGTGGAGGGGATCGGGGGCTACCTGAACGCCTTCACGAGCGAGGAGCACAGTTGTTTCTACGCCAAGGCGCGGCACGACCATTTGGATGAATTGCTGGACGTGCTGATGGACATGTATCTGGACTCGACGTTCGAGGAGGCGGAAATCGCGAAGGAACGGGAGGTGATCAAGGAGGAGCTGGCGATGTACCTGGACCAGCCGCAACAACATGTGCAGGAGCTTTTCAACGCCACGCTCTGGCCGGGCCAGCCGCTGGGGCGGTCCATCACCGGCACGGAAAAGACCCTGGACGCGATTTCGCGCGGGCAGATAGTGGAGTATCACAGAAGCCGCTACACGGCCGCGGGCACGGTGATCGCGGCGGCGGGACGCGTGAAACACCGGCGGGTGGTCAGGGCGGTGGCGGGTTACGCGCGGAAATTTCGGCGCGGGCCGCGCGCGCGGTTTCTTCCCGCCGCGTCGGCGCAAACGGCGCCGGTCACGCGCCTCCACACCAAGAAGACGGAGCAGACGCAGATCGCCTTCGGGGTGCGGGCCTGCTCGCGGCATCACGAGCGGCGGTTCGCGCTGCGGCTGCTCAACGCGGTGCTGGGGGAGAACATGAGTTCGCGGCTCTTCCAAACGGTGCGGGAGGACCAGGGGCTGGCGTATTCGATTTACAGCGCGAACAGTTTTTTCGACGACACGGGGGACCTGGTGGTCTCGGCGGGGCTGGACGCGGGCAATCTTGAGAAGGCGCTGAAAATCATTGTGCGGGAGCTGAGGCGGTTGACGGAAGAACTGGTGCCGGCGGCCGAGCTGGGGCGCGCGCGGGATTATTTGACCGGGCAGCTTGATTTGAGCCTGGAAAACAGCGAGAACCAAATGATGTGGGCCGGGGAACAGTGGCTGGGCTACGGGAAAATCCTCCCGCCGGAGCGTGTCAAGCAGCGATTGAGGGAAGTCGGGGCGGCGGAGGTGCGGGCGGCGGCGCGGGAGTTTCTCAGGCCGGCGCAGTTCAACCTGGCGCTGGTCAGCCCGCTGAAATCGAGCCGGGGGATGCGGAGGCTGCTGGCGGGGCAAACGGGCAAATGGTAGGAGGGGGCGCAGGCTACCGCATCGCGTTGGCGATGGCGTTCCACCATTGGGCGTGAAGTTCGGCCACGGGCCACTGGAATTGGGCGGCGTGGGTTTTGATCGCCAGGTCGGCGCCGCCGACAACGCCCAGTCTGACGGCGCTGGTTTCCATGATTCTGGCGCGCTCCAGCACTTTGATCGCGTCCAGAGGGGCGACGGAAATGAGGACGCGGCTTTGCGTCTCGCCGAATAGGAGGGCGTCCAGGCGCACGTCCCAGAAGGGCGACAAGTCAATTTGCGCGCCGATGAGGCGCGGGGTGTCGCGGGCGATTTGGCGGGAGACGCAGCTTTCGGCCAGCGCCACGGCCAGTCCGCCTTCGCTGCAATCGTGCGCGCTTTTCACCAGGCCGGAATAGATGAAACCGAGCAGGGTGTTGTGCAGTTGGCGCTCCTTCTCCAGGTCGCAGCGCGGCGGGGCGCCGGTCTTCAGGCCGTGGATTTGGCGCAGCCAGGCGGAGCCGCCCAGGCCCAGGAGCGGGTCGGATTTGTCAACAATATCTCCGAGCAGCAGGATGACGTCGCCCTCGTCCTTGAACCACTGGGTGGTGATGTGTTCGGGCTTTTCGATCAGGCCGGCCAGGGCGACGGTCGGGGTTGGGTCAATGGGGCCGTTGGGGCTTTGGTTGTAGAGGCTGCAGTTGCCGCCGGTCACCGGCACGCGGAAGGCGCGGCAGGCGTCGGCCAGGCCGCGGACGGATTCCTGCAACTGCCAGAAAAGCCCGGGATCGTGCGGGTTGGCGAAATTGAGATTGTCGGTCGCACCCAGGGGAACGGCGCCGGAACAGGCCAGGTTGCGGGCGGCTTCGGCCACGGCGATCTTGCCGCCCTCGTAGGGGTCCAGGAAGACGTAGGAGGCGTTGCCGTCCACGGTCAGCGCGATGAGTTTTTCCACGGCGGGGCGGGCGTCCGCGCCGGCGCCGACGGGCAGGGAATCTTCCTTGATCCGAATGACGGCGGCGTCGGAGCCGGGGCAGACGACGGAGCCGTCGCGCACCATGTGGTCGTATTGGCGCCAGACCCAATTTTTGGAGGCGATGCCCGGCCAGGCCAGGAGGCGGCCGAGGGCGGGTGTGGGGTCCTGCGGGTCAGGGAGGGCGGCCAGAGTGAATTCGCGGACGACTTTCAAGTAGGCCGGCTCGCGGGATTCGCGGTGATAGACCGGGGCCTCGTCGGCGAGTTTTTTGGCGGGGATGTCCACCACCACGCGGCCTTCGGATTTGACGACCATCCGGCCCGTGCCGGTCACATGGCCGATCAAGGCCCAGGGGAGGTCCCATTTGTCAAATATAATTTTGACCTCCTCCTCGCGGCCGGCGTGGACGATGATGAGCATGCGCTCCTGGGACTCGCTCAGCATGATCTCGTAGGGGGTCATGTCCGGGGCGCGCCGCGGGACTTTGTTCAGCTCGATTTCGATCCCGGTGCCGGCGCGGGCGGCGGTCTCGCAGGTGGAGCAGGTCAGGCCCGCCGCGCCCATGTCCTGGATTCCGGCGACGGCACCGGTGGCGAGGAGTTCCAGGCAGGCTTCGCAAACAAGTTTTTCCATGAAGGGATCGCCGACCTGCACCGCGCCGCGCTGCTGGCTGGCGGTTTCCTCGGTCAGGTCCTTCGATGCGAAGGCGGCGCCGGCCAGGCCGTCCCGGCCGGTGGCGGGGCCGACGTAAAAGACGGGATTGCCCACGCCCTTCGCCGCGCCGCGCGCGAGTTGCTCGTGGCGGAGAACGCCGAGGCAGAAGACGTTGACGAGGGGATTGCCCTCGTAGGTTTCGTCAAAATAGATTTCGCCGGCGATGGTGGGGATGCCGAAGCAATTGCCGTAATGGGCGATGCCGTTGACCACACCGGCAAAGAGGCGGCGGTTGTTGGCCAGCGCGGCGGGCGCGGCGGCGGCGGGCGGGCCGGGCGGCGGCGTGATCGGGCCGAAGCGCAAGGAATCCATCGCGCAAACGGGCCGGGCGCCCATGGTGAAAATGTCCCGGATGATTCCGCCCACGCCCGTGGCCGCGCCCTGGAACGGCTCGACCGCGCTGGGATGATTGTGCGACTCGATTTTGAAGGCGATGGCCAGCCCGTCGCCGATGTCCACGACCCCGGCGTTCTCCTCGCCCGCGCCGACGAGGATGCGCGGCGACTTGGTGGGAAAAGTCTTGAGCAGGGGTCGGGTGTTTTTGTAGGAGCAGTGCTCGCTCCACATGACGGAGAAGACGCCCAACTCCGTGTAACTGGGCGCGCGGCCCTGAATGGCTTTGATCTTCTCGTACTCCTCGGGAGTGAGGTTGTGCTGGGCAACCAATTCAGGTGTGATGGCGGGATCGTTCATGGTATTATAAAAAATGTGCTAGAGTGTTTATGGCAATCACAAGGAACAGCTTTAAATGCCATGTAGTTAATATCGATTTAGAAGATTTGGCACACACCGAAAGTCGTCACAAACCCCTTCGATGATGTGGGCGGGCAACGCCGTATTCGGCGCCGTGAACCACCCCAATCTTTGACAGGCAATGCTGACAGCTGTTTGACTGCATCCGAGAGCGACCGCGAGCTCCCATTGACTTGCACCATATTGAATCGGCACCAGTAAAATTCCATTGATAACCTCTGGGTTGTGGCGGTCGTAGAATCCGCCGCTCGGCCCACCCTTGGTCGTGGGCTGTATAATCGGGTCGGGTTTCGAGACCACTGCTGCTTCATCTGAGGGAACTTCCGATACAGCCTCAACAATCGGTTGAACGAGCGCCTCGACGGTTGGCTCCCCGACTCGCTCAACAACAGGTGCTCGCGAATCAACCTCTGGCTTGATTTTGGGTTCGACAAAAGGTTCAGCCTCTGGGGGAGTCTCCCAAATTTGGAACTGGATTCTATCTGCCATGGCCCTTAGGAAAACAGATGGCGCGTTCTGGTAAATGAACCGCACTTCATCACGCCCTCGCGTGATGGCCACATAAAATCGCAGAGCTTCCCTCCAGTGCTCTGCCGCCGGAACGCCCTTTGGAGGAAAGACGCCTTCCTCGACACCACAAATAATGATCAGACTAAACTCAAATCCCTTAACGGTCGCGATATCTGCAACGACTATACGATCCCACTTTTCTCTCAGCAGGTAATCACCAGTCAAAATGTCAGCTTTAACCCCGGTAGGCATTTGCTGCATTATAGCTTCAACTGAAATGGAATGAGGGTTTGCTGTCGCTATGCAAACAGTGAAAGGCACATGACCTCCACGAAGCCATTCATCCGCATACTGCCAAGCGGCCCGTATAGGTTCCGTCGCTTTCGTTGCGATAGGAGTTGCACCGGGCTGGCTTGCGTATTCAGGCTCGATGATAGTACCGCCTTCTTCCCCACCAGCAAGTTGCGGTGGATACGCTGTTATCAGAGCATGGGCTGCAAGCAATATCTGCCGAGTATTGCGGAAATTGCGTCTAATAATTCGATCTGTTCGCTCGTTTCGGCCCAGTTTGATCGCCGGGAGGTTTAAGTCCTTCGCATATATTTTCTGTGCGAAGTCACCAGTCAGGAAGAGGCCGTTCTCAGCAAACTTCGGAATGCGGGTTAAGAGCAACAGCTCCAGAGTTGAAAAATCTTGGAATTCATCAACCAGGACCGCTCGATAACGAAACTTGTCTGGTATCGCTCCTTGCTCCTCAGTCGCAAACAACGCCGCTTGAGTTAATCCCATCAAATCGAGGAAACCGCGGCGAATCTGAAACTTTTCCCATTCGCGGAGTATTGCGACGATTGCATTGCGTCTCTTTTCCGCAAAAACAATCGAGCGTCCTGAGCGCTGATACTTAAACTCAAGCGAATCAGCCGCGACACATTCGTAGTAGCCTCGATAACCATCGTAGCAAGTGAAGGCGCTGCGCACAAGTTCGAGTTCTTCAAACAGGTAGCGACGAAGGTCAATCGTTTGGTCTTGGCTGAATACAAAGACTTCCAACCGGTCGAATTCGACCTTTGCTGGGTTGCCAGGTTCGGCTAGGAACTCGTCAAAAGCATTCATTTGCTGCGGCTCCGTAAGCGGCTTGAACATTTTTGTTCGTTCGGCGTTTGGCGTGCTCGAAAGAAACGCGTCCACCTCAGCTACCATTGCCGTGAAGTCCGCCAATTGTCGAAGAAACGCGCCACAATCAAGACTGCTCAAAACTTCGCACAAGTAGTCATGAAACGACTTCACGTCAATCCGGCTCATCTCGCCCTCCATGCACAATTCACTGACCATATTCTCAATAAGGCGCGCCAAGCTGCGATTTAGCGTCAAAATTAGGATGCGGTCGCTCGAGAAGAAGCGGGCCAATCTCCTTGCGCGGTGTATAAGAACACAGGTCTTGCCACTGCCTGATACGCCTGTAAGCAACGCAGGTCCATCGAACTCCTCGTCCACAACTCGGCGCTGTCCAGGATGGAGGAATATCATCCATTCACGAAAGCGTAGCGGGTCGTAAAGGCGCGCGACTTCGGCCTCACTCAAGTCATTGATCACAACAAACCGACCCTGATTTGCTTCCGCACGCAGGATTTCTCCCGTCAACGGAGTGGCCTCGCTGGTTGCAACGGAGCGACCAAGGTAGAGGTCGATAGCTGCCTGAGCTGCCTCTATCTGGCCAGCCATGATCTGATTGATTACTACGAGGCAAAGCTCCGCTACCTCTGCCTGCTCCTTCTTCAACTCTTCAAGAATATCGAGCAGCTCCTGGTTGTCTACATCCTGATCGAACCGTACCAGGAATGACCGAATTGCCGCTGATTTTATTGTTGCTTTCCAATCTATCCCCTCGACTTGCGATAAGTATGGCGCTTTGTTGAGGCTGACGCTCGTTGGTGGCGCTACCTGCCATGGTTGAGGAGCATTCGGAGTTGTAAACTCTACTTTCCAGGATTTTTGGTCAACAACAGCCACAAGGCCCTCGTGTCTAGCTAGCCACTTCTGAGTTGAATCATGATCGCCGATATAAACAAGAACTACAACTTCTGCCTGCTGCACAGTCACAAGCCGATAGCCGTTGCCCAAATCATACTTGATACAGTTCTTAATGCGGCTTTCTCCGTGGTCGGTAGTCTGACTTCGAACATCTATCCCCAAGCGAAGTTTATTCTCAATCTCACACGCTTTTTTAGCTGCTTGGCTGTGTGCACCCCCGCAGCGCAGGAATTGTTGCATATTCTTCCTGTATTCGCCTTTTGAGTCCCATGCGATGTCCATATCCGTGCCTTTTGGTTAATTCTTCAACCCAGCTCCGCAAAATTTTCCTCCTCGTATTTTTCGATGAGGACGCCGAGGACTTCCATCATCGAGGCGAGCGGATGGTTTTCGTCTTCGCCGACTTCGTCCACGAGGCGGTCGAGCTGTTTCACAAGCTGGCGGTATTCGCGGTCGTTGTGGGGTGTTGGAAAATTTGGCTGCATGGAGGTGTCAGGGCAAGTTCACGCCGCAATTTCAATTTCCCGCATGGTGCTGGGCTGGGGGATTGGCTCGCCGCGCTCGCGCATGTCCTCAATGTGCATTTCCAAAGCCTCCTTCATGAGCGCCAGTGTCTCCTGTTCCGTGGCCGCCGCCGCAACACAGCCAGGGAAATCCGGCGCATAGGAGCTGAAGTTCTTCGGCCCCCGCTCGATGAGAATTGTGTAACGCGTATTCATGTGAAATTTAGAAAATAACGGTCGGGCGAGACTCTGTCGAGCCGTGACATTTCTCTGCCCAAGTCCCCAACTGGCGCGTCTTGGCACTGCCCCCGTTGGAAGGAACGAACCCCTCTCCCTAACCCTCTCCCCGCTGCGCGGGGCGAGGGAACCACAAGCTTGCATGGGGGCAGTGCCGAGATGCGCCCGTTTCCCTGCCCCGAACGAAGTCACGGCTCGACAGAGTCTCGCCCTACCGTCCCCGCTGCGCGGGGCGAGGGAATCGGGAAACCGCTGCGAACGTTCTGCCGCCCTTACAGGGCTTGACAAAAGGACGCGCTTTTCCCAGGGCGACGCTCGCAGACTCGCTTTGCCCTGGGCTGTTATATTTCGCCCCTTTGGGGCTGCCAATATGTGCGAGGCGCGCGTTGGGAACGGACGGCGATCAGGTTTAGATGGGCCTCGACAGAGAGGGAACAACAGAGGGCTGGCCAGATGGAACAACATCGGGATGGCCCGCATGTGTGCGGGCTGCATGTGTGTGGGCTGCATGTTTGCGGGCTGCATGTTTGCGGGCTGTGCGCTCCCCGGAAACAGAAGGGAGATGCAACCTCTTTCAGGGTTGATTTTCTCCAATGCCGCAACCCAGGGCAGGCCTCTCTGAATCGGCCGACCCTGGGCTGGAGGATTCAATCCCTTTGGGATTGGGCTGGGGATGATTTCCCTGATTTTCATGGGTTTTTGTCACGCGGCTTTGGCGGATTTGGTTTGCAGCCAGGAGATGAGGCTCTCGAAAATCAAGCGGCCGTCCACGCTGCCCAGGAGCGGCTCGCTGGCGCGCTCGGGGTGGGGCATCATGCCGGCGACGTTGCGGGCCGGGTTGCAGATTCCGGCGATGTTCTCCAGGGAGCCGTTGGGGTTGGACTGGTCGGTCTGCTCGCCGGCGGCGTTGACATATTGCCAGAGGATTTGGCGGCCGGTCTTGAGTTGCTCCAGGGTCGAGTCGTCCGCGAAGTAGCAGCCTTCGCCGTGGGCTATAGGAATTCGCAGCAGCTTGCCTTCGGGAATCTGGTTGGAAAAGGGGGTGTCGCGCGCGGCGGTCTTGAGGAAGATGTGCTCGCAACGGAATTGGAGGGAGCGGTTGCGGATCAAGGCGCCCGGCAGCAGGCCGGCCTCGCAGAGGATTTGAAAGCCGTTGCATATTCCCAGCACCGGGCCGCCCTGCGCGGCAAAAGTTCGCACGGCCCCCATGATGGGGCTGAACCGCGCGATGGCGCCCGTGCGCAAATAGTCCCCGTAACTGAATCCTCCCGGAACGATGACGGCGTCAAAGCCGGCCAGGGACTTGTCCTTGTGCCAGAGGAGCCGGGCGGAATGGCCGAAAACATTCTTGACGACATGGAGGGCGTCCTGGTCGCAGTTGGAGGCGGGAAATTGCAGGACGGCGAAGTTCATTTCACTCGATTTCCAACTGATAATCCTCGATGACGGGGTTGCTCAAAAAGTTGTGGCAGGCCTGGTCCAACTGCTGACGCCAGCTTTCCTTGGCGCCGGCGGGCAGCTCGATCTCCAGGTATTTGCCGACGTGGACGGCGCCGACGCCCTTGTAGCCCATTTGTTCCAGGGCGTTGGCGACGGTTTTGCCCTGCGGGTCGAGCACGGCCTTCTTGGGTGTGATGATAATTTTTGCTTTCATGCCAATCGAACAGGGGGATGTTGGGTGAAGATGATTCGCCGCGCCAGTTTTTTCTGGCGGGGAGGCCGCGGACCCACGGGCAATTGACGAGCGTGCCGCGGAGGGGAACGTTGCGGCCATCCGCCGCTCTGGATGACCTGCGAAGCGAGGAGGCGTGGAGAACACGCAGAACCAGGCATGCAGGAGGGTTGGACCAAAAAAATAGCACGATTATGCACGATTATGCACGATTGGACACGATTTGGGAGAGTGCGGGGCACAGTCGCCAGTGGCAAGAGGCGAGCGGGTGAAAGGAAGCGACCCATGCATTTTTTGCCATTGTTTGCCATTTCGTCTCAAAAAATATTTTTTTTTACCTTTATCGAGCTTTATCCACCTTTATCCACCTATATTGGGATGGTCCGGCCCCGAAGGACACGCGGGGCGGGCGGGCGGCCGGACGGAAGCGATTGCGCGCCACTTTGGCGCAAGACCCCCCGCGCGGCGGCGGACGGAATGCCGTCCCTGCCGATGCTGACGATTGTCGCCCCATCCTCATGCTGCTTACAGGGGTATCACATAGCGAAGGAATTGTCAAGGCATATCTGGAAAAAAGTGCGGGGGCGGATGAAAGAGGATTGGCCTGAGGGTAAAAAGTCGCGCGCCCGGTGTCGGTAAAGGGACTCAACTTTCAGGCCATCAACACGTCACACGTCACCAAGCATTGGCCCAGAGACGTTTTATCCGCGACTTGCGCGACTTGCGCGAAAAGGAACTTCGTTCGTGGAATCGGCGTAATTGGCGGATATAACACATTGCGGTACAAGAGGTTGCAAACAGGATGGCAGAAATATCCGGGGCAGAAACATAATACACCCCGCCCCCCCGGATTGGATCGAAGCGGGGAACGGAATCCCGCATTTTTCTGTCCCCATTTTTCTGCCATCGCCTTCGTTTTGAAGGTGTTTGAATTTAGTCCCTTTGAGCCGCCGACATGAAACTGCCCGACGGCCACCACTGTGATCTTGGCTCGAATCATGACAGGATGGATCGTCCTCCACAACGAGGACTTTCCAAGACTAACCACCTGTTATATACTCTGAACGATGAACGCAACCATCCAAATGCATGATGTGGTCGCCCTGCTTGAGGACCTGCCCTCCAGGCATTTTATAACCGGCCAGCCGCTGCTCTTGCGACGCGGACAAATCGGCACGGTGGTGATGAGCTACGATGGAACGGCGTTTGAGGTGGAGTTCGCCGGTCGGGATGGACGGGCTTATGCGATGCTGCAGGTGCCCGCTGGAAAACTGATTGTCTTGCACGAATCTCCGGAGGTCGCCGCCGCCTGAGCCTGCGGCGCGATTCGTGCTCATTAGGCTCTCTTGGTGCTCTTTGTTCATTCAGTCTTGGTTTCTTCGACCACGAGGCTCCTCTTTCGAGGCGGGTCCCAATCTCAATTCCCCATCGGAGCAGGATTTGGATTAAGATTAGGATTATGATTAAGAGACGGAAAAAAGCGCCTGATGCGCCCGGCTGCATCCGACTGCGCGGGGTGCGGCAGAATAATTTGAAGAACATTGACCTGGATGTGCCGCTGGGCAAGTTGGTGGTCATCTCCGGGCTGAGCGGGTCGGGCAAGTCGTCGCTGGCGTTTGAGACGCTTTTCGCGGAGGGGCAGCGGCGCTACATCGAAACTTTTTCGCCTTACGCGCGGCAGTTCCTGGACCGGATGGACAAGCCGCAGGCGCGGAGCATCGAGGGGATTCCGCCGGCCATCGCCATCGAGCAGCGGAACAGCGTCAAATCCACCCGCTCGACGGTCGGGACGATGACGGAGATCACCGACTACACGAAGCTTTTCTGGCCGCGCCTGGCGCGGCTGCACTGCCGCCAGTGCGGAAAGCCGGTGGACAAGGAGCCGCCGCAGAAGATTTGGGAGGTCCTGCGCGCGCAGGCGCCGGAGAGCGAGGCGCTGGTTTGTTTCGGGCTTGCGTTGAGCGAGAAATTTTCGCTGGGGGAATCGCTGGCGCTGGTGGCGCGGCAGGGGTATCAGCGTCTGTTGCTGGAGGGCGCGGTGGTGGGGCTGGACCAGGCGCCGGCCCGGTTGCACTCCGCGCCGCCCGCCCGGCTGACGGTGGTCCAGGACCGGGTGAAATTGAAGGAGTCGAACCGCGCGCGGTTTGTCGAGGCCTGCGAGCAGGCGTATCATTTTGGCAAGGGGAAGCTGGCGGTTCATTTGACCGGGGAGGCGGCGGGACCCGTGGTCCGGTTGTTTTCCAGCGGCCAGCACTGCGCGGAGTGTGATCTGGAATACCGCGAGCCTTCCCCCGCCCTGTTCAGCTTTAATCATCCGCTGGGAGCGTGCCCGACTTGCCGGGGTTTCGGGCGTGTCATCGCCATTGACTACAACGCCGCCATTCCCGACCGCGCGAAAACCCTGGCGGGCGGGGCGGTCCGGCCCTGGCAAACGGCCTCGGGCGCGGAGTGCCAGGCGGACATGGCGAAATTCGCCAAACTGCGCCAAGTGCCGATGGACGCGCCCTTCCGGGACCTGGCGAAAAAGTACCAGGACTGGGTGATCGAGGGCGACCCCGGTTATGGAAAGGACAAAGCCCACGAATGGCCGCGGGCGTGGTACGGCGTCAAAGGCTACTTCCGCTGGCTGGAATCCAAGGCCTACAAAATGCACGTCCGCGTGCTCCTCTCCCGCTATCGCCGCTATGAAACCTGCCCGGATTGCCGCGGAACGCGTTTTCAGCCCGAGGCGCTGCTTTACAAAATCGCGGCGCCGGGCGGCGGGGAGGGCGCGACGCTGGCGGATTTTTACCGGCT
>JBEKAN010000103.1:0-12240 GCA_050015895.1 Verrucomicrobiota bacterium
AATCGCCGGCGAGCAATGCAAGGTCAGACGGATCGGTCGGATCTGACGCATCGTTGTGGGGGGGCAATCAGATTACGCCTGGCAGGAGCAGACCAGGTTGCGGTCGCCGTGGACGTTGTCCACGCGGGCGACGGCGGGCCAGAATTTGTGATCGCGGGTCCAGGGAGCGGGCCAGGCGGCCTGCTGGCGGGTGTAGGGATGGTTCCATTTGTCGGCGGTGAGGGCATCCGCGGTGTGCGGGGCGTTTTTGAGGAGGTTGTTTTGCGGGTCGGCGGCGCCGGATTCGACGGCCTGAATCTCGGCGCGGATGGCAATGAGGGCGTCGCAGAAACGATCCATCTCCTCCAGGGACTCGCTTTCGGTCGGCTCGATCATGAGGGTTCCGGGCACCGGGAAGGAAACGGTCGGCGCGTGAAAGCCGTAATCCATCAGGCGCTTGGCCACATCCTCCACGGTCACGCTTTTGAACTGGCGCAAGTCCACGACGCACTCGTGGGCGACGAACCCGTTTTTGCCTTTGTAAAGCACAGGAAACCAGGGATGGAGACGGCGGGCGATGTGGTTGGCGTTGAGGATGGCGACCCTGGCCGCCTGCGCCAGCCCGCGCGCGCCCATGAGCGAAATATAGACCCACGGAATGAGCAGAATGCCGGCGCTGCCCCAGGGCGCGGCGGAGACGGCGCCAATGGGGTCCTCGCCGCCCAGATTGACAACGGGGTGGCCTGGCAGAAACTCAACCAAATGCTCCGCCACGCAAATCGGCCCCAGGCCCGGCCCGCCGCCGCCGTGGGGGACGCAGAAAGTTTTGTGGAGATTGAGGTGGCAGAGGTCGGCGCCGATGTCGGACGGACGGCAAAGGCCGACTTGGGCGTTCATGTTCGCGCCGTCCATATAGACTTGGCCGCCGCAGTCGTGTACAATTTTGCAAATCTCGGTGATTTCCTCCTCGAAGACGCCATGAGTGGAGGGATAGGTGACCATGAGGGCGGCGAGGTCGTGGCGGTGGGCCTGGGACTTGGCCAGGAGGTCGGGGAGGTCCACATTTCCGCGCGGGTCGCAGGAGACGGAGACGATATTCAGACCGGCCAGAGCGGCGCTGGCGGGGTTGGTGCCGTGGGCGGAGGCGGGGATGAGGCAGACATTGCGACGCCCCTGGCCGCGGGCGGCATGATATTCTTGGATGACCAGCAGACCGGCGTATTCGCCCTGTGCGCCGGAATTGGGCTGAAGGGAGACGCCGGCAAAGCCGGTGATCTCGGCCAGCCACAGTTCGAGTTGGCGGAAAATGAGCTGCCAGCCGCGGGTCTGGCCCAGGGGCGCGAAGGGATGGAGGCGGGCAAATTCGGGCCAGGAAACGGGGAGCATTTCGGCGGCGGCGTTGAGTTTCATGGTGCAGGAGCCGAGCGGGATCATGGAAGTGGTCAGGGACAGGTCCCGCGCCTCCAGGCGGCGGATGTAGCGGAGCATCTCGGTCTCCGAATGATGAGAGTTGAAAACGGACTGCCGCAAAAAGGGGCTGGTGCGCGCCAGAGGGGCGGGATAATCGGAGGAAACGGCGGCGGCCAGATCGGGCAGGGAAAAGGAGGGCGCCTTGCCGCCGTTGAACACGGCCAGGATGCCGGCGACTTCCTTCTCCGAGGTGGTCTCATCCAAAGAAATCCCGACCGTGCGCGGATCCAACACGCGGAAATTCATGCGGCGGGCCTCCGCGATTTTGAGGAGGTCGGCGGCGGGCTTGTCGCCGAGAGGGACGCGCAAAGTGTCAAAATACCAACCGCCGCCGGGAGGCCCGGACTGGAAGCCAAGCCCGGCCAGCCCATCGGCGAGCAAGGTTGTCAAGAAATGAACGCGCCGGGCGATATTCCGCAGTCCCTCCGGCCCGTGATAGACAGCGAACATGGAGGCCATGGAGGCCAGGAGGGCCTGGGCGGTGCAGACGTTGCTGGTGGCCTTTTCGCGGCGGATGTGTTGTTCGCGCGTTTGCAGCGCCAGGCGCAGGGCGGGGTGGCCCTGGGCGTCCCTGGACTGGCCCACCAGGCGGCCGGGGATCAGGCGTTTGTGCGCGTCGCTGGTCGCAAAATAAGCGGCATGAGGCCCGCCATAACCCAGCGGGACGCCGAAACGCTGCGCGCTCCCCACAGCCACGTCCGCGCCAAATTCGCCCGGCGGGCGCAACAAGGTGAGCGCCAGCAAATCCGCGGCCACGGCCAGCAGAGCGCCGGCGGCGCGGGCGCGGCGGGCGAAATCCTCGTAATCGAAAATGGTTCCGTCCGTCGCCGGGTATTGCACCAGGGCGCCAAAGACTTTGTCGTGGAACTGAAATGTTCGGTGGTCGCCCACGATGATTTCAATCCCGAGCGGACGAGCGCGCGCGCACACGACTTCAATCGTCTGGGGATGGCAGGTTTGCGAGACGAAAAAAACAGTCCGCCCGGGGGCGGCGTGATGACACAGGCGCATGGCTTCCGCGGCGGCGGTGGCCTCATCAAGGAGGGAGGCGTTGGCGACGGGCAGGCCGGTCAATTGGCTGGTCAGGGTCTGGAAGTTGAAGAGGGCCTCCAGACGGCCCTGAGAAATTTCGGCTTGATAGGGCGTGTAGGGGGTGTACCAACCGGGATTCTCCAAGATGTTGCGCTGAATGACCGGCGGGGTGAAGCAATCCGAGTAACCCATCCCAAGGAAGGAGCGGAAGGGCTGGTTTTGGGCGGCGATGTCGCGCAATTCGGCCAGGACGGTTTGTTCGCTACGGCCTTCGGGCAGGCGGAGCGGGGCTGGCAGGCGGATGCGCGGCGGAATGACTTTTGCGATGAAGGAATCCAAGTCGGCGAAACCCAGCTCGGCGAGCATTTTGGCGGTTTCATCGGCGCTGGGACCGATATGGCGATGGACGAACGAATCCGGGGGGCCGTGGGAAAATGGGGCGCGGGCCGCGGCGTCCCCGGCGGGAGCGGGGACGGGCGGCGCGGCGTCCGCGGGCGGCTGGCCGCGCAAAATGGTTGACGACTCCAACATCTGGCGAAAATAGAACGGGTGTCGGGCAAAGCAAGCGAGTTCTGAAAAAAGTTGGGATTTTCCACTGGCAATACAGGGCGGGAGCAGGCATGTTTTTTTCAATATGAAATTCCAAGATGTCAGTCAATCTCCCATCCGTCTGGCGGGCAACTTCGCGATCATCGGGCTCCTCGCAGTGAGTTTGAGCTCGTCCTCCTGCAAGACAAACCGGCCAATGGAGACGCCCCAGGCGGGTCCCGGCGCGATCAATCCGCAGACCAATCGAGCCGGCGGCACGGCGGAAAGAATCGAAGGTTACAAAGACACGCCGATGCTGCCGGGGGGCAAATGGCACATGCACGATCCGGATCGTCCGCAACCGGCGGTGGTGTCGCCGGGGGCGGCGTTCAGCCAGGGCGCGCCGCCGCCCTCGGACGCGGAGATGCTTTTTGACGGGAAGGACCTCTCGAAATGGCAGAACGAAAGGGGCGGGGAGGCGGCGTGGAAGGTGCAGGACGGATATGTGGAAATTGTCCACAACGGGGGCATTCGGACACGGGGGAAGTGGGCTGATTTCCAATTGCACCTTGAATTCGCCGAGCCGACCGTTATCACCGGCCACGGGCAGGCGCGGGGCAACAGCGGCGTTCTGATTGGCAACCTTTACGAGGTCCAGATTGTGGATTCCTACCAGGACAAGACTTATGCCGACGGGCAGGCGGGGGCCCTTTACGGCCAGGTGCCGCCGCTGGTCAACCCGGCCAAACCGCCCGGGGAATGGCAGACCTACGACATCATCTGGAATTCGCCGCGATGGAACGAGAAGGGCGAACTGACACAGAAAGCCAGCGTGACGGTGCTGTTCAACGGGGTGGTGGTGCAGGACAAGTCGGAATACATCGGCAGCACGGACGGGATTGGCGGCCAGGGCTTCCGGCAGGCGCCCATATACAAGCAACATCCGCCGGAGGTGTTCATCGAGTTGCAGGACCACAACGGCAACAAGGTCCGTTTCCGCAACATCTGGGTGCGGGATTTGCATCTGGCGGAGCGGTCCTGAGCGACGCATCTTCTGACTGCCCAAATTGGAGGGCACGAACCCCTCTCCCTGGCCCTCTCCCCGCTTCGCGGGGCGAGGGAATTGGCAAATTGTGTGGTGGTGGTTTGAAGACGCGTCCGAGCCGGACTGGCGGACAAATTACACTTGACTCGGCCCCGTCCTACTTGGCCGGCCGCGCGTAGATCTCCACCTCGGTGTATTCGTTGCCCGCGCTGTCGGTGCTGCCCTTGGAGTAGAGCCTGACGTAACGGGCTTTGACGCCTTTGGCGTCAATGAGCTTGCCCTGGTTGGTTTCGAAATACTCGCGGTCGGCGCCAACGCCGCGCTGGCAGACGTTCTCGGTGTCATTGTTGAAAACGGTGCGGAGATTGACGGTCATTTCGGGATCGTCGGCCACTTGGACAACGACCCCGTGGAAAACCTTGGGCACGTCATGCGCGTGCCAGATGGCGAGGGCGAAAATTTCCTGGGGCGCGCCCAGGTCGAACTGCACCCACTGGACGCCTTTGCGCAGCAGAAGAATGCTGCCGTCCAGGGCCTCCTTGTCGCCGTCGGTGAGCTTGGCCAGGGCGGCGGAGTTGGGGTTTGGATCGCTACAGGTGATTTTGCTCCCGGGAGCCACGTTCTTGACGTCTTTGGGGACCAGCAGGGGCGGGCGCGGCGTTTTGGAAATCGGTTCGACATTGGGGCCGACTTGAATGTCCTTGGGAGTGCCCACATAAGCCGGATCGGGGAGCTTGAGGGTGAGCGGGACCAAATCGTTGGCGCCCGCGCCGGCGGGCGGGCCTTGCGCGCGAAGTGCCGGCGCAACAGTCAGGGCGGCGCCCACGGCCAGGAGCGGGAGGGTCAGCCGCCATTTTCCGGGCGGAAAAAAAGTCAATTTCACAAATCAGGTTGAGGGTTTAGGTTTTTGGCAGAGGAACGACCTGGGATTGCAGGCCGATCTTGGCACACACGAAATATACCACAGCGCCGACGAGGAAAGCGGCGACGGGCGCGGCCGGGACTTGGTAGATGTTCAGGATCGGCAGGATGCCCACCACAAAACCCGCCAGCCAAGCCAGCCAGCCAGCCGGGTTGAAGCCCGCGCGGGGACCGGTCCACTCGCCGCCGGCCAGCAAGTAGTCCACCAACATCGCGCCGCAAATGGGACCGAAGGAAGCGCCGATAATATTGAAGACAATGATCGCTTTGCCCGCCAGGCCGGTAATCGCCAGCACAATGCTCACCACGGTGCCGATGCCGACGGAAAGGAACGGGTTCACCTTGGGCAAAGTGGTCTTGAAACTGTTGGCGGCAATGAACGCGGAGAAGCAGGCCGCCGGAAAGGCGGACAGCGCCAGCAGGAACATCATCACGCCCGCGCTCCGGTGCCGGAGGACCGTGATCAAATCGGGCGTCTGGAGAATAATCAGGCTGGGTGGGTTGGTCTTGGGCGCCGCCGCCACCGCCGCCGCGCTGAACTCGGGCGAGCCGTAAGTGCCAGCCACAACCAGGATCGAAATGCCCGCCGTGACAATGATGGCCAGGGCCACGCCCACCAAGCCGCCCATTTGCACATCCTTTTTGTCCCGGCTGTTGGATCCAAAATCCACTCCAGCGGCCCCCGCCGTGGCAAAGAAGCCGACCACGAAGGTCATCATGAACGCCAGCACGCCGAAGGAGCTCAGCGCCGCCGGGGCGTTCGGCGCGAGGCTCTGGTGCAGGGCAATGAACTTCTGCGGGTCAAAATCTCCGATGGTGCCCGCCGTCTTGGCCAGGAGGAGCAGCAGGATGGCCAAAGGAATCAGAGGCAGGTAAGTGGCCACTTTGGCAACATACTGGATGCCTTTGATGCCCATGAAGCCGGCCAGCAAACCCCAGGCCACCATTATGCCCCGGGGTGGCACGTGGATGTTCGCCAGCGCCAGGCAGGAAGCCAGCAACTGCGAGGAAAAAAAGATGTTCACGCCGACCCAGCCGAATTGCAGCACGCCCATCAAAAACCCCGGCATGAGAAAACCGCCCTGCGCGCCAAAGGTGGAAGTGCCCACGATATAAAGCGGCAGGCCGGTTTTCATGCCCAACAGCCCCGGGACCAGGTAGAAGAAGGTATGACAGACCACCGCGGCCAGCACCAGGCTCAGCAGCGCCCAACCCACGCCTTGTGAGAGCATCCCGCCTGCGGAGGAAATCATGCCGTGCTCAGTCTGCTGAGGGGCATTGACCGCGTCCTGCCAGAACACAAACCAGAGAAAAATGCCCGCGTAGGTCGGCGCGGTGTTGGCGTACCAGGGCGCGCGCTTCTCGGGGGGATTGGGGGTCGCGCTGGTGATGTAGGAGGGGAGCTGGGCCGCCGCTGGAGGGTCTGGATTATTCATGGGTTGGGGATGGCTTAATTTTCAACCGACGAAAGTGTAGTCGTAGGGCTTGCGCATTTCGCGGGTGAAATACGCGCTGGCCTCTTTGGCGCCTTCGCCGATGAACTCCTCCTTGGCCGGGTCCCATTTCAGCTTTTGGCCGGAGCGCAGGGCGATGATGATGAGATGGCCGATGACGGCGGAACGATGGCCGTCCTCGACTTTGGAGATGGGATCGTTGCGGGAACGGACGCAGTTGAAGAAGTTGGTCATGTGGTCGTTGCTGACTTCCAGATGGATGGGGGCGTTGTCGGGCAGAGGGGTGTCGAGGATGTCATCCTTGCTGGCGGAGAGGTCGGTGCGGTTGACCCAAATCCAGCCGTCGGAGCCGATGAACTTCAGGCCGTTGCGCTGGCCGTCGCGGTTGAGGATCACCCCGAACGGATCGTCGTCCAGGGTGGTTTTGATGATTTGCGTCACGCCGTCGGCCCAAGTCAGGGTGGCCTCGTATTCCTTGGGGGTGGTGTAGCCGCCGGGAATGGGGCCGGTGATCACTTTGGCTTCGATGCCCACTGGGCCTTCCTGCCCGATGCCCCAGCGCGCGATGTCGTTGTGATGCGCGCCCCAATCGGTGACCGGGCCGCCGGCGTAATCCCACCACCAGCGGAAGGTGCTGAAGCAGCGCTCCTTCATATACTCCACCTGCGGGGCCTGGCCGAGCCAAAAATCGAAATTGAATCCCGCCGGCACCGGCGCGGTCTCAAACGGGCCGGCGCGCAAGCCGGCGGGGACAAAGACGTCCACCTCCTTGAGTTTGCCGATGCGCCCGTTGCGGACCAGCTCGCAGGCCTTGTGGAAGCGCTGGCTGCTGCGCTGCTGGGTGCCGGTTTGGAAGACCACTTTGTTGTCGCGCACCCTCTGGATGATCTTCCGGCCCTCGGCAATGGTCAGCGTGAGCGGTTTCTCGCCATAGATGTCCTTTTTGGCCCCGGCCGCCGCCATGTTGATGAGCGTGTGCCAATGGTCCGGGGTGGCCATGACGATGATTTCCACGTCGGAGCGTTCCATGATCTTGCGGAAGTCGGTGAACTTGTCGGGCACTTTGCCGTTCTTGGTGAACCTGCGCGCGGCAGCGTCCAGATGGCCCTGGTCCACGTCGCAGACAGCAATGATATTCCCATGCCGGCTGGCCGCGCCGCCGTCCTGGCTTCCCTGGCCGCCGCAGCCGATGAGGGCGATGCCGGGTTGGTCGTTGGCGCTGCGCGGCGCGGGCGCGGAGGCGGCGTCCTGGGCGGCGGCCAGGTCGCTTTTGACCATCCACAACGGCAGGCCGGTGGCGGCGGCGGTGGCGGTGCATTTGGAGAGGAACGAACGGCGCGTGATATGGAATGGACTTGACATGGCATTATTGAAGCGGTGAAGCCGGGATTGGGCAAGTAAAAAGGAGGCGGCCAAAATGACGCGGTTTGCAGAGCGCGAACTGAACCATGTATCAGTACGTCACCAATTTCAGTCCCATTGCCCCAGCCAGTTGCTTCTGTCTGACGTCAGCGCTCACGAACTCGTCCGCACCGAGAATCAGGGCGGCGGCGCAGTGAAGAACGTCCAGGGATCGGCAGCCGAAGGAGGCAGAGTGCTGTCGGGCGAGATCGGTGGCGGAGCGAAAAACATTATCCCAGTTTGTCCCCGGCCGTCGAAGGACACCTGATTTTACATCCGCCTCCACCAGACCTGCTGCCGCTTTCACCTGAGACGGGCTCGCGCTGCGATGAAATATTTTCAGGTGGAGCGCATTTATGAATTCCAACTCATGGAGAGGGTTGAAACAAATTGGCCGACCGGCGACGAGAGCCACAATTTTCTGGCTGTCTGGCTCCGGGTAATAGAGCTTCACGAGACAGCCGGTGTCCAAATAGATCACCTTTCGCCTCCGCGCGCGTCGGAAACGATCGCGCTGAGGGATTTGCCGGGGGGGTTGTCGCCCCAAATTGCCTTGGCGCGGGTGACGAAATCCGGTCGCGACACGTCGGCGGGCACGAGCTTGGCAATCACTTTGTCATGGTCGGTCATTTGGACTTCTTCTCCGGATGCCACCCATTTCAAGATGGCCGGCCATTGCTCTGGAACCTGTTGAACGGTCGCTGTTTTCACAGGGACAACCTAGCCGATTCCTTGATGGCGGGCAAGGAGTCATTTCCCAAAACCGCCCAGGCGCTTGGGATTGGTGGACAGGTCCCGCGCCCCCGCAAAGAAGCCGCCCAATTCGGCCAGCCGTTCCTTGCAGTTGTTGGCGCGCCCGTTCTTTTGCCGCCGCTGTTCCAGCGCGTGGCGAACCAAGTGGGACTTGGAGCACCCCATGATTTCCCCCCGGCGTTCCAGCCTGACGGCCAGCTGCGTCGGCAGTCTTACGCGAGTAGATTTCATGCCCTCAAAGTGTTGCTTCCGTGTGAGATTGCGAGACCTGTTGAAAGCGCTCTTGTTTCCATGATTAGCTGCTGAGTCGGTCATGTGACGCACCGCCCATTAAAGTTGGCCTCGTAAGAACCAGTCCACTGTCTGCTGGATGGCGGCGTCGTGAGTCCCAAGCTTGAACCATGGCATTGAGGGGTGCTGGGGCGACCTCAACAAAAATGTATGGAATTTCGTCTCGCGAAAGAGCGGAAGAACCTTGCAGTCGAGCGGTTTGCCACGCAGGCATGATGGAGGGATGGACGCACGTTGGTCTTTGAACCCCATCTCTTCCAAAAAAGGCGGCAGATATTCCCACACCTTCCTTGACAGGGCTATGATGACTCGCGGTTTGGCTCCGCGAAGTGCTTTCCAGACCGGCTCGCATCCATTTCGCAGACCATCGTCATTCAAATTCCGCGAGTCCGCTTCATTGTCAGGACACAAATTCAGCAAAGCTGAAAGCTTCGATGGAATATCTTTCCCAATGTTGCTCCCAAATCCAGCCCTGCAAATCGCTCCAAAACGTGGATTCCTGTTTTTGCCGTCTTCGAATTGAATGGGAATCGCTTGCTCACCAATCTTGGGATGCTCAGGCTGCAGAGATCCTGCCGGTTTTCCGTCGTGCGCTTGGCCACGGCTCGGGCCTACCAACGCCAGCCATGCGTTTGCAGCCCCCCAACAGCCCGGTGGCCACTCAAACTGCTGGTCTCGAAACTCTTCCCCGTATGTTCGCGACGCTTCGTATCGTTCTTGCGGATCTGGACTATAGAGATTTGGATTTCTCTGGTAATCAGGCCACTGCGATAGTCTTTCCATATTTATCTCCAGTTTTCATTGAGTGGTCTCATTGTTTGCCAACTGGCTGCATTCATTGAAATAAAAATCCGCAAGACATTCGATGAGCCACAGCTTCATTCCCGCGAATTCGGCGCGCTTTATTCCGAGCAGGCATTTTGGGACCAGATGCCTCGCTTGGACCAGATCACCGAGTTGTATGTGGGCGCTCATGACGAAAGCGAGATCCATGAGATTGCGATATCGTCGCGGGGCAAAGGACGCGGTTTGTTCGTGTAATCCTGCGTGTCCGTAAAAGTACAGCATCAGGGAGCGCGCTGATTTCTTTTGTCGCGAGGAAAGGCCGTGATAGGCCCGCTCCACTTTCGGCACCCAGGGGCGTGGGTCTTCCGTGGCCCAAAGAAGGGCGTCGAGTGCGGCGGTAAACGCTTTGGTGGAAACTTGGCCTTGATCCAACAGCCTGCTGGCCAGGAGAAGCGCCCTTTTGCTGTCTCCTGTGCTCTGGAATTGCCTCATTCGAAGGGCGTAATCACCCTCCACGGCCGCCGTATTCAAAGAGGGAAGGTTAGTGTTCATTTTATCGAGCGAGGACAACCATAAATCCAGGACCGCCTGAAGCAAGAGCAAACCGATGGTTGAGGCGCGAGGATGGAAACGGATGATCAAAAAGGAGGCTTGAACATTCGGGACGCGCGCGCTATTGTGTCAACCATGAGTGCAACACTGGTTGACGCAACTGGTTCAGAGCGCATTTCCGAACTCACGCGGCGCGTTCTCCACGGCGGGGAGATCTCCCGCGCCGAGGCGGACTGGCTTTTCAGCCTGGAAAGCTCCGCCGATGTTTTCGATCTGATGGCCGGAGCCAACCGCCTGCGCGAACATTTCAAGGGCAACAAGATTCATCTCTGCTCCATCGTCAACGCCAAGGCCGGCTCCTGCTCGGAAAATTGCGGCTTCTGCGCGCAGTCCTCCTTTCACCAGACCGGCTCGCCCAAGTACGGATTTGTGGACCCGGAGCCGGTGCTGGAGGCGGCGGACGAGGCCAAACGCAACCACGTCACGGCCCTCGGATTGGTGGCCGCCTGGCGCGGATTGAAGGAGGGGCCGATGCTGGACGAGGTTTGCGACCGCATCCGGGACCTGGCGGCCGGCGGCAAGACGCGCGCGGACGCCTCGCTGGGCATCATCGAGAGCCAGGCGGTGGCCGACCGGCTCAAGGAGGCGGGCCTGGAATGTTACGGACACAACCTGGAAAGCTCGCGCCGGTTTTTCCCGCGGCATTGCACCACCCACACCTACGATCACCGCCTCAACACCATCCGGCATCTCAAGAACGCCGGCCTGAAGATCTGTTCCGGCGGCATCATCGGCATGGGCGAGTCGCGCGAGGACCGTTGCGACCTGGCTTTCGCCCTCAAGGAAGTCGGGGCCAACGTCGTGCCGATCAACATCCTCAACCCCATCCCAGGCACACCGTTCGAGAAGAACCCGCCGCTCGCGCCGCTGGAGATTCTAAAGACCATCGCCTGTTTCCGTTTCATCCTGCCGCGCCAGGAGATCATGGTCGCGGGCGGGCGGACGGTGAATTTGCGCGACGCGCAAAGCATGGTCTTTGCCGCCGGGGCCAGCGCGTTGATGGTGGGCAATTACCTCACCACGCTCAACCAGACGGTGGAAAAGGACCTGCAAATGCTCAAAGACCTGGGCCTGGACCCCAATTGGGACAAGCACAACTTCAGCGACCAGGTCAATATCACTTGACTCTCAAGTAAGCCCCGATGCCGATGTTGATGGTCCCCAATATGAGCGTCGCAATGCCTCCCGCGATCAAATAATGCGCCTTCTTGCTCGATCCCTTCCATTCCCGGAATATCCAGCCCCAGATCGTGGCGAATATAATGATGCTTGACATGTGCAGCGTCCACGACGCGAAATCGTATCTGCCCATTTGCGTCGTGCCCATCTGGTAAAAGAAAAACTGGAAGTACCACGTGGTTCCCGCAATCGCGGACCAAATATAATTGCCCAGCGCCGGAATCTTCAGGTCCATCACCCCGCCTCCCGCCGCGTCCGCCGCCGGGCCGTGCTCCCCGCCGTCGCTGCCGCTGTGATGCGCGTGCTCCTGGCGCACGTGGGACGCCAGAAATTGATAGCCCGACCGGTTCTTCCTCGCCAGATTCACGCACCAGATCAGATTGGTGGTGAAGCCGCCCAGCAAGAGCACCGGCAGCACAGGCAGACCCTGCCAGAGGCCGTAGCGTTTTTGCAGGGAAACCACATCGCCCCCCGCCGAGACGACCCGGAAGGCCAGCTCTTTTTCCGAGAATTCCCCAAGTCCCTTGATCGTGGAGGCGACCCGCTCGTTGGTTCTCACCTTTTCAAAATCCGCGGCATACGCGGCCACGCGCCGCCCAACCGCGTTGGTGGACGTGCCATAATTGGCGGCGAATTTCGCGGCGAACGCGCTGTTGGTCTCAATGGTCTGGAGGATTCCCGGGAAGGTCGGTTTCTTGTCCAGTCCAAGCGGGGCCGTGTCCAATCCGGCGACGAACTCATCGAGCCTGGCGGCGGGAATTTCCACATTGGTCACCACTCGAACCCCCT
>JBEKAN010000104.1:0-12155 GCA_050015895.1 Verrucomicrobiota bacterium
CACAGGCAGGAGAAAGCAAAGCAGGACGACAGGGAGCCATCGCCGAAAAAGTGTGGATTTCATTATCCCGCAGATCTTAAACCAAACTCCCCGTGGGTCGTCAACCCAAAATTATCTTCAATTATTTTGCCGGCCGCGCGCGGTTCTGATTCTAATTTCCTTCTTCCCGGAAACCCGCTTGACTTTTTCGCCGGAAAGAGTGAGTTTTGTCCAATGACCCCGCACCATGGAGCAGACAATCCGCGTCACTGGGCGGGCGGGCGCTGGTTGGATCGCACAGCCGCCCGGACCGGTGGCTTCACCCTCATTGAGCTCTTGGTGGTCATCGCCATTATCGCCATTCTGGCCGCCTTGCTCCTGCCGGCTTTGTCCCGGGCCAAGCTGGCCGCTCAAAAGGCCCATTGCCTCAGCAACCTCAAGCAGATCCTCCTGGCAGCCGTCAACTATCGCAACGACAACAATGGGCAGATGATCAATTATGCCGGAGACGCCGACGGTGTCGAATGGGTGGGTACATTGTTTGGCGATTTCGCCGGGGCGACCAATATCTTGGGGTGTCCGTCGGCTCCCTATATGACCGCCGCCCAGGTCGCCGCGGCCGGGGGCCGGGCGCCCAACGGAGCCGGCACAGCCGATCAAGCCTGGTACAAATCCGCCAATACCCAGTCCAGTTACATTTTGAACGGCTGGTTCTTCACTACCAACGACGGTTTCGGCTCCAGAATGCCGGAGTACGAATTCCTCTCAGAATACAACGTCACGCAGCCAACGCGCAGCGTCATGTTCGCCGATGGTATCTATAGCGACACCTGGCCGGTGGAGGCGAACAAACCGGGCGCCGACTTCTACGACGGCGGCAACGACGACACCGGCGGGCCGCCGGACGCAGGAGGTATTGGCCGCCTGATGGTGGACCGCCACGGCGGCATCCCCGCCAGCCAAGCCCCCCGAAACGCGCCCAAGCCCGTCGGCGCAATTAATATCGGCCTGTTCGACGGCCATGTGGAGCTTATGCAGCTCTGGCTCTGGGACTCGGGCCAGTACGTCTATCACCGTTAAGCCGCCAGCCAGCCGCGCAACGGTGGGGCGCCTTTGGTTTCCATTATCTGGAAAACTTGCTCCTTGACATTTTCTAAGGCACTCGCAAAATACGCTAAAAATTTAGCAAAATATGGTTAGTGTTCGCAGAAACCGGCGACCGATAATTCTCGTTATACTTGATGTTGGATTGGTTCAGCCGATTTTGATTTTTGACAATTTCAAACCAGGCCCGTTCGGCCTGTTCCAAAGATGTTCTCTGGAACAGGCGGTTTGAAGCAGTGCAGCAAAACAATAACATCAACAAACTGGAATAAACGAAACTATGAAAATACGTTCCCTCAAATTCAGTCGGTTCGCTCTTGTGGTCCTTGCGGCCGGCCTGGCGGTTGGCGCTACTCCGCTTCTCGCCGCGGATACCGGGTTATATTTTAACACCGATCTGGGCGCCAACTTCATGAGCGACATCAAGCTTAATAATAACAACGGCGGGGGCAAGGTCTCCATGGACGCCGGATTGCGCTGGGATCTCGCCCTGGGCTACGCCTTCAAAGTGGCCGACCAGGTCACCGTCGGGCCGGAGATTGAAACCGGCCTTCTCTACAACTCGGTCAAAGCCCCGTCCACTGCCGACCTCTATCAGGTCCCGGTCTTGGGCAATCTCGTCTTGAACTGGCATCTCAATCCCAAATGGGACATGTATTTTGGCGGCGGTGCGGGTGCGGACAGTTGGTTCGTTGAAAACTCCGGCGGCAACGTGCATGACAACACCGATTTCGCCTGGGATGCGCAGGGCGGAATCCGCTACAACCTCAACAGCCACAACGCCATCGGCTTGGGTTATAAATACCTGGGTTTCAAACCCAATTTCGCCGCAACGCCGGTCGGCAACCACGCGATCTTCGCCTCCTACACGCTGAGCTTTTAAGCCTCCGGGCCCTTGCTGGCCCGCCGCACTTGCTTCGACTTGCGCCTGGTTCCTCCGCGCGGGTTGAAACACAGCCGCCCGTGTCCCGGTGCATCGGGGCAGGGGCGGCGCTTTTTTGCCTCTTTCCTTGGCCGCTTTTCCCGTCTTTTCCCCAATAATCAGAAGTCTTCTTGCAGTCGGATGCTTGTAAAGTCTGACGAAATCTGCCGCGCCGATTCCCAAATTTCTTGAAGGATTTGTCGGCTTCAATCGTCCAATCAAGCGAAGGAACACATGCATCCCATGCGTGGCATGACCGCAATGGCTGTTTCCGCGCTCCTCCTGAATTTGTCCGGATGCCTCATCGAGTCAGGCGATGAAAAAGCGAGCGAGGAAACAAGAAAGACTTTCGCCCGCGAGGGCCAGGAGTCCCCTCCAACCTTCCTCATGGCCCCAGTCTCGGTCGCCCTGCGGGAGCCGGACGGCTTCAGCGCCAATGTGGTGCAAATCTTCTCCCCCGCCTTTGGCATGCCTCCCGTTTCCGGCGAGATCCTCGGCCGTCAAGGCCGGTTGATTTTCCAACCCTGGTCCGCCCTCCCGGACAATATGGGCAGCAAAGTCCCGGCTGGGATGATCTTTCTATGGGACACCGCCCTTCAGCAAGGCTTCGTTCTGAGTGAAGACTTGCAGGCTTACGCCCCAATTTCCCCGCCCGCTCTGATCACAAATGTGGTGCCGTGCGTCCAAAACCCTCCTTCTCGGAATGTCAACGGCCACCCCTGCCGTCAAGTGGCGGAGTTGGTCGTGATGGACGATGGTTCCATCTCCACCGTCACCGAGTGGCGGGCGCAGGATTTGGCGGGGTTTCCCGTGCGCCTGTCCGCCATCATCCGGGGAAGGCAATTGACCGTGGATTTTTCCGACATTCGCCTCGATTCTGCCCCGCAGGATCTCTTTGCGACGCCCGCCGGCTTCACAGAATACGCCACTGCCGGGGCCATGATGGACGAGTTGATTCATCGGGAACTCAATCTCAATGCTCAAAAGGCCCCGATGATTATCGTTGAATCCGACCTCTCTTCCGATAATTTCCTGGATCGCGGCCGAAGGGCCAATGATCGAACTCGGGATGACCAGCGAGATCACGACGGAGGCCGAACTCGCGGCTCTCGTTGACGAAGAAGCGGGTTGACCCGCTCCCGCTCCGCGCTTTTGTCAAAATGGAAATGGCCTGTTCCCGCAAACCGTAGTATCGAACCCGCCACTCCGTCAAACCGGACGCGCAGGAACCAACGTCGCTTCACCGGACGTTCTTCTCCAGGGTCGTCCACAGGGTCCACCAAGTCCACATCGTCCATCTCCCTCCCTTTCGGCGCTTCCTTCCCGTTTTTCATTGGCAGCTTTTGGCCACTTTTCCCAAAACTATTTTTGCGTCCAGGTTTTTGAAAACTCGCTTTTTTGACGCAAACCCTTCCACACCAGCCACTTCCAGCAAAACCCAAAAATCGAGTTGCTTCCCACCGTGGGAAGGAACTTTTTCAAAAGTGTGATCTAATTAAACCAAAAAAATGAAAACTGACTCTATGAACACCGACATCAAACCCCTTGATCTGCCCCTCCCGGCCTTCACCGCCGCCGGCAACATTCGTTTCGAGGGCGAGCGCCAGAACAATAGCCATGCCGACCGTTTCTGGGCCGCCTGTGCCGCCCTCGAAGCCGCCGCCTCGCCCCCCCACGAGAACAAAATCTGGGCCGTCCTCATCTAAAAATGAACTCCATCCACACCCAACCCCCGATCCGATTCGTGAGATTCGTCCGACAAATGAGAGATTTTCAATGACAAATTCTCAATTCAGACTCACCGCTCTGGATGAGGCGACCCGCGCCTTATGCGCCTGTTGCGCGCCCATGCCTGCCCTCTTTGGTCCATTCCGTCCTTTTGGTCCTTTTTATCCATTTTCTCCGAATCATCCTCCTAAATCCCACTTATTCCTTCTCAATCTCACTCATTCCACCCTATGAACCCCACCCCCCACGGCAAAATCTTCCGCCTGCCCCATCACATCCGCGAGCAGATCCACATCCGCCGCTTGCGGGACGCTCCCGACGACGCCCGTCACTGGAAGCTCCTGCGCGCCCTCTGCCGCGACGTGGTGGACCTGCGCCGCCCGCGACCAGACTGCCGAACGCCTGCGCCTCCAGCGCCTTTACCTCCAATTGGACAAGCCGTCTATACGGTAAACACCCCATATCCGGGAGAACCCAAATATGGCAAATTTAGCTGAAATGTTGAGTTTTATGACTCCCGATTCATCACCGACTTTCAGTCCTCGACGTTCTGGGGAGCGCGACCGTCCCGGTCGCATCCGCCGGCGTCTCGCCGACGGAATCTGCCGCCCGGAACATCTCCACCTTTTGGGTGAGTGCCGAGGCACATACGCAAGGATTCGCGTTATGACTCAAATTCCCAAAATTTCCCTAGTGTCGCCCTCAAAGCCTGTTTATGCTAATCGGATGTCCTTGATGACTTTATGAAAATACTTCTCACCAGTGTGTGCCGCCCCTTCGGCCCCAAATACGGCGACGCCGCCTCCGTCGGCTATGAGCTGCTCTACAGCCAGGTCACCCGCGCCCAGGGCCTCTTCAGCCCGCGCACCGTCAACATCCATTTCTCCCTCGAATACATCGCCGAGAACCTCGACGCCCCCACCGTGGTCCTCCAATACCCCTCCAGGCGCGAACTCATCAAAGAGCTCAAAAAGGGCTACGATTATGTCGGCGTCTCCTTCCTGATGGCCGTCATGCACAAGATGAAAGAGACGGTGGCTCTCATCCGCCAATACGCACCCCAGAGCAAAATCGTCCTCGGCGGCTACGGCACTGTGTTGAAGGACGAGGTGCTCAAACCCTACGCCGATTATATCTGCCGCGAGGAGGGCGTCGCCTTCTTCCGCCGCCTGCTCGGCGAGCCGGAAATCGCCATGCCCTACAAGCATCCCCTGCTCGTGAGCTGGCTCAGAGTCTTTGGCTGGAAGGTCTCCGGGACCGGGAAAATTTTCGCCGGGCTGGGCTGCGCCAACGGCTGCGATTTCTGCTGCACCTCCCACTTCTTCTCCCGCAAACACATCAAGCTCCTGCCGGAGGGCAGGGACATTTATGCCGTCGTCGAACGCTACCAGGCCATGGACCCCAATCTGGTCTTCCTCATCTTGGACGAGGATTTCTTGCTCAACAAAAAACGCGCCATGGAGTTCCGCGATTGCGTCATCGCCGGCGGCAAAAAAATCTCCATCTTCGCCTTCTCCAGCGTCAAGGCCATCAGCCAATACACCGTCGAGCAGATTCTGGAAATGGGCATTGACGGCTTCTGGATTGGATACGAGGGGACCCGCTCCAATTACGCCAAACAACAAGGCCGCCCGGTGGCGGACATCTTCACCGAATTCCGCGAGCACGGCATCACCATCCTGACCTCCATGATCGTGGGTTTTGATTACCAGAACCAGGAGGTCGTCGCCAAGGAGCTGGACGGTCTCATGAAGCTCAAGCCCGCCCTGGCGCAGTTCCTCATTTATGGCCCTGTCCCCGGCACCCCGTTCCACGAGCGCATCATCAAGGAGAACCTCCTGCAGGACGTTTACACCACCGACAAAGACCTCTTCTACCGGCGCGCCGACGGATTCCGCACCATGATCAAACATCCCACGCTCTCGGCGGAGCAGATCGAGGCGATCCAGGATTGGTGTTTCAAGGAGGATTTTCAGCGCCTCGGTCCGAGCATCTATCGGGTGCTGGAGTCCCGCCTGCTGGGGCTGCAGAAAATGAAAAACTCGCCCAATCCGCTGCTCCGCGCCAAGGCCGACTACTACGCCGGAGAGCTGCGCTACGCCTACCCAGTCTTCCTGGCGGGGCGTCTTCTCGGCCCCAACGCCGCGGTGCGGCGCTGGATTGGCGATCTGGAGCGGCGCGTTCACGCCGAACTGGGCGCGCCTCCGCTCGTGCAGCGCGTCAAGTCCGTCCTGGGCGTCGCGGCGGCGTTGTGGACGGGGCTGACCTTGAAGCTGGACCTTTTTCAGCATCCCAAGTTGATTCGCAACACCTATCGGGTGCCCAGTCGGCGCTGGGGCGCCTTTGAAATGTGGGAGGGACTCCAACGCAAGGCCGCCTGGCCGGATTTCTCCGTCCAAGTCGAGCTGCGCCACGCCAAGGAGGAAGTCTGGATGCGTCTGGAGGGCGCCATCTCGCCCTCCCAGGCCGAGGCGCTGGGCGACCGCATCCAGAAATCGCTCGCCGCCTGCAAGAGCAAACTGGTCCTCGACTTCAAGAAACTCCACTGGGACAAAGTGGAGGATCTGCGGCCCCTGCGCGAGAAGCTGGCCGCCTACCGCTCGCGCGTCCGCGTGGTGCTGCCCAAATTGAAGCTCGCCCATCCCGAGCTCATGCTCCTGGCCGCCATGTTCGAGGCCGCTGTCAACCATTAACAATTCACAGCGCCCGGTGGCGCTCGCGCGCCCGCCCCTGGCCGTCCAGATAATGAGGACTCAGATACGCAACGCCCGGCGCCAGTCCCCGCGCGATCAGCGGCGCCCCGGCTGCCAACCCTCCTTTGCCATTTTCCGCGCACGGATTGGCATCGAAGATTTGGATGGACTTTTCCCTTCCAAAGGCAACCTTTGACGCATGAAACCGAACTTCCGCGCGACAAAGAAACCCTTGGCAATAAAAAACTGGCTTTGGCAATTTCGGCTTTTCACGGCCCTGCTCCCCGCCTTTGCCGCCCTGCCGGCGGCCCGCGCCGCGGATGTCTCCCTCCATTTGCTCGGCGGAAAAGCCCTGGGCCTGGATTCCGGTGTCAGCTTTGGCGTGCCCTGGCCGCGGGGCGCGGTCGCGCGCGGCTCGACTTTCAGTTTGAGCGCCGGCGGCAAGCCCTTGCCCGCGCAATCCTGGCCGCTGGCTTACTGGCCGGATGGCTCCCTCAAATGGAGCGGCTTCGCCACCGTCGTCCCCGCCGGGCTGGCCGGCCCAGTGACCTTGTCCACGGGTTCGCCGCCGGCCCCCGGCGCATTGAGCGTCACGATCGTCACGACCAACGGCCAGTCGGTCGTCGTGGACACCGGCGCGCTCCAGTGCTCCATCCCCCTGGGCGGATCGAACATCATGGATTCGATGAGCCTGGGCGGGAAGCTGGTGGCCGGCGCCAGCCAGCTCGTGTGCATCCTGCAGAACGGGCCGGAAACCAATCCCGAGGATTCTCCGGCGCGCGAGAAATACTTCAGCGTCGTGAAGCATGTCACCGTGGAGCAGTTCGGTCCGGTGCGCGCGGTGGTGAAAATCGAGGGCATGCACCGCGGCGCGGTGTCGGGACGCGAATGGCTGCCGTTCACGGTCCGGCTTTATTTCTACAGCGGCCAAACGGCGGTGCGGGTCGTGCATACGATTGTGTTTGACGGCGACCAGGAGAAGGATTTCGTGCGCGGCCTCGGCCTTCAGATCGCGGTGCCGATGCGCGAGGAGGCCAGGAACCGCACAGTGCGCTTCGCGGGCGCGGACGGCGGACTCTGGTCCGAGCCGCTCCAACCGGGCGGCGGCAGCGCCGCTCAGGAGTCGGGCGAGGCGTTCCCCGGCGGCGGCGTGTTCGCGCAGAACGCGATCTGGGACGACTTCAAGCTCGTCCAGCCGAACCCGGACGGATTCACCATCGTCAAGCGCACGAACCCGAAGAGCACCTGGCTTTTTTCCGCCGCGGGCGGGCGCGCGCCGGGCCTCGCCTACGTCGGCGGCCTCGGCGGGGGCCTCGCCGTGAGCGTCAAGAATTTCTGGCAGTCCTACCCCGCCTCCCTGGAGGTCCGCCGCGCCGGCAGTCCGGCGGCGGAACTCGTCGCTTGGCTCTGGTCGCCCGACGCGCCGGAGATGGACATGCGCCACTACGACACCCAGGCGCACGGGCTTCCCGCCGCTTATGAAGACGTGCAAGCCGGCCTGAGCACGGCCTACGGTGTGGCCCGCACCAGCGAACTGACCCTCTATCCCGGCGGGGCGTTGCCGACCCGCGCGGCCACCGTGGCTATGGCAAACGCGGGCGGCCAACTGCCGCTTCTGGCGTGCTCGCCGGAATACATCCATTCCACGGGCGTCTTTGGCGTCTGGAGCCTGCCCGACCGCTCCACGCCGTTCAAAAAATCCATCGAGGACGGCCTCGATTCCGTGCTTGCCTATTATGAGCAGCAAGTGGACGACCGCTCCTGGTACGGGTTCTGGCAGTTCGGCGACTTCATGCATTCCTATTCCGCGCCCCGGCATGTCTGGCATTACGACTGGGGCGGTCATGCCTGGGACAACACCGAGTTGGCCGCGCCGCTCTGGCTTTGGTACAGCTACCTGCGCACGGGCCGCGCCGATCTGTTCCGCCTGGCCGAGGCTCACGCGCGCAACACCAGCGAGACCGACGTCTATCACCTCGGCGACATGAAGGGCCTCGGCACCCGCCACAACGTGGTCAAATGGGGCGACGGCGCCAAGGAGGCCCGCGTCAGCCAGGCCGCCCACTGGCGTTTCTTCTACTACCTCACGACCGACGAGCGCACGGGCGACATCATGCGCGAGGCGGCCGAGTCGGCCGACATCGCGGTCGCGCGTTACGATCCGATGCGCGAGGCGGCGCCGCGGACACCGGATGAGCCGGCCGTGCGCATGCGCGTCGGCCCCGACTGGTACGCCCTGGCCGGCAACTGGATGACCGAATGGGAGCGCACGGGCGACACCCGCTGGCGCGACCGCATCCTGGCCGGGGTGGATTCGATTATGGCGATGCCCTACTGGCTCTTGACCGGCAAGCCGAACCCCAATGGGGTAGGCGCTGGCGAAGCCGTCGTCGGATACGACGTCGCGACGAAGAAACTTTTCCCGATCACCGACCCGGTGACAAAAGCCACAGTGCCGGTGAGCTATAACCTCGCTACCATCCAAGGCGGCGCGCAAGTCATGTTCGAGCTGGTTCCGCTGCTGGGGCGCAAGGACTTTGAGACGGCGTGGCTGCAGATATGCCGCATCGGCGCCGCGAGCCCGGAAATCCTCACCCGCGACAAAACCACCGGCGCCGAGGGCGCGGACGCCAGCCTGACCTATGCCGGCCAAAGCGGTCCGCGCCTGGCCGCCTATGCGTACGCGAAAACCAAGATTCCCGCGTTCGCGCAAAAAGCCATCGCCGGCATGCTCGCCCAGGGCGCGGGCATCGCCGCCCCTCACCGCGTTTCCGGGCCGGACTCGCTCAAACCCGTTGAGGAGGACGCCCGGATTTCCACCAACGAGGCGGCCCAGACCGGGCTTTCCATCATCGAAATCCTGGAGCTTTGCAAAGACCTCCTGCCCACCGAAGCCGCGGTTCGGCCCGCGCGCGGCCCGCGCGGCGCGCGTGGCGCTCCGGCGCCGGCGCCCGCGCCCGGCGGCAATTGAGGGAGCCATCCCAATGAAGCGAATTATATTCTTTTTGACTGTTGCCGTGCTGGGGAACGCGTGTCAAACCGCCGGTTTGCGGGCGCAGCCGGCCGCGCCGGACGACCTGGCCCAGTTCGAGCACAAAGCCGCCCTTTCCAAGGAACTCGGGGCGACCCATATCGTCATCACCGATGGACTTCCGCCGGCCACCTGGGAATTCGACGACGCCGATCCGTACCCGGCCTGGTACATGCATCACGCCAGCCTGCTGAAAATTTTTCCGCCCATGGACGTCCAGCCTTTCGTGAACCTGGAGTATGCCGCCAAGGTCGCGGCGATTCTGGAGAAGCGCTGCGAAATCCTCCGCAAATACGGCCTCAAGGCGGTGTGGAACGCCAACGAGCCGGCGGTGATGCCCGAAGCCTTTTTCACCGCCCATCCCGAACTGCGCGGTCCGCGTATTGACCAGCCCAACCGCTCCACCCAGGCGCGCTTCGCGCCCAGTGTGGACGAGCCGGAGACGCTGCGACTGTATCGCGAGTCCATGCAACTGCTGCTCAAACACTGCCCGGAGGTCGAGCTTTTCAACTGGGTCACCACCGACGCCGGTTCGGGCTTCGACTGGACTCCCTCGCTCTACCCCGGCGTCAATGGCAACAGCAATTACAAGAACCGTCCGATGGACGAGCGGGTTTCCGGCTTTCTCATCAACGCCCAGCGGGCCGCCAAGGACGCCGGCCATGAAATCGAGATCAACCTCAACCCAATCGCGCCCCGCCAGTGGATGATTCCCACCTTTTCGCCCGAAGTCCTCGAAGCCATTGTCCGGCGCCTCCCGCGCGGCCTGGCGGTCGAGGGCCGGGAAGGTCCCGACGGCCGCCCCTTCGCCGGCGCGACGACGGGCGGCGGCGGCGGCAGCGCGTTTTACCCGGTGGTCGGCCTCGTCGTGCCCTCCCTCAACGGCGGCGTCGAGCGCGACCGCCAAGCGCCTCGGGTGGCGGACGACACTCCGGCCCGGGTCGTGATCAACCTGGGGGACGCCACGACGATGGATTTCAACTACCGCCTGCTCAAAGCCACTCGTGGCGCGCCGATGCGCGCTCTGCTGGATCGGGTCACGACGCTGCGCGCGTTCGCCGCGAGCGAGGCGGGCGAGGCGCAGGCGGACAATCTGATCGAGATTTGGAGCGCGCTCAATGACGCGGAGCGCAATTTGAACATCCTGAACTTTGGCGCAATGCTGCGGATCGGCCACGTCCTCAACCGCTGGATCACCCGTCCCATGGTGCCGTTCCCGGACGAACTGACCGCGGCGGAGAAGAAGGACTACCGGCGATTTCTTTTCCAGGCCAAAGGAGAGGAGCAGGCCGGCAACCTCATTGATATCCAGGGGATGCGCATGTATGAGGGCTGGGGCGCCAAGCTGCTGTTTCAGCGCGCGATCGAAACGACCCTGCCCCAAATGCGTTCGGCCTTGAGCCGCGTCGAACGCATCCGGGACGCGGCCAAAGACGACGCCGCCCGCAAACAGTGGGACCTGACCGGCAAGCGGCTTCAGGCGGTCATCTATCTGCTGCAGTCGGCGGACAACATGGTCGCCTATCAGGCGCAACTCGATCGCGTCAAGAGCTTGGGGGAAAAGATCGAGCCCAATCCCGTGCTCGGCGTCCAGTCCGGCTGGGACCGCACCGACCTCATGGAAACCGCCCGCAAGGAGATTGACAACATGGTCAACCTCAAGGCCCTGCTCGATAGCACCAAGGAACCGATTCTGGACCTGGCCCCGACTCCCGCCGAGGAGACGATCATGCGCCTCGGCCCCAACGTGTCCGCGCAGATCAAGCACAAGATTGACATCATGAACGCACACTGGCGCGACTACGACCGCCTGTTCACCTCGCCCAACCCTTGAGTCCAGAAGGCGGGTGTAAAACCTAAAATCGAAGGATGGTGGAGCCGAGGGGAATCGAACCCCTGACCTTCTCATTGCGAACGAGAGGATCTGTCTGGGTAAATAGATTTCAAAACAGCTTCGTTGCGGACTGTTGCGCTCTTTTTCCACGGCGACTCCGGCATCAGTTCAGCTAAACGGTTCGCACCGTTGCGCGTGGACCATTTCGTGCAGGAGCACCACGCCGCAGCGGTCAGGCGGCCACTCGCAGGATTCTTCGGGGAGCAGGACTTTGGGGCGCAGCACGTCCCGGGTCATGGGCATGCGGCGCTGCGCGGCTTTCAACAAGGCGACGCGGCGGTTGAAGCCGAGGCGTGTCAACAATTTGCCGAGCAAATCGAGCCAGGAGGGCGCGGTTTCGCGCCGGACTGACCGCTCCAGACGATGCAGGCTCAATACGCCAAGAGCAGGCGGAGTTAGCGCCAGCAAAACACCGGCCAGTCATGCGAGCAATCCGGCGCGGGACCAGTCCATTGTGAGGCGTTCCGGGGGAGGATTCGGAGGGGTAAGGATTTGAAGTTGGCGCCACGGCAGCACCGCCCCGCTACCGTTTGGGCTGATAAACAAATTCGCGCCCGCGCTTGTCATACCCCCTGTGCGATGATGAGCATGGATCTTGGGATGCTGCCGGATTTGGCGGGTCCCTGCTGGAAAGGAAATTCACATGAAAGAAGCTTCGGAACAGGTTGTTGATCTATTGCGGTCGCCAGCTTAAAACCCAATGAAATCAAGGGTTTAAAGGGTACACATCACATGAAAAAACGGCTTGCAGTACTGGCACAGTACAATTTTGCATGTAAACATCATGCAATCGCCCATATTCCC
>JBEKAN010000105.1:0-12101 GCA_050015895.1 Verrucomicrobiota bacterium
CCCACTCGGCCAGGCTGCGAAGGCGGAGAAAATCCTTGTAGTCGCCCAGCAGTTCTTCGAGGCTCGCCCGGGCCACGCCGACCAGTTTGAGTTCCATCTTCTTGGACGTGCCGCTGACTTGGCAGCCCTCGGCGATGTTCTTGTTGCCGCTGCGCGCCGCATGGACCATCTGGTCGTGGGTGCGGGATTTGGATGAAAGGCTGAAGGCTGAAACGTGAAACTGGTGAGTCGTCTCTTCAGGCTGTCTGTATTCCGAGAGATGAGAAAATCAGGCTGGCAGTGCAACGAAAGTGTGACCCGGGCTGGCGAACCAAGTGAACCTCACGGTTTCGGCAGTTGTGCTAAGCGCAAGGCGACATCGTCCCGTTTGATCGTCCCCACCCCGGGCTTGCGCGAACCTAGGAATGCACTTCTGTCCGTTCTGGCAGAGCGACTGTCGACATGATGAAAGAAAATTTGGCAGATTGTAATCCCGGGCACTAGAGCTATGGGCACTTCTCCAACGTTGCTCAATTCAAGAGTAAGACAACCTGTGAAGCCAGGATGGACCCCTGCCGCAGTGGCGATGATCAGACCGCGTCGGCCCCACGAGGAACGCCCTACGACATAACCGGCCAGCTTGTTTGGCAGTCGAAGCCATTCCAGCGTTACCGCAAGTACGAAGTCTTTCGGATGAAGGATGAACTGTTTATGAAAAGGGATATAGTGCATCTTGGCAAGTTTCGCCGCATCAGCATCTGTAGGATCAAGCTCATCGAGAACGTCCAAATGCGTGAAACGAGTGCGGGGCAGAGTGACAAACCATGTCCCGAGGCGTAAGTCAACCGAGGCTGCCCCGCTATCATGCAGGTGCTCCAAGTCTGGAGTCGGGCGAATAAAGAACCTCTCTTGAGGGTCGTCGGGTGGGTTCTTGATCCAATCGGCAAGTACGTCTCCTTTGAGTATCATGATGGTGATGGATTTTTCGTTTCGAATTCAAGGACTTCGAGCGACTTTAGAATCAGCTCACGCAGCACCTGTTGTGGCACGTGGTCTGGAACTTGCGGGACTTTGTCCATGGCAGCCTTCCAACCCGCATTGAGGATGTGAGCGATGTGCCCCGTTCCTTCGGCAGGAGTGGCGAGCAGAAAATCATCGTAAATTCTTTGAACGGTCGCCCTGTGTTTCATTCGCGCTTCTTCAGTACTCCAATCTGGCAAACCAGACTGCTTTATTAAGGAATTAGCATGACCAATCAAATCCGGCGCGAGTTGATCAGCCGCCGAATCAGCCAACTCGACCAGGAATTTCTCATGTCTATCCTCATCCGAAGGCTCCTCGCGATCCTTAAACCACAACTCGTAATCAATTGGCGGTTTGATTCCAAATTGCCGTGCGGCTTGGACTTGGAACCTCACCCGGCGCATCATATTCGGGTAGTGCAACGCTCGTCTGCCTTCAAGCACCGGGAACAGCAAATGAGCAAAAGCGAAAAGGAAGGACTCACCGAATAATCGAAGCCCAACGAAATCGCAGAAGTATTCTTCGCTCTGACGCCGAGCCCACGCAAACGCTGGAGCCCATGCGGCGGTCGCGAACAATTCGGTCTCCAAGTCTTCCCGTTTCTGGATGTCCGGATGTAGTGTACGGAAGGCATCCCACCGCTCGTTGATCTTTTCCAAGATTGACGCCTTCAATCGGGAGAGGAAGGCAGGGTGCCAGAGGGATGTTTCCACAACATCAGCCCACAGAGCATGCCCCATTTCATGGCCAGCGAGTGGGGCAACCAAGGGGTTGCTGGACTCGTGCGCGGGGATTCCAATGAAGATGAAGCCTGGCAAAAGCGGGTCTTGTGTATAAACAAATGGGGAATAATCCCATTCCGACGAAAGGAGCAACTGAGCCTTTGGCCCCAAGACATTCCACGCGAGCCGCTGCAACGGGGTGTAAATCACAAACGCGTTGCGGACGTTCGTGGATCGAAGAATGAACCCGAGAAAGGGTAGATAATCCCACAGATCTGTTAATTGTTGCTGGCAGACTTGATTCACTGTGTTCAGGTCGCTTCCTTGGTCAAGCATGTCAAGCATTCTGGCATGCTTAACAAACACATCTTTGATTTTTCTCAACGCCGCCTCTGCTGCAGGGTAAGGGAATTCCGCACGCTCAAGCACCGCCAATTCCTCTTGGAAGGCAGTTAGCCTGTATCTGGCGAATACCAAGGGCTGCATCGTGGATCGTTACCGCCGGTAGCGGTTGGTTGGTTTCTCATCCCTCAATTCCCGATGATGCGCCGAGGCACCTTTAGCGAGAGCCAGGCAGAAGTCGCGTAGAACTTCCGCACGGCCGCTGGGAGAGTTATCCGCGGATTGGTCGAGCCACTCGGCGATCTCGTGCATCATTTGCTGCAACTCCGCAATCTTGGTCACGCGCCGATTGGGAATCGACTCCAACGCGCGACCTACCAAGACTATTGTATTGGGGTCGAGTAAGGAAGTGGATTGCCGAGGACCAACCCCGTCAATTTCTTGTTCGAACGAATTCTTCAATAGTTCGCTCAGTTCTCGGACTGCATCCATGCTGGCGGGGATCCCTCGCCGTTGTGCATCAAGTTCCACTGCCGCACGAGTTGCGAGCATGGGCAGCGACGGTTCCAACGCCCGCAGCCACGGGCGCAGTGTCGGTGTGTCAATATGCAATTTCATAATCTCATTAAATTTTAATTCATTATCTTCGCTTTCAGCGACTCTTCAATGCCAAAGCCTACTCGCTCCGTCTTTCATGTGCAAATAGGTTTCATCCCTCTTGGTTCGATGGTCTAGAGGGCTTTCCCGGAGGACACTTGAATCCGATGGAATTCGGCCGCGAATGGCGAGTTCGCGCTGGGGCAGGGCGTCGAGGATGCGCAGCTTTTCGGCCACGGGGCGCGCAGCCAGGTCGCGGCGCAGGGCGCGCTTGCTTTCGAGAATCTCTGGCATGACTGGGGATGATGACATGACGAAGGGGCGGTGTCAATGGCGGGCATTGTCGTTTACGGCGAGAAATGGGACGGGATGGACTTGGTGGACGGTGGAATGGAGGTCATTTTTTGAAGAAGGGGGTTTGTTCGAGGGCGTTGAAGATGAATTGGACGGCGACGGAGGCGAGGAGGAGACCGAAAAGACGGGTGACCAGCTTGAGGGCCAAGGGATTGAGATGGTGCGCGCCGCGCACGGCCAGCCAAAAGATCCAGTAGGCGGCAAAACAAACCGCCGCTATGGAAACAAACAGGACGGTGACTTGCCAGATGTCTTTGGCCTGGTTGAGGAGGATCAAGGCGGTGGAAATGGAGCCCGGCCCGGCCAGCATCGGCACACCCAGCGGAGTGATGGCAATGTCGTCCTTGGCGGCGCCGGCGGCGACCTCCTCGTCGGTCTCGCGGGCCTGGGAGCGGCGGCCATACAACATGTCCATGGCGATGCGCAGGAGCAGGAGGCTGCCGGCCATTTGGAAGGCGGGAAGGGTGATGCCCATGACGCCGAAGATGAGTTTTCCGGCGGCGGCAAAGAGCGTGAGGACTCCCGCGGCCACAAAACAGGCCAGGCGCGCCATGCGCAGTTTGGTGGCCGGCGGGTCGTTTGGGGTCATGGCGATGAAGGCGGGGACGACGGCTATGGGGTCCAGAATGACGAAGAGGGAGCTGAGTGCCAAGACGGTGTATTCGCCGAGATTCATGGGGTGCATAAATCAATCACGGCGTGGTCAGCCGGAAGAAGGCCGGCTCTCCGACGGCGTTGTTGGTGACATAGTTTTGTCCGCCCACCACCACAATGGCGGGCGAGAAGGTCTGCCAGGAGGAGGGCAGTGCGAGATCGTTGTTGGATTGCAGCAGGAAGGGCACGCCGGAATTGGTCCAGGAAAGCAAGACGCTGGAGGGAGCGGCCAGCAGTTGAATGTTCAAGGTCTGCTGCGCGGCGCTGAGATAATAAACAATGGCGGAGGCGGAGTTGTCCGCCGGGACCAGATTGCCTTCCAGGAAATAGAGGGAGGCGAAGTTGGTGAAGGCGCCGTTGGTGAAACTCTGTTCGACAATGGTGAGGGTCAAGGCGGTGTTGTTGGAGAGGACGCCGACATTGTTTGTGACCACGCCGTCGCCGTAGGAGCAAGCGCCCAGGGTGCTGGAGGCGGAAACATAGGAGAGAAACGGGGGGATTGGATCGGTGACGGTCAGGCCGGTGACGATGGAAGGCCCTTGATTGGTGACAGTGAGGGTGTAAGTGACATCGGCGCCCGGTCGCAGAAGTTGTGAGGAGGGGGTTTTGGTGAGAACGACCAGGCTGGGCTGGGTGACAATGAACGAGCCAGCGCTGACGGCGCCGCCGTATTGGGTGAAGACGCTGATCAAACCCGTGGTGGCGCCCGGCGGCACTCTTGCGCGCACCTGGTTGTTGGTGACGAAAACCGGGGCAGCGGATATGCCGTTGAATTGGACGTTGGTCACGTCGAAAAGGCTGACGCCGTTGATGGTGACCAGGGTGTTGGTCGGGCCGAGAGGCGGGCTGAAGCTGGAAATTTGCGGCAGGACGGCGAAAATGTTGGTGGTGATGAAGACGCCGCCCGGCGCGGTGAGGGTCATGGGGCCGGAAGTGGCGTTGGTGGGCACGGTGGCGGTGATTTGCGCGGCGGTCCCGGTGAAATTCCAGGGGACGCCGTTGACCGCCAGCGCGGAGGCGTTGGTCAGGTTGCGGCCGGTGATGGTGAGGGTTGAGTTTGCCACCGCTTTGGCGGGGCTGAAAGTAGTGATCCAGGGCTGAAGATAGAACAGGGCGGAAGAGGCCGTCTTGCCGCCCAATCTGTTGCTGACACCGATGGGGCCGGAAGTCGCCGCCGCCGGAACCACCGCCTGCACCTGGTTGAAACTGGTCAGCGGATAGGTGGCCGCGGCCCCGTTGAAGGTGACGCCGCCGGTGGCGGGGAGGTCGGAAAAATCGCCCTGGATGGTGACGGTCATGCCTTGCACTCCGCTGGCGGGGGAAAAGCTGGAGATGACCGGCGCATCGCCCGTGACGGTGAAGTTGCTGCTGGTGGTGGAACTGGCCAGTCCGGTGGAAACCTCAATCGGGCCGGTGGTGGCGTCGGCGGGAACGGTCGCTTGAAGCTCGCTGTCCGATCCTGCTGTCACCGCAACGCTTCCCGCGCCGAACTTCACGTTCGTGGCGTGGGTGAAATTAAAGCCGGTAATTGTCACTGGCGTTGCGATCGCGCCGCCGACGGGGCTGAAACCTGTGATGAACGGGCCGGTGGAGCTGAGGAAATTGGAGGAGGTGGTGTAGTTTCCCTTGGAGGAAAGGACGGTGATGGGGGCGTTGCTGGCGCCGCCGGGAACGGGCGCTTGGATCTGCGTGGGATTCCAGACGGCGAGGTCGTTAGTTTTGACTGAGATGGCTCCGAATTCCACCCCCGTGACGATGGGATAATTCAAATTGTAGCCCTCGATGAGCACCAGGGTGTTCGACGGTCCCAACACCGGCGAAAAACCCGTGATGAACGGGCTGGAGCCGGTGAGAAAAGTGTTCGTGCTCCGGCCTGTGCCACCGGCGGTGCTGACGGTGATCAGGCAGTTGGTCGCCGCGACGGGCACCTCGGCCTGAAGCTCGGTGGTGGCCACGACGGTCACGCTGGAGGAAGTCAGGCCGCCGAACTTGACGGTGGTGCCGCCGACGACAAAATTGTCGCCATAGACCGTGACGGACGAGGGGTTGGTGGCAAACGCCGGGGAAAAGCCGGTGACATCCACCATGGAACCGGCCAGGAAGATGTTGGTGGAGACGGCGCTGAAGCCGCTGGTGGTGGTCACGGTGATGGGGCCGGCGGCGGCGTTGACCGGCACGGTGGCGACAACCTGGTCCCCCTCCTCGGACGTGACGTCGCCGGGGACGGGGCTTGCGCCGGTGAAAGACACGGTGGTGCCGCCATTGACGAAATTTGCGCCGAAGATGGTGACGGAAGTCGGGTAGGCGCCGGTCGTGGGGGTGAAGCCGGTGATCGTCGGAGCGACCGTGAAAGTCGCCTCGCTCGAGCTGGTCACGCCGCCGACGACGACGCTGAGCGACCCGGTGGTGGCGCCGACCGGCACGACGACGAGCATCTGGCTGGCGCTGAGGATTTCAAAATCGGCATAGGCGGGGGCAGCACCGTTGAAAAGGAAATTGGTCGCGCCCGTGAAATCGGAACCGTTGACGGTGAGGACCGTCCCGGGCTGGCCGTTGGTGGGGGAGAAATTGGAGATCGCGCCCCGCGCCGCCAGGCAAAAAAAGGGGAGCAGCGCCGCCAGCCGCGCCGCGCGCCGGGTCCTTTGGGCGCATCTTGCCAACACTACCATTGTTGGGGACGAACCCCTCTCCCTGGCCCTCTCCCCGCCGAGCGGGGCGAGGGAATTGGCAAATCGCATGGTGTTGGTTGCAAGACGCACGCCACTCCTTGTCTCACTGATCGGACGAATTGACATAACAGTCCCGCACAAACTGGCGGATGACCGCCAATTCCTCTTCGCCAGCAATGGTATGGCCTTTGTCAAATTCCCGCCAGTCAATTTGCAGCCCGGCCTTCCTCAGGAGGGCGATTTGAGGCCGCGCCGTGGCAATAGGGATGAGCGGGTCCTGGACGCCGTGGGTGATGAGAAAGCGCTGTTGCCGCGCCACGGGCGAGAATTCCCGGATCAATTGCTCCGGCTCATGCACGAAGCCGCTGATTCCCACAATGCCGGCCAGGAGCCGGTGGTACCGCGTCCCGACCTCAATGGACATGAGGCAGCCCTGGGAAAAGCCGGAGAAGAGGATTTGTTCGGAGGGAAACTCCCCCAGGCTGTCCAACAACTGGAAGAGCAAGTGGCGGCTGCGCGGAATGCCCGCGCCGGTTTCGATGTCGAACCAGGAAAAGCCGCCGTACCAGGGGTCGGGGGCGTTGACAAGAAGAAAATTCAGCCAGGGCAGCCCCAGGGCGCGGGGCCAAAAGGCGTGGCCTTCCATGCTGTCGCCCAGGCCGTGGAGCACGATCATCAGGCGGCGGCTTTCTGTCTCGACGGCGGGGATGAACCGGGTGGTCAGCATAAATTCACTTCGTCGGGGCGGGCGCGAAGGGGCTGGGGGCCAGTTTGTAGCGCGGATGGCCGCCCGCGCCCCCGCCGGAGGCGGAGCGCGCCGCGGCCGGCGCGTCGGCCATTTGCACGAACTCGCTCTGGCTGCGATGGGCGGCGGCGGCGCGGACGCGCTTGCGGGTGTATGCGCCGTCGCGCCGCAGGAAGCGCGCCTTGACGTTGTCCTGGAGGATTGTCTCCAGCAATTCGCCGCGCACGCGCTCGCGCAAATTGCCGTCCTCGATGGGAAAGACGACCTCGATGCGGCGGAAGAAATTGCGCGGCATCCAGTCGGCGCTCCCGGCGTAAATCTCGGGCTGGCAGGCGTTCTCGAAGTAGAAAATGCGGCTGTGCTCCAGGAATCGGTCCACAATGCTCCGCACCGTGACGCGCTCGCTGACGCCTTTGACGCCCGGGCGCAGGCAGCAAATCCCGCGCACGATCAAATCCACGCGGACGCCCGCCTGGGAGGCGCGGCAGAGGGCGGCGATGACGGCCGGGTCCACGAGGGCGTTCATTTTGGCGATGATGCGGGCTGGGAGTTTGCGGCGGGCGTTCTCCGTCTCGCGCTCGATGAGGGCGAGGGTGCGGGCGTGAAGCTCGAAGGGGGCGACCAGGAGTTTGCGTGTGCCCTGGAACTGGCAGATGCCTGTCAACAAATTAAAGAGACTGGTCGCGTCCTCGGCGAAGGCGGGGCGGCAGGTGAGCAGGCTCAGGTCGGTGTAAAGGCGGGCGGTGGCGGGGTTATAGTTGCCGGTGCCCAGGTGCAGATAACGGCGGATGCCGTCGGTGTCCTTGCGCACGACGAGGCACATTTTGGCGTGGATTTTGCAGCCGACCAGGCCATAGACGACATGGACGCCGGCCTCCTCCAGCCGCCGCGCCCAGAGGATGTTGTTCGCCTCGTCAAAGCGGGCCTTAAGCTCGACGACGGCGGTGACCTGCTTGCCGTTGCGCACGGCGTCCATCAGCGCGCCGACGACCTGGGGGTCGCCGCCGGTGCGATAGAGGGTTTGTTTGACAGCGAGGACGTCCGGGTCGGCGGCGGCCTGCTTGAGGAAATCCACGACGCTGCTGAAGTTCTCATAGGGATGGTGGAGCAGCAGGTCGCGCTCGCGGATGGCGGCGAACAAGTCGGGATGATCGCGGAGGCAGGCGGCCACGGGGGCGACAAAGGGCGGGTCGCGCAGATCGGGGGAGTGGCCGCCTTCGAGGATGGCGACGAGGCGGGTCGGGTTCAGGGGGCCGGAGATGATGAACAGATCGTCCTCCGTCAGGCCGAGGTTTTCCAGAAGCTGCGCGCGGATTTCGGCGGGGCAGCCGTGTTCGACCTCCAGGCGCACGGCGGCGCCGCGGCGGCGGTTGTGGAGCTCGTTTTCGACGGCCTTGAGCAGGTTGGCCGTCTCCTCCTCGTCAATGTACAGCTCGCTGTTGCGGGTGACGCGGAAATGCCAGCAGCCGAGGATTTTGGCGCCGGGAAAGATGTCGTGCAAATAATGGCCGATGAAGTCGCCCAGGTACAAATAGTGCCGCGCGAGGGGGTCGGCGCGCGGGAGCCGGACCAGGCGGGGCAGCACGCGGGGGACCTGGACCACGGCCAGGCGACGGCGCAGTTCGCCCTCCTGGGTGATTTCCAGATGGACGATGCTGTTGAGGGATTTGTTGAGCAACTGGGGAAAGGGATGCGCCGGGTCCAGCCCCAGCGGGGTGAGGACGGGCCGGACCTGGGTGCGATAAAAATCCTCCGCCCAGGCGAGGTCGGCGGTGGAAAGCTCCTGGAAGGAGAGGAAACGGATACCGTTTTGGGCCAGGGCGGGGCGCAATTCCGCGCGCCAGCATTGGTACTGGCGCCCGACCAGTTTGCGGACGCGGCGGATGACGGCGCGGAAAGTCTCGGTGGCGGTCAGGCCGTCGGGGGAGCGCTCCACGACGGTGCTTTCCATCTGTTGTTTGAGGCCGGCGACGCGGACCTCGAAGAACTCGTCGAGGTTGGAGCTGAAAATGCAGAAGAATTTCACCCGTTCCAGCAGGGGCGTGGTGGGGTCCAGCGCCTCCTCCAGGACGCGGTGGTTGAACTCGAGCCAGCTCAACTCGCGGTTGAGGAAGTGCTCCGGCAGCAATTGCAATGTTGGTGGCTCGCCCGACATAAAGTGTCAAAGTATAACCCTCAACGGCGAAAAGTCATTCAAAAGGGGGTCGTTTTGAGAAATGTAACATTGGACGTTCATGAGGGGGCGGGAAATCTTCGGCTGCTTCGGCAAGGTTTTGCGGCGAGTCAACGCGGCTGCGCCCAGTTTCCAATCTCCTCAGCGGTGCCGGGGCGGCCGTTCGGTCCGCCGGAGGAAATGTCGAACCCGTTCGTGTTGTGCGTTCCAGGGCATTTGTAGATGTAAAGATGGCCCCACGGATCTTTGATCTTCCCGACATACGGGCCATGCCACATGGCTGACGGAATCGCTGGAGGACGTTCCGTCAAGGCAGCCAGTCCTTCTTCAGTCGTTGGGAAACGACCAGAGTCAGGTTGGAACCTCCAAAGAGCGCCTCTGAATTTGAACAAATCCTCATGGGCAAATGACAGTTGCTCAACTTCGTACGCAGAAGGTGGCCAATTATCAATCCGGTAATCGACATTTGCACCAGGTGGTCCCAGAGAAGAGACATCGAAACCATTCGTGTTGTGCTGTCCGGGGCACTTGTAGATGAAAGGATGGCCCCAGGGATCTGCAGGAATTTTCTCACGGTCCAGATAGGGGCCACGCCAAGAGGCTGCTGGGATTGCTGAAGGACGTTCAATAAGCGCCGCGAGTCCCTCTTCTGTTGTTGGGTACCGACCACATCCGATTTTGAACTGCGCAAGAGCTGCCTTAAAACCCCCAATATCGGCCCTGGCACTGGATATGGGTGCGCTATGGGGATTGTCTGAATTGGTGATGTGCAATAAGATGATCCCTGCCACGCATCCTACAAACACGCCGACTACGACTCTTATGAACGAATTGCTCATGGCTCGGCTCGTATCATAGGCCAATCCAGGGCGTAGAGCGAGCACGATTGGTGATGCGTTCCTGTGTCCCCCAACTGTTTCTCACAAGCGGGTTTGGACGCGGGGACCCAAGGTGACGATCGCTGTAGGGGGCTGCTCAAAGATCCCGAATAATGCGGCGCACCCCGTCATGGCCGCCCACGAAAAAGACTTCCAACGTTTGCGCGTCGGCGCGAAAGAGAAGGCGAACTTTCAGGCCCGCCCGGCATTCGAAAATGTTCCGCCGCAACCGCCGGATGGAGATTCCAGAATGGAGATGCGGCCGTCCGAAGCAGTCGGGCAGAACGCGCAACGCTTCTTCCACCCGGCCCACATCCGCGTCGTTCAGCTTCTTGAGGGCGGCCAGAAACCGCAGGCTGAGCAGGACACCTGGCCTAGCCACGTTTCAACTTTCCCGTGAATGGCTTGAGTCGGCGCGCCTTGCGGTCGGCGTCCAGTTCCTGGTTGGCTCTTTGGACGAACGCGTCCAGTTCCTCCGGTGTCGCGCCGTACTCCTGGGCGGCGTAGTCCTCCGAATAAACCTGGACCGGACGGAACGCCACGATCGAGCCGTCAATCATCACCCCGATGTCCTCGCCACGCAGGGTCCTTTTCAGCCAGGCCCCGAGGTTTTGGCGGGCGGCGGTGACCGTTAATGTTTTCATAAAGTCATTATAATGTCATTTTAGCAATCGTCAAGCGGCGGTTGAGTTATCTGTTCTTCCTGGCAATTGAAGTGCCACTTCAGTCAGTTTCCGTCAACCAATCCTGTCGGAAAGAACAGAGCGGAGGCAATACCCGCTTCAATTCAGCTGACGAAGGACCAAATGCGGTCAATTTTGGTTTCCTGTCAATGGATTACGCGAGCACTGCTTCCCGCATGGGTCGCGTGCCTGGGGCGGGCAGTTCTTTGCCGTCCTGCCGCAGTTGGGCGACTTCGGCGCGAACGAGCAGACACAATTGGTGATAGACCGTCTCCTCGCTGTCGCCATGGCAGACACCGCCCCAGGGAAAAAGATCCGGGCAGTACCCGACATACACCTTGTCCTCCTCATTCCACTGGACGAATTTCAGATACCGGTCTTGCGTCTTCATTTGGTTGCCTCACGAATTGCGTTGAGCACCTGTTTTTCCTGGTAGTGGAGGGCGTCATCACCATCACCACCACTTAAAATCACCGAGCCGGGAATCCGGGGATGGCGAAATTTGCGGTGCGAACCTTTGCCACCCGCCACTCGGACAAACCCCGCTTTCGTCAAATCTGAAACCAATTGGCGAATCTTCCGCGGCATTTACCCTGATTTAGATACCACATCCGTGCCGGTTCCGTCAATTTCGACTTTGCGTCTTGAGTTTTGTTCCCGCGCAACAATAATGACGCGGTACTTCAGTGATGAACGAATGGAACATCCAATCGCGCGCGCACGCCTGCCAGGCGTGCGAGAGGCCGTTCGCGGACAAGGAGCCGTGCCACACGCTCCTGCTGGAGGAGCACCACCAATATGTCCGCATGGATGTCTGCAAGAAATGCTGGGAAACCCAGTACAGCGAGGGCGCCGGGGACCGCAAAGGGTTCATCTCCCAATGGCAGGGCGTTTATCAATCGCCCCCGCCGCCCCCGCCGGAGCCAATCCAACGGGAAACCGCCGAGGACTTGCTGCGCAAATTGATCGCCGCCGGCCGGCCCGAGGACGGCCCGGTTTGTTTCATCCTGGCCGTCATGCTGGAACGCAGGCGGCTTCTGAAGGTGAAGGAACAAATCCAGCGCGACGGGGCGCGGGTGTTCATTTACGAGCAGCCCAGGACGGGGGACTTGTTCACCATCACCGACCCGAACCTGCAACTCAACCAGTTGGAGCAGGTGCAACGGGACATCTCGCTGCTGCTCAACCCGCCGGCCCCCGCCCCCGACGCTTCGGCCGCCGGAGGAGACGCGGGGGCGCCGGTCGCGCCGGAAGGGGGCGCGCCCGCCCGCCTGCCGGCGGC
>JBEKAN010000106.1:0-12091 GCA_050015895.1 Verrucomicrobiota bacterium
ACCCTATTTCTTTGTGCCGAGAAATGAAGCCGTGCGCGAGGAGTACGAGTGCGGCTGGCCCTTACCCAAGCTTATGCCCAACAATGGTGTCGGGATAATCACTGCGCGGGATGCCTTGACCATTGATTTCGATGAAAACGCCTTATGGCAGCGCATTACACGATTCTGCGCGATCTCCGCTAAAGAGGCACGAGTTGCATACAGTCTCGGCAAGGATGCCCAAAGCTGGAAAGTGTCTTGGGCACAGGAAGATGTTCGCGGAACCGGGCCTGCTAAGCGTTTCCTTCGTGCTGTGCTCTACCGGCCATTCGATAAGCGTGTCACCTACTATACAGCCCGATCGTCAGGATTCATCTGTCGGCCAGTTGTTGAAAACATGCGGCACATGCTCAGGGTTAAGAACCTAGGAATTGCCACGTGCCGACAGATAGTTTCGGAAGGCTGGAGACATGTGCTGGCAGCAGATGGATTAACGGAGAATTGCTTGGTCTCTAACCAATCCCGTGAGGGCGGCTATCTTTTTCCTGTATATATCTACCCTTCTTCAGAAGACGGGACTGGCAGCTTGTTTCATGACGCGTGCAACGAGCGCGGTTCTGAGCGGAGTCGTCGTCCAAATTTTGCGCCAGAATTCGTCACAACGTTGGCGAAGACAATCGGCTTAGCGTTCGTCGACGATGGTTTGGGCGACTTAAGAAAGTCTTTTGGCCCAGAGGACATTTTCCATTACGTCTATGGAGTCTTTCACAGCCCCTGCTACCGAAAGCGCTACGCCGAGTTCCTCAAGATTGAGTTTCCGCGCTTGCCGCTGACTAGCAGCATTGAGTTATTCCGCGCGCTTGCCAGGCTCGGTGGCGAACTCGCTTCACTGCATCTCATGGAATCGCCCAAGCTCGAAAAGCACCTCACGAAGTTTCAAGGCAGCAGCAATCCCGAAGTCGAAAAGGTCTCATGGTCAGAGGACACCGTTTGGCTGGACAAATCGCAGAGCGCCGGCTTTGCCGGTGTGCCGGAACCCGTTTGGAATTTCCACATCGGCGGCTACCAGGTCTGCGAGAAATGGCTGAAAGACCGGAAAGGCCGGAGGCTGTCAGCCGAGGACATCGCCCACTACCACAAAATCGTCGTTGCCCTGAGCGAAACCATCCGCCTCATGTCCGAAATAGACGCCGTGATCGAATCCCACGGCGGCTGGCCCATCAAATGAGGGACGAAAGACCAGACGATCAACATGAAGTCCTTGATTGAATCAATCCGGATACAGATATACGAACGCCTGAGCAGCCCGCTCTTTGGGACGTTCATTCTGGCTTGGATTGCATGGAACCACCAATACCTATTCATCCTGTTCGCAAATGCCCCAATTGCGGATAGGCTGGCGATGGCAAAAAAAGAGGTCTTTCCAGATGGCTGGGTTTGGTTAGTCCGAGGTTTCCTTTTGCCGTTTGGGAGCAGTTTGTTGTTCATCCTGTTATATCCATATCCCGCGAAATGGTTAAATGGCTACTGGCTCAGACGCCAGAAGGAGGCAAAACGGCAGAGGGACGAAATTGAAGCAGGAACACTGCTCACATTAGAAGAGTCACAAGAAATACTACTAAAGATTCAGAAGATCAAGACGGAGCACGAAGAGGTTACGCGGAGTCTCACAGCGGAGAATGAGGCACTGAGGAAGCAGAATGCCGAGAAGGCGAAAGGCGCATCGCGGGAAGTGGAGAATGCTGAGCAGATCCTGAAGAAGCTGTCAGATAAAACGCTGTACCAAGAAGTCGAGGATCTAAAGAAGCAAATGGCGGAAATGACGAAGAGAAGGAGCGAGGAGTCATTCCTGAGGATACCGAGAGCAGATGAAGCGAGGGAGCAAGGTGCCAAGAGCAAGGCGGCAGAGGAAGCAGAAAAAAGAGCGAAAGATATTTTGCAGAGAAGTGTAGCCATTTTGGGACAGGCACAGGGGGTCGAGGATGGGCTGACAAAAATCCGTGAATTGCAGAGGTCTTGGATTCCGTCAGAGCAGCAGGTGAGTGTCGTGATGTTTGACAGATTAGTGCTACACGTCCAAGACAAGCTCCAGGGAACAACACCAGATTTCGTAGATGAGAAATCAGGGGCAGCGCTCTATCCAGGAATGAGGGAAGAAAGACAAGGGTTAAGATTAGCGAAGATCAGAGGGTTTGGCCCGAGACGCACCGCAATTGCATTTGAAACCGTTGAAAAACCACCGTGCATGGTGATCGCGGAAGCGCACTATGAAGAGAACAGCGGCACCGGGGATCCCGCCGAGCTAGGGCAAAAGGAGGTTGCCATAATGAGATTGTTCAGCGATGGCAGGACGCGAAAATTGATCCCAGAGGGAGTGGCGGAGGTCTTGAGCATTAGCCGCCTGGAGGCCGAGAAGCTTCTGGAGAGTTTGGAAGAACGCCAATTTCTACGGCACAATTTGGTAATGGGAGGACCAAGTTGGTACAGCCTGTCGAGAAAAGGGAGGGATTACCTCCTTGAAAATGGGCTGCTGAGCGAAGGATGACGCGATTACCCGACCCTATCGCCAAGACATGCCGTCCGAGGCTTGCGCGTGGAACACTACGCCGCCGAGCCAGCCAAGATTTCGAGCCGCGTTTCAGACTTCCCTTGATGAATTTCCAAATCCGCCGCTCCATTCCGCTTTTTGGTCTGTCCGCTCCGCGTCCATTTCCCCAACGCGGGCGGCCAGCCCAAACGGTCCATTCCGATCACGGATTCTGAAATTCACAAAAGCGCCGTCGAGGAGTCAAGGGTGAGAGGAGCAGAAGAGGAAGGCCCAGGCCAACGATGTCAACTGAGAGGGTTTCTGTGAGCCGATCAAAGCGGGGAGGAGAGAGGACGTCCAAGGCGGCCACAGGCAGGGAAAGCCCGGGAGAGGAGGGAGCTTTTAGGGTCTGGTGGTGTTCAGAACCCCATTGCCAGCCGCGCCGGGGGGAGGTCAGGCGGCGCTATTGTCGCTTGAGGGAAGCGATGCACCCATTCGCCACGCACGAAGGCCGGGCGGGGGAGATTCGTAAACTGGTTTACCAACAAGGCGTTCAGCGAGCAGGGGGGGACGGGTCAGCAGGCAGGCGGGACGTGGAGTCGGTCGGAGAGCCGCCAATTCAGATGACGAGCGGCGGGAAACACCGGCTCCCAACACGCTCACCGAGACAGACACACACACGCCCTCTAAGAGAGGGGCGTGTGTGTCTGTGCGGGGGCTGAGGGACACGACTGACATGCACAGGTTTTTTGCCCATTTGAGTCTCTGTGCGAGTCTGGGTCAGACTTCCCGTTTGCGGAGGCTTCTGCAATCAGTTGCTCAGGAGACGGAGGGAGGCGGGAGAGCATGCGCAAGGCATTAGTGCGAGGCCGCGGCACGCGCCATTCGTGCAAGGAACCCTCAGCGACAAGTTCAGCGATCAGGCCGTTGATCCGGTTCAGGGCAATGCCCGCAGCATTGGCTTTGCTGCGCAGGGCCGCTTTGGCGATTGGCTTGTCAATTGGCACATGGGCGAGAACATCGGCTTTGAGCGGCAACCGTTTCGAGGACCGCTGCTCAGGGGCTTCATCGGGGCCAGGCTCTCGCCAGAAAATCCTGCCGGCTTCTTTTGAATGGGCGATCAGCTTTGCATACGCGGGGCTGGAACCATCGGCCTCTTTCCAGCCGAGCCGCGAACCGCGTTTGCAGGACCGCAATTCAAAGACGGAATGAGAGCCAACGCTGCGAAGCGCAACAACACAGCGGGCCCACCCGGCCCACTCGATGGAACCGCTGCCCAAGTATGCGAAGTCACCGGCCTGCCAATCAGCCTTCTCCCGGCCGGCGGCAGGCTTGTTCGTATGATGCACGATAACGCAGCCGCAATTGAACTCCCGGAGCAATGGGTTCAGGAGATTGCGCAGAAAGGCGCCGACGTCCTTTTGGGAGCTCGCCTCACCGCCGAGATAAGCCAGGGCAGGATCAATCCAGAGCACATCGGGCCGGTGCTTTTCCAGCAACGGACGCAAAAGACCTTGAACAAAGGCGAAGCCGGTGCGCTCATCCTCACGCACGACCAGCACGAGTTTCCCGGCGCGGTCGCGTTGCTCAGGGGTCAGAACCAAGCCGCGCATGACACCATCGCGCATTTCGGCCAAATCGCCGTCATCATTTTCCGCCTGAACAAGCAGAGATTTGAGCGGGCGAGGAGGCTTGAGACCAAAGGCGTCACGTGCCAGGGCCCAAGAGATCATAAACTGGATTACCAAGGCGCTCTTGCCGATGCCAGTTGGACCGACCAGCAGCAAGCCGCCACCACGGCACAAGAAACGGTGCTTGAGCAATTCATTGGGATCATCCTCAGAAGGCAGAACAAGCTCACCCAACAAGCGGGCCTCTGGCGGAGGCAGCGGAAGAGGAGCGAGCGAGGGCAAAGGCGCGATCCCGTTTTCTTTCGCAAAGCGGTCGAGAGCGTTAGTTTTCCGGTCGCTCAAGGATGCCCTTTCCAGGAATCAGCAATTGGCCGGCCATCCGGATCGGGATTCAAATACAAGAGCCGTTGCAACCGGGGACCACGCATGGCTTGCGGCAACCGCGTCAAACGCACCGCCGACAAGGCACCGGGATCAGCCCCAAGAGTGACGAGGACATGCTTCATTTTGCTCAGCTTGGAATCCCAATCGGCTTTGGTAGCGGCGTCAACGCGGACCAGGGCATGAATGGAGCGGCGGCCAGATTCGCAAATGGAGGCAATCGGGAGGGGAATTTGGACCAGGCAGCGCAGCCAGAGATCAGAGGGCGCCTGATCGCTTTCCAGGACAAGATAGCGCCAGGAGGTGACCGATTCCGCAGAGCGACGAGACATTTTACCGCTCCCGCGCGGATTCGGGTGAAATTGCCCATCCACCGGTTGCGGAAGAAACCAGACGCCATCCGGGCCGGCAGGCAAATGGGAATTGCGAGCCAGAGGAGCCCGATTAGCTTCCCACAAAAATTCGCCTTGAGTTTTCAGATTGGAAAAAACCAGGACCTTTTCGCCAGGCAGATGCCCGTAGAGACAGCGCAAGACGCCAGCGCTATCTTGAGGGTCAACGGGGACAGGTGACGCGGCGCGGAGGGCGGCGGAAAAATCAGGAACCGTGACCTTGGCGGCAACCCGCCTCAAAACCATCGGGCAAAACTCAGGTTTGCGCGGCATCGCGCCGCGCGCGGTGGACGGGAGAGGAGAGGCAGAGGTTGGATACGGGCCAGCGCCGAGCAAGTGTCCGCGCGGCAGGGAATGTTGCGCTCCCGCTGCCGAACGCAGCTTGTGAATCAATTCCGCTTTCGACCAAGGGGGGAGACAGACCTGATTCCATTCGAGCATCGCGGAGAGCGCATCGTTTTCTGGCAGGGCAAAACCATGCACCAGGACGGCGGCGACGTGAAACGCGGCATTATGCCCGGCCTGACCACTGACAGAAGGCGGACACTTTGCGACATACCGCCGCGCCCGCTCGAAGGTGCTGATGATTGCAGCGCCCATTGATTAATTCGTCAGCGTCCTGGAGCGGAGAAACTTTTCGACGGCGGCGACGGAATAGAACACGGGACCACCGCCGCGCCGCGCGGTCGGATTGGCTTTGAACCGGGGAATTTTCGCGGCGTCAAACCAATTGCGCAAAGTCTCGCGCGAGGGGACGGGAGAAATGAAATTCGGAAGGGTGGTCTGGATCAGCTGGTCCAGGTTGGCGAGGCGGGCCGTATTGAAAGAGTTCGCTTCCATTTGCCTGCCATTGTAAGTCAATCGGAGGCATTGGAATATGGAGGTTTAAGAAGGCGAATCGGCGTTATTTTGTGGATTTTTTTGGCCGACCGGGTTTGGCGAGCGGGACACCCAGACTTTTCGCGACACGCCGCAAATATGCGTAGTCGTCTTTTGTTGGGGGCGGTGGTTGCGAAGGGCTTAGGGAGTTTCCAGCAAGGAGCGTGGCAAGCTGCTTGACTGTCACCGTTTCGCCTTGCACAATTAAGACGGCCTTGATGCGCAGAATGCGGGCGCGCCAAGAGTCGGCGGGGGCGGGGAATCGCTCAAATTGCTCCACGGCCAGCGCGAGGTCTCGCAACGAATCACCATCGCGGCGGTCCACAGCGTCAAGAAATAATGCGGAAAGGGAGGATGCAGACTGCGAGGTGAGACGGGCGGTGACTTCGCCAGAGGGATCAAGTGTTTTCATCGATTCTGGAGGAGGGCCTTTCAGGAATAAGTAAAAGCGGAGGGCCCTTTCAAGAGGGGTGAGCTTGCGGCCAAATCGGGCCAACTCATGGGCCACAGCCAAGCCATTCATGGCCTCCGTGGCAATCTGTCCCTCAAGCCGATTGCGGCGTTTGACGGTGCCGATGTTCGGCGTCATCAGGGCGGGATGTTTTCTAAGTTTCATTTGTGGGGCTTCAATTGATAAAACGCCTTCGCCTCATCGCTGTTGACGCGGCTTTGGTAGTGCGCTTTGATGATCGCCTCTGAATTGCCAAATTGTTCCGCGGCGAAACCGTAACTCCCGGTCGCCCGGAAGTAATGGCTTATGGCGGTGTGCCGCAAGACATCCGACGGCCAGGGCTTCAAACCAGGCTGCTCTTTTGTTGGAGTGCCGAACCCGGCGGCGAGTTTGATCGCGTCGAATTCCTTGCGCCAGTTGGCCGGATAAAACGGCTTCCGTTCGTGGGCTTTCAACCAGGCTTTGAGGGTCGGGCAGATTTTGACCGTGCGGCCCGTCTTGGTTTTGGTTTGCGTGGAATCCAGCCGAATCTCGCCGTCTTTGAGGTTGACCTGTTCCCAGGTCAACCGGGCCGCCTCAAAGGGCCGGAGTCCCCCGAACAGGGAGACGGCCGTAAATGGAGCCAAAATGCCGCCCTTGTGCGACTCAGCCGCGCGCAGGACGGCCTTGCATTGGGGGAGGGAGAGAATTTCAGGGGCGGACTTTTCGCCCAGGTCAACTTTCACTTCGCGGCAGGGGTTGGAGGTTGCCCAGCGACGCGGGCGCTCGATGCACCACGAGAAAAACCGCGAGACCGCCCGCCGGTCGGTGTCCTTCCCGGCTGCGGAGACATCGCGGGTGCCAAGGAATTTCTCAATAAACTCCGGGGTGACTTCCGAAACGCGGACATTCTGGACGGAGTTTCTAAAGAGGTTCATGCGGGTGCGCCAGTGGCGCTTGGTGGCATCCCGGAAGGATGAAGCGTCCAACCATACCACATACTGGGCAACCGCATCGTCAATGCGCGGGGATTCGATTGGCAGGTTTTTCCCGCCGCTCCGCGTCCAGAGGTCAACGGCGTCCACCAGGCGCGCCCAGTCAGGGCCAAGCCGGTTTATCGCCAGTTCCGCCAGCCGCAATTGGTCGTCAGAGAGTTTTGTCGCGCGGATTGCAGTATCGCGGACGCCCTGCAAAAACTCTGTTTCCAATTCGATCTGGCGACAGCGGGCGCCGGCCTCATCTTTGAAGTTCGCCCGAATCTGTGAGCCTTCGCGGTTGCAACCGGAAACGCGAAAGACAATCGCCCCGGACGGGTTGGAAAACTCTGTGATCTTGAAACGTGGCCGGCGGGGTTGCGGCTTCCGCTTCTGAATCGTCAAAGGAATCACGTTTTCGGCAACCGGTGTCAGTGCTGTTGTATTCATTGGGATGGATTGTATCCCATTGCCAAAAAATAGCAAATACTTTAGCAAATTATTTTTCGGCTGTTTTTTTCCCTCGTAAAATGGCGAAAACGCAAAGCCCTTTTAAGGCATTGGTCCCGGGTTCGAGTCCCGGCCAACCCACCATTCTTTTGCCTGGGGGTCCGCCTCCTTACGTCGGCGGCTACGAAGGCGCAGGACGGTTGAAAAGGGGGCAAAGTCACGGCTCGAAGTTAGAACAACAGAACGATGCACAGCACGCTGTGCTGGAGTCTCGCCCTACCGGGGTCAGCGGCGCTCCTTGATTGTGGCGAGGATTTCGGCGAGCACTTCGGACTTGGGCCGGGCGCCGAGGTTGCCTTTGCCGTGGACGCGCACGCTCACGTGGCCCGCCTCCAGGTCGCGGCCACCGATGACCAGCATGGTGTGGACTTTGGCCTGCTCGGCTTCGGCGATCTTAGCCTTGACGGGGTCGGCGCGGAAATCGGTTTGACAGCGGACGAAGTTGGAGCGAAGCTCGTCCGCAATGGCTTTGGCGTAGTGGACCAGAGGCTCGTCGTCGCCGAGGGTCAGGACGCGGACCTGCTCCGGCGCGAGCCAAAGGGGGAAATTGCCGGCGTAGTGCTCGATCAGGAAACCGATGAAACGCTCGTGGGTGCCGAGCGGGGCGCGGTGGATGCAGAGCGGGGTTTTGTCGGTGTTGTCCCTGTCGCGATAGACGAGGCCGAATTTGGCGGGGACGGCGAAATCCACCTGATTGGTGGCCAGAGTGAATTCGCGGCCGATGACGCTCCACACTTGAACGTCAATTTTTGGGCCGTAAAAGGCGGCCTCGTTGGCCACTTCGACGTAGTTGATTTTGGAGTCAACAAGAACTTTGCGGACCATCTCCTCGGTTTTGAGCCACAACTCCGGCTCGTTGACGTATTTTTTGCCCAGGCCCTCTTTGGCGTGGGTGCTGAAGCGCATCTGGTATTTTTCGACGCCGAAGATTTTGAAATACTTGAGATACATTTCGTTGACGGCGTTGAACTCGGCGGCGAACTGCTCCGGGGTGCAGTAAATGTGGGCGTCGTTCATGTTGAGGGAGCGGACGCGCATGAGGCCGATGAGTTCGCCGGACTGCTCGTAGCGGTAACAGGTGCCATATTCGGCGAGGCGCAACGGCAAATCGCGGTAGCTGCGCGGCTCCGCCGCAAAAATGCGGTGGTGGTGCGGGCAGTTCATGGCTTTGAGGTAGTAACGGTCGGGTTTCGGCCGATTCTCATCTTGCTCCTCAAGCTTTTTGATCCCTTGTTCCAACTCACTTCTCGCCTCCGCCACCTCAACTGCCCCTTGCTTTGTCCTTTCCAGCTCGTCCAACTCTGCTGACGTCAGCGTGGTCTGGTCTGTCTTGACATATTTAACCAAGAGGTCGGCAACAATTCGCGGATTCTGCTCAAGCAGCTTTTGACCGTCTGCTTTTACTTTTTCGTACATTTCAAAGAGCATTTTGTCCCTCCCTTCGAGAGGGAGTTGCATCGGGGGAAACATGGATTCCGCGTAGTACGGCAAATGCCCCGATGTCGTGTACATTTTCTCCCGCGCGATGTGCGGGGTTTTCACGCGGACGTAGCCGGCGGCGAATTCGGTTTCCTTGGCGAGTTTTTCCAGTTCCTCCAAAATGGCGGTGCCTTTTGGGAGCCAGAGCGGGAGGCCGGGGCCGACGTATTCGGCGTCCAGCGCGAAGAGGCCCATTTCCTGGCCGATCTTGCGGTGGTCGCGGCGCTTGGCTTCCTCCAACATCGTGAAATAGGCCTCCATCTCAGTCTTGTTCTTGAAGGCGGTGCCGTAAATGCGCTGGAGCTGGGGGTTCTTCTCGTCGCCCTTGTAGTAGGCGCTGGCGACGGTGGTGAGCTTGAAGGCGCCGATGTTGCCCGTGCGCATGACGTGCGGGCCGGCGCAAAGGTCCAGGAAATCGCCGTTCTTGAAATAGCTGATCGGCTCGCCTTGGGGAATGTCGGCCAGATTACCGATTTTGAATTTGCTCGGGTTGCCGGGACGCTCGGCCAGGCCGCCCAGGCGGCCGCTTTCCGCGTCCTTGATGGCCTGGTCGCGGGTGACGACGATTTTCTCGAAGACATGGTTGGCTTTGATCTCCTTTTTCATCTCGGCCTCGATTTTCTCGAAATCCTCCGGGCTGATGCGGTGGGCAAGCTCGAGATCGTAATAAAAGCCGTTTTCGACGGGCGGGCCGGCTGCGAATTGGGCTTCGGGCCAGAGGCGCAGGATGGCGGTGGCCAGGACATGGGCGCAGGAATGGCGGAGGCGCTCCAGGTCGGACATTTTGTGGCGGTCGTCGAGAGATTTGCGTTCGTTTTCCATTGGATGAATTTAACCACGGAATTCCCGGATGGCACGGATAAATTGCCCTGTAATCCGTGGTGAGAGAGAGGATGAGGAGTCAATGGAGACCGATAGGCGAGGGGTGGGCAAATATTGCCGGGCGAAGGAGGAGGTCCGGTGCGCGGGCGGAAAAGCATCGCTGATTTGGCCCCCAAACGCCTTTGTTGATGAAAAAATAGCACGATTATGCACGATTATGCACGATTGGACACGATTGGACACGATTTCCGCCTTCGCTTGGGCACATCTTGGCATTACCACCATTGGAGGGAACGAACCCCTCTCCCTGGCCCTCTCCCCGCTGCGCGGGGCGAGGGAATGGGCAAATCGCATGGCGGTGGTTGCAAGATGCGCCCCCTTCGCTTCCGCCTTCGACTGGCATAAGGCGGACAGGAGAGCTTCCACCTTCGCTCCGGCGGCCGGAGCTTCCACCTTCGCTCCGGCGGCCGGAGCTACGGCGGACGGGACGGCGGACGGGATGGCGGGCGGGGGGGCTGGCTGGGGCGTATCTTGGCACTTCCACCATCGAATGGAAAGAACCCCTCTCCCTAACCCTCTCCCCGCTGCGCGGGGCGAGGAAATTGGCAAATTGCATGCTGGTGGTTGCAAGATGCGCCCGTTCAGGATAAAGCCGCCCCGGCGCGATTTTTCCCGATGCTTTGGCGGGTTGCCGTCTCCGCCTTGGTTGAAACCACCGGGCGACCAGCGGCCTGGCGGTTTGAAGGGCCATTTTGCGCTCATGCCAGGCAGTGAACCACACTCGCTAATAAAAGTCAATAGTTAATATCGCTTTTTAGCAGAAAGGGAACGGATCGGCCGTCGTTCCGGCAGGGCGCGACCCGAAGAGCGCAGGGCGGCAAGCCGCAACCGAAACTGGAATGGGCCAGATTAACACAGATTGACACAGATATGGGAAAATCCTCGCGAGAATGAGTGATATTGGCAAATTGCAGAGACGGGAGGCGAAACCGGGGAGGGATTAGGATTAGGATTAAGATTAGGATTAGGGGGGGAGCGGGAAGCGTGGTCCGTAGAACAAAAAGCCCCCGCCCGGTCTTTCGACCGAACGGAGGCAAATTGGGGGCTGGGAGTTCGCCACTCTCTCTTTCCCACGCTGACATTAGGCGCGCCCTCGCGGGGCTGCCAGCTTCCCGACGCCATTCTCCACTGCAAGCGGAGTTGCCGGCCTCATAGCAGGGCCGTCCAGCGCCTTGCGGCGCTGAATCATCGAGTGAGGCCTCTAAGCTCGCTTGGGCTGGCGCTTGCGGACGCCGGCCTGCGAACCGGGTGAAGGCGCGTTTGTGACTACGGAGCCGCGACTCCACCGTTTTGCTCCGGGACAGCCACCGCTTTTGGCGGCGCGTTGGCCCGAAACCACGGGTCTGACCTCTTACCTCTGAGGCTGCTTTTGGCTCACAAGCCGGCGGCGCCGTTTGTAACGTCGCCGACAATTTGGAAGGTTTTGACAGGCCCTGTGCGGGCCTGGTGATCTTCCCGGTTGGAATGCTCCCATTGTCCCGCCTTTCGGCGTCTTTGCGGCCCTGGTGAGAAGGCCGGCGGGAGGCAAACTTTCCGTGCTGATGCGCAGTAGCAGCCGCTACCCCTCCGGGTAACTGCGATTCCCCCAGGCCCGAAACCAGCCTGGGATACTTGACTCGGCGCGGAACGGTTTCTAAAAACGCTCCTGGCCGCACAGTTCCTGTTCGCGTTACCGACGGCGCGCGAACGCCGCCGGAGGAACTGGTGAATTCTGCCTCCGTCGTCCACCCCTTGCTGAGAGGATTTGGAGGGGTTGAGCCAACCAGCCTGACCCAACCTTTCCCCAGTCACCTGGGATTATCCGTGGAACACCGTCAGCGTTCTTGCGTCCGCCGCGGGGGCGTCCCCGTTCTTTCAATGAACTGGGGAGATCGTATCAGAACGCCGGGAAAAGTGTGGGAATTGTTATGCACAGGGTTATTCACCGCCGGCGCGATTGGTTTGCAGGCGTGGAAGGCGGGAAAGACCAATGGGGGCGGGCTTGTTCGCAATCGCGCGCGAGGGCGAAGGGGGCGAGGAATCCGCCG
>JBEKAN010000107.1:0-12066 GCA_050015895.1 Verrucomicrobiota bacterium
AAGATTCCCGCGGAAATCCTGGGCACATTGAAGGAGGCCAAACTGGCGACGGAGGGGAACGAGTATCGGCGGCAGCTATCTTTCGGGCTGGTGGACCTGGCGCTGCACACGCAAATCCACGCCGGCAACGAGCAGGAGACCGTCCCGCTCGCGAACAAAATCGCCGCCGAAGTTTTCCATGCCGAACCGCCGGACACGGCGTTTGTGGCGTCATTCGGGCATCTGGTGGGATACGACGCGGGCTACTACGGATACGCGTGGGCGGAGGCCATCGCGGCGGACATGGCGACGGTGTTTGAAAGCGCGCCGGACGGATTTTTTGACCGCGACGGCGGAATGCGGCTGAGGCGGGAGATTTACGAGCAGGGCGGCTCGCGCGACGCGGAGATTTCCATCGAGAAATTCCTGGGGCGAGAGGAGTCCATCGGGCCGTTTCTGAAAAAGATCGGCATCACCAACGGGCTGCCGGCGAAACCGTAAGACGTGATGGCTAGTATTCGCACACATTACCTGCCGGCCAAAGCCGTCCTCATTGCGGTGTGCGTGGTTGCGCTGGCGGGCGGGTGCGGGCGGCGCCAGACGATGGTGGAGATCGCGGACCGGGAGGGGATGCTGCGCGCGGGCAACGGCGCGGAGCCGGCCGGGCTGGATCCGCAGGTGGAGACGGGGCAGCCGGAACATAATGTGATGATGGCGTTGTTCGAGGGGCTGGTGGACCCCGACCCCAAGGACAACTCGCCGGTGCCGGGGGTGGCGGAGCGGTGGGACATTTCGCCGGACGGGAAAGTCTATGTTTTTCATCTGCGCAAAGAGGCGCGATGGTCCAACGGCGATCCGGTGACGGCCCGCGATTTTTTGGAATCGTATCATCGCATACTAATGCCGGCGCTGGGGGCGCAATACTCCTACATGCTCTACCCGGTGACGAACGCGGAGGCGTTCAATCTGGGAAAGATCACCAATTACGACGCGGTGGGGTTCAAGGCGCCGGACGACTCCACATTTGTGGTGACGCTCAGCGGGCCGACGCCTTATTTGCTGGCGATGATGGTGCATAACGCTTGGTATCCGGTGCCGCTTTCGACGATCAAGAAATACGGGGCGTTGGACGACCCGAAGAATCCGTGGACAAGGCCGGAGAATATTGTGGGCAACGGTCCGTTTATCTTGAAGGAATGGAAGATCAACTCACACATCCTGGTGGTGCGAAACCCCACCTTTTGGGACGCGAAAAGTGTGCGGCTGAATTCAATCTATTTTGTTCCGGTGGACGACCAGAACACAGGAGAGCGCATGTTCCGGTCCGGCCAGCTTCACACCCAGGATCAGGCGCCGCCGTCCAAAGTCGCCTTTTACCGCAAAAACAAACCCGGCCTGCTGGCCGACTGTCCGATGCTGGGCACCTACTACTACCGGTTCAACGTGACCAAGCCGCCGCTCAACGACAAGCGCGTGCGCCAAGCGCTGGCCATGTCCATTGACCGCCGCGCCATTACGGAGATGATCACGAGAGGCGGGGAAATCCCGGCTTATTGCATGACCCCGCCGGACACCGCCGGCTACACCGCCAAAGCGCATCTGAAGGAGGACCCCGCCGCGGCGCGCCAACTTCTGGCGGAAGCGGGCTACCCGGACGGGAGGGGCTTCCCCACGATCGAAGTCCTGTTCAACACTCTGGACGCCCACAAAGCAATTGCCGAGGCGCTGCAACAGATGTGGAAGAAGAATCTCAACATCAACGTGACTTTGCACAATGAGGAATGGAAAGTGTATCTGGATTCCACACAGCGCCTGGATTACGCCATCGCCCGGGCCGGATGGATCGGCGATTACGACGACCCGAGTTCGTTTCTGGAATTGTGCCAGACGGGCGGCGGGAACAACGAGACCGGCTGGGGCAACCCGGAATACGACCGGCTGGTGCAAATTGGGGACAGCACCCGGGACCCGGCGACGCGCTTTGAGGCCTACCAAAAGGCCGAGGCGATTCTCATGGACGAAATGCCCATCCTGCCCATTTACTTCTACACCTCCAAGCGGCTCATTGTGCCGGACGTGAAAGGCTGGTATCCCAACCTGCTGGACGTTCACGATTACAAGGGAGTCTGGCTGGAGGCGCCCAAATGAGTTGAGCCATGTTGCGCTTCATCGCCCGCCGAGTGCTGGAGACGATTCCGGTGATGTTCATCATCGCCACCGCGACTTTTTTCATGATGCGCCTGGTGCCGGGCGGCCCCTTCGACAGCGAAAAGAACATTGACCCGGAAGTCAAGGCGCGCATGGCGGCGCATTACGGTTTGGACAAGCCGCTCTTCCAACAATACCTGCTCCAGATGAAACACCTGTTGCAGGGCGACCTCGGCCCCTCCTTCAAATATCCCAGCCGCACGGTCAATGAAATCATCGCCGAGGCGTTTCCAGCGTCCCTGGAACTTGGGGCCGAGGCGTTGCTGGTGGCGCTGGTTCTGGGTTTGGCGGCGGGATTGATCGCGTCGCTCAAACAGAACAGCGCGCTGGATCACGCGCCGATGTCGCTGGCGATGATCGGGATTTGCGTGCCGACGTTTGTGATGGGGCCGTTGTTGATTTTGGTTTTCGCGCTGCACCTGGATTGGTTCAACGCGGCGGGCTGGTTCTTCCCGCGGGACCGGGTGCTGCCGGCGCTGACGCTGGGGGCCTATTACGCGGCGTACGTGGCGCGGCTGACGCGCGGGGGGATGCTGGAGATTCTGCACCAGGACTACATCCGCACCGCCCGCGCCAAAGGGGCCGGGGGGGCGCGCGTCCTGTTCAAACACGCGCTGCGCGGGGGCATCCTGCCGGTGGTGTCGTTCCTCGGCCCGGCGGTGGCGGGATTGTTGACAGGCTCGTTTGTGGTGGAAACCATTTTTGAGATACCCGGGCTGGGGAGGTTTTTTGTGACCTCGGCCTTCAACCGGGACTATTTCATGGTGATGGGGGCGGTGCTGTTCTACGCGGTGTTCGTGATCGCGCTGAACTTGGTGGTGGATGTGGTGCTGGTGTGGCTGGACCCCAAACTGCGATTTGAATGACAATCGTCCCGGACAAAATCGAACCCGCGCCCGGCGCCGCCAATCCCTCCGAGGCGGGCGTGTCGTTCTGGAGCGACGCGCGGCGGCGGCTCTTCAAGAACAAGCTGGCGGTGTTCGGAATGATCGTGGTGTCGCTGCTGGCCGTGCTTTGTTTTGCCGAACCGCTGCTCTGCCCGCGTGTCGTCGGCTTCACCTACGAGCAGCAGGATTTGGCGCTCGGCCCGATGCCGCCCAGCGCGCAGCACTGGCTGGGAACCGATATTTTGGGGCGCGATTTGCTGGCCCGGCTCCTGTACGGGGGGAAAATCTCCCTGCTGGTCGCCTTTTGCGCGACGCTGGTCTCCCTGACCATCGGCGTGTTGTATGGCGCGATCTCGGGATTCGTGGGCGGGAAACTGGACATGGTGCTGATGCGCGTCGTGGACATTCTTTATTCCCTGCCCTTCGTGATCTTCGTCATCCTCCTGATGGTGTTCTACGGGCAAAAGATCATCCTGCTCTTCGTGGCCATTGGGGCGGTTTCGTGGCTGACCATGGCGCGGATTGTGCGCGGGCAGGTGATGTCGCTCAAGCAACGGGAATTTGTGGAGGCGGCGCACGCGCTGGGACTGAGCCGGCGGCGGATTATCTTGCGCCATATCATCCCCAATTTGCTGGGGCCGATCATCGTCTTCACCACCCTGACCATACCCGATGTGATATTGCTGGAGTCGTTTTTGAGTTTTCTGGGATTGGGCGTGCAGCCGCCGCACAGCTCGTGGGGCGTGCTCATCAAGGAGGGCGCCGAGGTGATGGAGGAATACCCGTGGCTGCTGCTCTATCCGGGCCTGATCATGGCGCTGACCCTCTTCTCGTTCAATTTTCTGGGCGACGGCTTGCGCGACGCGCTTGACGTGCGCGGATCCAAGGACTGACATGCCCCTGCTCACCGTCAACAACCTGTCCACCGCCTTCCACACGCGCAACGGCGTGGTGCGCGCCGTCAACGGCGTCTCCTTCGACGTGGAGCGCGGGGAGACGCTGGGCATCGTCGGCGAGTCCGGCTCCGGGAAATCGGTGACCTGCCACAGCCTGATGGGATTGCTGCCGACGCCGCCCGCCCGCGTGGAGAGCGGCTCCGCGATGTTTGACAGCGTGAATTTGCTTTCCTGCGGGCGCCGGCAGATCGAGGAGATTCGCGGGCGGCGGATTTCCATGATCTTCCAGGATCCGATGACCTCGCTCAACCCCTACCTGAGCATCGGCGAGCAATTGATGGAGCCGTTGTTCATCCATGAGAAAATAGACCGCGCCTCCGCCGGGAAGAGGGCGCTGGCCATGTTGGGCGAAGTCGGCATCTCCGATCCCGACCAGCGGCTCAAGATGTATCCGCACCAATTTTCCGGGGGGATGCGCCAGCGGGTGATGATCGCCATGGCCCTGATCACCAGGCCGGACCTGTTGATCGCCGACGAGCCGACGACCGCGCTGGACGTGACCGTGCAGGCGCAAATTCTGGACCTGATCCGCAAAATGCAGGGCGAATTGGGCATGGCGGTCATCCTCGTCAGCCACGATCTGGGGATCGTTTGCAGCGTGTGCGACCGGGTGATGGTCATGTATGGGGGCCAATTGATGGAGAGCGCGACGACGGCGGAAATTTTCCACCAGCCCAAACATCCCTACACGCGCGCGCTGCAACGGTCCATTCCCGCCCTCCAGCCCAAGGGCGGCGAACTCCACACCATTCCCGGCGCGCCGCCCGATTTGCATCATCTGCCGCCCGGCTGTCCGTTCGCCCCGCGCTGCGGCCAGGCCGTGGATTACTGCGCGCGCGAGCCGGTCGGCCTGCGGGAAACCGCCGCCAACCATTCCACCGCGTGTCTGCGCGTGCAAAGGGAGAATATCGCCGTATGAGCCAGCCCCGGCCCTTCCTGCAAATTGACGATTTGAAAACCCATTTCCGCGTGGAAAAGGGATTCCTCTTCAAACGCCACGCGGGCACGGTGAAGGCCGTGGACGGCGTCTCGCTGGAGCTGCGGCAGGGGGAAATTCTTGGACTGGTCGGCGAGTCCGGCTGCGGCAAATCCACCCTGGGGCGGACCGTGCTCCAACTCATCCATCCGACCGCCGGCAGGGTGATCCTGGACGGCCGGCGTCTCACCGACCTGCGCGGTCGCGTTTTGCGCGAGTCCCGCTGCGCGTATCAGATGATTTTCCAAGACCCGTATGCCTCGCTCAATCCGCGCATGACCGTCTTCGGCGCGCTGGCCGAGGCGATGCGGGCGCACCGCAAGATTCCCGCGTCCGAGCTTCCCGCGCGGGTGGCGGCGCTGCTCCAGAAAGTCGGGCTGCCGCCGGGCGCGCAGGGCAAATACCCGCACGAATTTTCCGGGGGCCAGCGTCAGCGCGTCGCCATCGCCCGCGCGTTGGCGGTCGAGCCGCAACTGCTGGTGGCCGACGAGCCGGTGTCCGCGCTGGACGTGTCCATCCAGGCGCAGATCATCAATCTGCTGGCCGGGCTCTCGCGGGAAATGGGGCTGACGCTCCTGTTCATTTCGCACGATCTTTCTGTAGTCAAGCATATATCTGAGCGCATCGCCGTCATGTATCTGGGCAGGATCGTGGAGATCGGCCCCGCCGCGCGCGTTTTTGAGCATCCGCTCCATCCCTACACGCGGGCCTTGATCAGCGCGATTCCCATCCCCGATCCGCGGCGCGAATCCGCCCGCGCCCGCGTCCTGCTGCCCGGCGATCCCCCCTCCCCTTTGAACCCGCCCGGGGGATGCCCCTTCCATCCCCGCTGTGTCTATGCCGAGCCGCGCTGCGCGCAAATGGTTCCGGTATTGGAGGAATTCGGCGAGCCGGCGCACCAGGCCTCGTGCATTCGGCTGAAGGAGATCAACTGAGAATTCATCTCCATGAATAAATCCTCCCATATCTTGGCAGCTTTCGCTTTGGCGGGCTTGTGTGCGGCCTCGGGATGCGCCTTGGTCCCATTTCCTGTTTCTCGCACACTCCCGGACCCGATTCGAGAGATCGAGGTTGTTCAGAACGACACAGGCCAACCGGTATCCAACGCCGAGATCGTATTGTACGCGGATCGGTTCACGAATTGGCTGCGTTCGTTTCCACCGTTTTTTGCCAGCGCCTTCACGCCTCCATCTGATACGAGCATCGTCATTCCGCTGAATCAGGAGGCGAGTGGGCATTTCACGCCCGAGCGAAAGCACGTATGGGGTTGTGTCCGGCCATGGGGACTTGGCCCCTTGGGCACATGCATGTACGAGGATTACGAAGTGACAGTCAGCACGCGCGCCGAGGGCTTTAAACCAGTGAGCGTGTCGTATTTTCCAGGAGCTGGTTTTAGGCCAGTGGTTGGATCGCCACCGGGCGTTGACATCGTCCAGTTTCCGCGCTTGATGACAAACGGCACGTTGCTCGTGTTCCTGGTTGGAGAGAAGGCACATCCAGAAGCCACGACAAACGGGAGCCGTCCGATTCCTTCAGAGACAAATCAGAAATCATCAGCACCCGGCTCTGGTCAGTGACATCGTTGGTATTTGATGCGGGCTGCGAGGCACGGCTCGCATCGCAAAATGCGGACGGAAGCGCAATTCCGCCCTTTCCAGTTTGCGATTCTTCCTCCGCGCACTATACTCCACGCATGAATGTATTTGTCGCCGGGGGCGCGGGTTATATCGGCTCGGTTTGCGTCGAGGAGTTGCTCAACGCCGGGCATGATGTGACCGTCTATGACAACCTCTCCGAAGGCCATCGCGCCGCCGTGGACGACCGCGCGGTTTTCATCCACGCCCGCCTGAGCGACCGCGACAACATCGCCTCGGCCATGCGCGACGCCAAACCGGAGGCCGTCCTCCACTTCGCCGCCAACGCGCTGGTAGGCGAGTCCATGGCCCACCCGGCCAAATACTTCCGCAACAACGTGTGCAACGCGTTGAACCTCCTGGACGCCACGATGGCCGCCGGGGTGAAAAAATTTGTCTTCAGCTCCACGTGCGCGATCTACGGCCCGCCGGACCGCGCGCCCATGACCGAGGACCTGCCGCAGCGGCCGATCAACCCCTACGGCGAATCCAAGCTGATGTTCGAAAGAATGCTTGACTGGTACGGGCGGATTCACGGGCTGGAATATGTGGCGTTGCGCTACTTCAACGCCGCCGGGGCCAGCGAGCAATTTGGCGAGCACCACCGGGTCGAGACGCATTTGATCCCCAACGTCCTCAAAGTCGCCCTCGGCCAGGCGCCGCACTGCGAGATTTTTGGGACCGACTACCCGACGCCGGACGGCACCTGCATTCGTGATTATATCCACGTGGTGGATTTGGCCCAGGCGCACATCCTGGCCCTGGAGCCGGGCAAGTCCGGCTTTTACAATCTGGGCAACGGCGATGGATACTCCGTGCGGGAGGTCATCAAAACCTGCGAGGCGGTCAGCCATCAGCCGATCCCGTACGTCGAAAAGCCGCGCCGGCCCGGCGACGCGCCCAAACTGGTCGCCTCCGCCGAGAAAGCCATGCGCGAACTGGGCTGGAAGCCAAAGTATCCCAAGCTGGAGCAGATTGTGACCGACGCCTGGCGCTGGCACGTGGCCCATCCCCACGGCTATGCTTACAAGTCAAAAGTAGAGCGCCGCCCGGAAGGCGGCAAGAGCGCGCCTGGAAAATAGACAACTCCTTCCGACGTGATGCCTCGCTGAAGGGGGGGAAAAGGCAGGGGGGGCGGTCCACCGCCCGCCGCGGCGCGCACGGAGTGAGCGCCCCACCAACCCCGAGACTGACGCGCTGCCTTCCGACGATCTCGTCTCAACTCGTTCCCATGCCCACGCTTTGGACGGTCTGGAAAAGTTTGCCCTCGGTCTTGATGCTCGGGGCGATGATGATCTCCGTCTCCTGAAATTGGCGGATGCTCGCCGCGCCGACGTTTCCCATGCAGGTTGTGATGGCGCCCACCAGATTTTGCGAGCCGTCATCCACCGTGGCCGGCCCGTATAAAATTTGCTTGAGCGAGCCGGACACACCGACCTTGATGCGGGTGCCGCGCGGCAAATTGGCGTGCGGCGTGGCCATGCCCCAATGATTGCCCCGGCCCGGCGCCTCCTCCGCGCGCGCAAAGGCGCTTCCCACCATCACCGCGTCGGACCCGCAGGCCAGCGCCTTGCACACATCGCCGCCCTTGCTCATCCCGCCGTCGGTGATGATGGGAACGTAAAGCCCCGTCCGCTTGTGGTGATAATCCCGCGCCGCCGCGCAATCCACCGTGGCCGTGACCTGCGGGACGCCCAGCCCCAGCACGCCCCGGCTCGTGCAAGCCGCGCCCGGCCCCACGCCGACCAAAACCCCCGCGACGCCGCACTCCATGAGTTGCAAAGTGACGTTGTAAGTGACCGCGTTGCCGATGATCACCGGGATGTTCATCTTCCGGCAGAAGTTGGGCAGGTCCAGCGATTTATACTCGGTGGACTGGTGTTTGACCGTGGAAACGGTGGATTGCACCACGAAAATGTCCGCCCCGGCCTCCTCCGCGATGGCGCCGAAACGCTCCGCCTTTTGCGGGATGGAACTGACCGCGGCCAGCACACCCGCCTTCTTCAACTCCCGAATCCGCGCGGAGATCAACTCCTCCTTGATCGGCTCCAGATAAGCTTTCTGAATCACCGTTGTGACCTCCTTGCCCGCCTTGACGATTTGTCCGAGGACTTCCGACGGGTTTGCGTAGCGGGTTTGTATCCCCTCCAAGTTGATGACGCCCACACCGCCCAGCTTGCCCATCTCGATGCAGAACCGCACATCCGTCACCCCGTCCATCGCGCTGGCGATGATCGGGATCTTCAGCGTGATGGCGCTGCCGTCCTTGCGCGGGATGCAGAAGGCGGTGTCCACCTCGTTGGGGTTGATGGTGACCTCTCCGGGCACGAGCGCGATCTCGTCAAAACCATAGGTGACGCGCGCTTTTCGATTTCTGCCAATCCACATTCCCATAAGTCCAGGCTCCAATTAAAGTAAAGACCAGCGATTGTGTTTCAAAACTGCATCGGCTCGTTCAACGTTCCGCACTGCGAGCACCGGGAACGATCCACATCCGCATCATCGGTGTACACCGATCCGCAACGCCCGCAGCGGAAAATGCGGTCCCGCTCTCGCGCCGGACGAAAGCGCCGGCTGCGAATTTCCGAATATACGGCCAGCAGCGAAAGCGCCGCAAGCAAAGAAAGAACATAAACCAACAGGATCGTCTGTGCGGTCATGGCAATGAATCGGGTTTCGGTTCAGGGCGGCGGCCCCGCCGGAGGCGCGGCCGGAAGGGCATCGGCCGGGGCGGTCGCGCCGGGCGGCGGCTCGATGGTTTTCCAGTAAAAGGTCGCCTGGTCCCAGCGCAGCGCGTTGGAGCCTGTCCGCTCGGGGCTGAATCGCATCACGCCCACCGCCGCCACGGCGCTGGCGTCGGCCTCGGCCAGGCCGGAGCCGGCCCACAATCCCGCGGAAACCACCTGCCCGGAGCGATTGACGGCGAATTTGACCACGGTGTTGGAGAGCACAATGTTCACAGCCCAGGCGCGCAATGGAACAGGCGCGTCCGCCAGGCGGCCCGCCAAGTCGCCTTCGATGCGAAAAAAGGACTCGGTCCTGCTCTCATCCGGCAAGGCGGGCGGCGACGGCGTTTCCTGCGCCTGACCCGCCTCCCCGCCAAGCGAAAAGGGAATTGGGTCCAGGAGCGGGCCGGCGGGCGGCCGATTCTGAACAAGCTGGCTGGCGGCAAAACCCAGGAAGGAGGGCGGCACGGAATTGTTGGTCTGCCCGTCCGATTCACGGGGTGGCAGACGCAGCCAGGCCTGGTCGGCGAATCCGTGCGGCGAGGAGGACGGAAAAATAGTGGGATCGCCGGCGAAAATATATTTTGACAACCCCTCCTCGTCCAGGGGCGCCCCCAGCAGGCGAACCACCGCGCGGCGGGCCGGGGCGACGGGCGCGGGGCGCGCGCGCTCCGCGAAGAGCACCACCAAGCCGGCCTGGCCCGCAAAGAGCACCGCCGCCACCAGCAGGAATCTCCCGCGGGACCAACCGCCGGACTGTCGCCGCGCCGCGTTCATGGGGACGGCTTCGCGGGGCCGGGGGCGGGAGCCACCACCCGCTGCGCCTGCACTACGTGCGCGATGCCGGCCTCGGCGGCCCACTGCTCCAGACGGGTCACGGCGTCGAAATCCACCTGCTTGTCCGCCCACACCACCAACGTCAGGTCCTTGGACTCCCGGGCGGCGGCCTGCAAGCTCCTCTTGAATTTGTTCTTCAGCTCTTTTTCCCCCACAATTTGGTTCTCAAAAAAATACTGCCCCAGAAAATTCACGGCCACCACCACCGTCGGATTGTCCGTTCCGATGGTCAGGTTGGTCGGGCCGGCGGGAAGCTGAATTTGAAATAGCTGGCTCAGAAGATTGCTGGCTTGGAGGGCCGCGGCGGGCGGCGCGCCGCGTTCCACCCTCACATCAAACGGCGGCCCGGCCGGGGATTCCTTCAACGCCAGGCGCAACTGGCTCATCTGCGCCAGCGTGTAGAGGTTGGTGCCGAAACCAATCCTGCCTTCGGGAGTGACGCGGATCGTGGCGGCGGGGTTGCGGAGCTGGACGAGCACCCCCGGCGTGTGGATCGTCGAACTGATCTGCAAAAAAATCACCAGCAAAAACACCACGGCGACAAAGGGCGCCGGGTCCAGTTGCCCGCGAAAAATCCTGGCCTGGCGCGCGAATCTCATGCCAGGCGCGCCGGCAGCGGCTCGCCCGCCGGCGGGGATGTGACGATGTTGAGGATTTCCCCGGAGACCTGCTCCATGTCCAGCACGATCGCATTGACGCGGCCCACCAGATAATTATAGCCCGCGTAACTGGGAATCGCCACCGCCAGGCCGGCGGCGGTGCAAATCAGCGCCTTGATCGCGCCCGGGGCGAGCTGGCTGAGCGGCGCGTTCAGGCCGGCGTCCTGAACGCCCTGGAACGCGTTCATGAAGCCCAGCACCGTGCCGAGCAAACCCATCAGCGGCGCGATTTGCGCGATGGTCGCCAGCAGATTGAGCTTTTGCTCCAGACGCGGTACCTCGAAGGAGCCGGCGTCTTCCAGCGCCTCCCGCACCGCCTCCCGCCCGCGTTCGCGGTTGAGGATGGCCACCTTCACCAGCCGGGCGACCGGTCCGGGCGTGGCGTCGCAGATGGCGACCGCCTCCACCACATTCTCGCGTTTGAGGACATTGCGGACGCCGTTGAGGAACTCGGTGGAATTGATTTGCTCGCGGTGATATTGGAGCAGGCGCTCCAAAAACACGGCCATCGCCACCGCGCTGGTGGCCAGGATGACCCAGATCATCAATCCGCCCTCTGCAAGAAACGACATGCCCCCATTGTATGATTCGCCCCCGCCGGTTCAAAGTCTAAATTTTGGCCAGGGCCGTTAATCTTTGACGCGCGGCCCGCCTTGCCGTAGCGTTTCCCCGCTCAATCGGCGGCCCAGGCTCGCGCGCAAGCAGGTATGAATACTTTTACGAAAATTGTCAGAAAAATCATCCCTTCGAAAAATGACCGGGATGTGCGCAAGCTCGCGCCGTTGGTCCTGCAGATCAACGACCACGAAGCCGCCCTCCAATCCCAGCCGGAGGACGCGCTGCGCCAAAAAACCGCCGCTTGGAAAGCCGAACTCTCCCAAATCCAGGACCCGAAGCTCCTCGCCGCCCGCCTCAACGAGATTCTGCCCGAAGCCTACGCCGTCGTCAAAAACGCCTGCCGCCGCCTCGCCGGCACCGAAATCATCGTCCGCGAGCATCCCCTCAAATGGGAGATGATCCCCTTCGATGTCCAACTGGTCGGCGGCGTCGCCTTGCACTTGGGCAAAATCGCCGAAATGGCCACCGGCGAGGGCAAAACCCTCGTCGCCACCCTCCCCGTCTATCTCAACGCCCTCACCGGCCTGGGCGTCCACGTCGTCACCGTCAACGATTATCTGGCCGCCCGCGACAGCGAATGGATGGG
>JBEKAN010000108.1:0-12642 GCA_050015895.1 Verrucomicrobiota bacterium
ATGAGATGACGGTTGCCAGCACACCGCCCGCGCCGGACTCCACCATCGGCGACAAAATTGATGACGCCTCCATCACCGCCCAGATCAAAGCGTCCTTGATGGCTCATCACTCCACCAGCGCCTTGCACACCACCGTTTCAACCGCGGACGGCGTCGTCACCCTGGCCGGCATTGCCAAAAACGCCGCCGAAAAAAGCCTCGTCACCAAGTTGGCCACTGACATCAGGGGCGTGTCCAGCGTGATCAACAACATGACCATCGAGGTCGCGGCCGCGTCCAATTGACCGGACCATTCTATTTTGCCGTCGGCTGGCGCGGAGAAACGCGCCGGCCCCTGGCGAACAAAACAAACTGAAAGGAAATTATATGTTATACACAATCGCATTCGTATTGATCGTTATGTGGCTGCTGGGTCTGGTGACCAGTTACACCATGGGCGGGTTTATTCACATCCTGCTGGTGATCGCCATCATCATGGTCCTCGTCAACCTCATTTCCGGCCGCAGGGTCGTCTGAGGGGGCTGTCCGTCGTGAGAAGTGAACTGGAGATGCAATATGAACACAAAAACTATCGTTGCGGTCCTTCTGGTCGCCTTCGGCATTGTGGTGCTCGCCTACTCGGGCATCACCTTCAACACCCCGGGAAAGCCGGTGGATTTCCTCGGCATCCACATTGAGACCACCCACAGCCACTTTATCCCGCCGGTCGTCGGAGTCTTCGCCCTCGTCGGCGGGATCGTGTTGCTGCTGGTCAAGCCCAAACAGGTCTGACGCGCGGAGTCGAAACGGATCCACAAACCGGTCCGGCTTTCGGCGCAGATTCGCGGCCAACCCCTTCCCTCGTCGCCAGTTGAGGACCCTTTCTCTATTCCCAATTGGCGCTTGCGTCCGCCCGCCCTTTTGTTATTTTGTGCGGACCAGATCGCCCGCGGTGTTGAACCAACCCGCAGGCGCGCTGGCTTGGTTGGGCTGGCCCGCGTGGCGGAATTGGCAGACGCGCTAGATTCAGGTTCTAGTGAGTAACATCGTACAGGTTCAAGTCCTGTCGCGGGCACCAAACTGGCGACCAATTCGCCGTACAAAAGAAAAGACACGTTGATGGGTTCGATCATCAGACTCGCCACCGCCGCCGACGCGCCGCTGTGGCTGGACCTGGCCAAGGCCTCCCTGGGCGATCAATATCCCGTCAAGGAAGTTTACGAGCCGCCCTGGATCGCCAGCCAGCTTGACCCGGCCTCCGGCCATGAAACCTGGGTGGCCGAGGTGGATGGCTCCCTGGTCGCCAGCGCCACCTTTCTGGGCGCGGATGGGGAGAAGACCAATCCCGTCGCCAATCTGGGCCGGCTGCTCTTCCGCCCCGGCAGCCTCTCCGACGGCTCGGCCCTGGCCCTGGTTCAGTCGGTCAACCAACTGGCCGACCAGCGCGGGGAAATGGTCGTCGTGCGCGTCGCCGCGGAGGAGAACTTTCAGCAGATTCTCTTTGAGAGCGCCGGGTATATTTGCGTGGGTTATCAACCCCTCAAGCATCTCCTCCAGAAGCGGACCGGCGTGCTTTTCTATGTCCGCGGGGCCAGTTCCGTGCTCGTCACCCGCCTGCCTCTGTCCGAATCCCTGCCGCAGGTCGCCGAATTGGCGGCCGCCGCGTTTGAGAATCTCCAGATCGTCAACCCGCTGGTCGTGCGGGACGGCGCCAGCGGATACGCCCTGCAGAGCGACCTGAAAGTTCACGACGCCACGATTGAGGATTTCGAACTCTGGCGCTTGCAGGCCCAATCCTCCAATCCGCCGCGGGAGATTTCCGGCCGCTTCAACATGGGCGCCGGCCAGATGCGGCTGGCCCAAACCCACCCGGCCCGCGCTTTTCTGGGGCAGAAGGAGGAGAAAATTGTGGCGGGCCTCGCCTTCCAGGTTGACGAAACCGACCGCTGCGCGCGGCTGACCGACGCCTTCTGTTGCGATGACATCTCCATGGGCGCGCTCCTGGCCCACGCCGTCAAAGCCGCCCAGGAGCAACTGGGTGCCGTCTATGTCGAGACCGACGTTCTGGTCACCGCGCCGCGCCTGCTCAAGTCGGCCGAGCAACTGGGTTTCGTTCCGGTGGCTTATCTTCCCGCCTTTTATTCCCATGCCGGGAGCCACGCCGACGTTGTCAAATTGGTGAAGCTCAACCTGCCCTATTCCCTGGACAGCGCCGATTTCACCGCGCACGCCACCTCCGCCGTGCGGATCATTGACCGCAATTTTGAGGATCAGAAGGTGGGCATGGCCATCATCAACCTGCTCCGCCCCTTGTCCATGTTCGCCGGGCTGGGCGACGGGGAGTTGCGCAAGATCGCGCGTCTTTTCACGCAGAAACTCTTTCGCACGGGCGAATTCGTCTTTGCGCGGGGCGATTCCAGCGGCGAGGCCTACATCGTCCTGCGCGGAAAAATCAACATCCAACTGGAGCACGAAGCCGCGCCCATCGCCCAATTGACCGACGGCAAAATTTTTGGGGAGCTGGCCTTTTTGGACGGCTCCCCCCGCAACGCCTTTGCTGCCGCCGCGCAGCCGAGCATCCTGCTGGTCGTGCAGCGCTCCGCCTTCTCCGACCTGGCCCGGCACGAGCCGCACTTGGGCATGGTGGTGATGCGCAACATCGCCCTGGACTTGGCCGCCAAGCTGCGCAACGTCAACGCCGCGCTCTCCGCGGGGCCAAAGGCGGGTTGAGAGCCACTGGCCGGTCAGTCGGGCGGTAGGGAGGGCACTCCGTGCGCGCCGTGGCGGGCAGAGGACTGCCCGCCCTACCACTTGGAGCACCCCGAGACTGGGGCATTAAGACGTCCGATAAAAAACACTCCGCTTTGTCACCTTCACGGCGGCGGCGGATAAATCGAATCGTAAACCTGGCGCCAGTCGTTCGTTTGGAAGGGGAGGACGGTTCTCGGGAAAGGCTCGTTCGTCTCCGAAGGGAAAGTCCACCGGCTGACATGTCCGTCAGCAAACGAGACTGTACCGATCCCTCTGTGGCGGAGGGTTGGCGAGTTTCGAAACGCCATCTGCTTCGCCACATTGTCCATCGCGAAAAAGCCGTCACCCACGGTGGCCACCGACTCGTCCACAAAAACAGCGGCGTTTGCCGGGGCGGGGTTTGTAATGTCGGGCATCTTCAAAACGGGCGGGGCAGGGGCGATCAGTCGGTATTTGTCAGAGTAGTTCCCCATCCGGGGCGTCATGGAAACCGTCCTCACCAGCAAGGATCCGTCCAAGCCTGACGGGGTTGGGCCTTTGGCGGATGGACATTTGTAATCAGCAGGCAAGCTGCCATAGGCGAAAAGCAGTCCATTAGTTATATCTGCCAAATTTGTGGCACCCATCTTAGTTTTCATGCTTCCCGTCACCCAAGAAGCGGGGTCCGAGGGTTCATTTCGCACCAAAGTGCCCTTGTAATCGTCAGCATACAGTTCCCAGCAGATCTGCAACTGCTTCATATTGCTCAGGCATCGCGCCGCGTAAGGCCTCCTCGGGCCTCTATTAGCCAGCCCTGGCAACAGCAACATCGCCAGTATGAAAATAACTGCCATCACCACCAACACCTCGATCAAAGTCAAGCCCCTCCTCCTGGCCTTTGGGTTGCCTTGGCAAGATGGACAGTTCATTGGCAAAGTGTTCATGTTTCAAGATTCCCCGCCAACTGGCCCCGCGCAAGCACCGGCGTTTTGGCAGACTTCCTGCCAGCTTTGTACACGGCGGCTTAATTGGTAATATGATTAAATACACTAAATATCCATGCTTGTCCAGATTTCTTGCGGCCCTCGCATGGAACAGTCCGATGGAACAGCCGATGCTTGCTGTTTCCGCGCGGCGCGGTTAGATTGCAAAACATGAGTGAGCGAATTGAAATCAATCCACGGGTATGCGGCGGCCAGCCAGTTATCGTGGGCACACGAATTTCCGTGTCCGCGATTCTGGAACAATTGGCTGGCGATGAATCGTGGGATTCCCTTCTGCGCGGCTACCCGGAACTGACGCGCGCCGATATTCAGGCTGCCCTGCAATACGCCCGGCAATCCATTCTGCACACGGAAATCACCGCCTTGGACGCCGCGTAACCCGCCGTGCGCCTTTACCTCGATCAGATGTTGCAGGTTGGACTGGCCTGGCAATTGCGCCAGATCGGCGCATGATGTCGTTCGTGCTTCCGAGACCGGACAGCAGCGGGGAGATGACGCGCTAATTCTTGACCGGGCCGTGCGGGAGCAACGAACGCTCGTCACGCTTGACGGACATTTTGGCGATTGGGTTGTCCTGCCATTGTCTGAACATTTTGGGGTCATTTGGGTGAAGGCGCATCCGACCTCAGCGGAGAATATCGCCAGACTTTTGTTGCCGTTGTTGGCAAATCACACCCAGCCTGATTTCCGCAACCGACTGGTGATTGTCTCGCTGAGCCGTGCGCGCTGGATTCAAACGAATGTCCCCTGAAGAATCCACAAACCGTCTGGCTTTCGAAATTCGATCCGAAGGGGCGGTCTGAAATGATCTTTAACTTTCAGCCTTGAGCTTTATGCTCAGGCCCATGGGCTTGCGGCCAAAGTCATTTGAAGGTCTCCTTGCCGCGGCGCGCGGCTTCCTGCGCCGCCACTGGCAAAAGGCGCTGCAAGTGCGGGAGAAACTGCTGTTCAGCGAGGAGGCGAACAACCACCTGCTGGCGGGCGGGGTGGGGGTCAACGGCGCGCTGGTCAACCTCTTCTTCTATTCCACCGTGGAAGGTTTCCAAAACATCCTGTCGAGCCATCTCGGGATCACGGACGTGGTGGCCACAATGGATCCGCCCACCCGTGTTTTGCTGCCCGCGCTGGGGGGGCTTGGGGCGGGGCTGATCTTGTTTTGGGGCTTTCGTTTCGCCGGGAAATACCGCACCACCAATCTGCTGGAAGTCGTGGTCGCCGGCGACGGCCGCCTGCCGTTTCGGGTCGGCGTCATCCGGGCCATTTCCTCGCTTGTGAGCATCAGCACCGGCGCTTCAATTGGCCGGGAGGGCGGCATCACGCAACTCTCCGCCACGGCGGCCTCCAAGTGGGGGCAGATGGCCCGGTGGCAGCCCTACCGCCTGCGGCTTCTGGTCGCCTGCGGCGCGGCGGCGGGCATGGCGGCGGCCTACAACGCCCCCATCACCGGGGCGGTGTTCGCCGCGCACATCGTGCTGGGGAATTTTTCCATGAATTTGTTCGCGCCGCTGCTCTGCTCCTCCGTGGTGGCGACGATGTTGTCGCGCAGTTTCTTCGGCGTGCGGCTTTGGTACGCGGTGCCGAGCTTTGAATTCACCAGCATCGCGCAATTGCCGTGGTTTGTGGTGCTGGGCGTTTTGGCGGGCGTCCTGGGGGCGGTTTTTCTCCGGCTGCTGCGCGGCGGCGAGGGGCTTTTCAAACAAGTCGAGCGTCTGCCCTTTCGGATGGCGGTGGGCGGCCTGCTGGTGGGGGTGATCGCCATCTGGTTTCCCCAGGTTTGGGGCAACGGCTACTTCTTCGCCAACCAGATGATCCAGGCGCCGCCCGGCGGGAAAATCCTGGTCGGGATCTTTCTGGCCAAACTGCTGGCCACCGTGATCACGGTGGGGTCCGGCGCGGTGGGCGGGGTCGTCACGCCGACGTTGTTTCTCGGGGTCGGTCTGGGGAGCATCGTGGGAAGGGCCTTGCAGCACTACGGCCTTGGCCCGGAGCATGTGCCGGTGGCCATTTATGCGTTGGTGGGAATGGGCAGCGTTTTCGCGGCGACGACCCGCTCGCCGCTGCTGGCCATGGTGATGATCCTGGAAATCTCGCTCAATTACTCCCTCATGCCCGCCCTGATGATCGGTTGCGCCATTTCCACCGTCGTCTCGCGCCGGCTCCATCCCCATTCCATTTACACCGAGCCGCTGCGCCTGCGCGGCCTGGAGGTGGAAAGCTCCCGTGTGGGCGCCGCCATCGAGCAAACCGTCGGCGACCTGATGCGCGCCCCGGTGCCGCCCCTGCGCGAGAACACCCCGCTGCCGGAGATCGCCGGGCGTTTTCTGGGCAGCTCCAATAATTTTCTCCCCGTGGTGGACGCGCGCCGGCGCCTGCTGGGCGTGGTGGCCCTGCAGGATTTGAAGGAGTATCTGGGCGCCGGCCAGGAGCTGAGCGCGGTCATCGCCGCCGATGTGATGCGCCCGCTGCCGCCCCGGCTGACGCCCGGCCAGAAATTGCTCGACGCGCTGCCGCTGCTGCTGGCCAGCGAGCAGCGCAATGTTCCTGTGGTCAATAATTTTGAGGAGGACTGCCTCATCGGCTCCGCCCCGCGGGCCGAGGCGCTGGCCATTCTCTCCGAGGCCATCGCCGCGGGCTCGAGCACCACCTCCTCCACCGAGATCATTGCCAGACGAAAGCCGCCGCTCCCAGCGCCGCCGCCAGAAGCCAAATCGTGAGCACCGCCCGGGTCCGGCTCCAGCCGCGCCGCTCCAGGCGGTGCGAGAGATGATTGGTGTCGCCCACATAAAACGGACGGCCCGCCCTCCAGCGCAGCACGACCACCCAGGCCAGGTCCGCCAGCGGCGCCGCCAGCACCAGCAAGGGGGTCAGAACGGCAAATTTCTCGGGATGCCTGGCCGTGTAAAAATGCGGCAGAATCGCCAGCACCGCCAGCAGGTAGCCCACCAAATGACTCCCGGCGTCGCCCAGAAAGGCGCTGGCCCCGGGAAAATTATACGGCAAAAAACCGGCCAGCGCCCCGGTCACCAGAAACGCCGTTGTGGCCACCAAGTATTGGCCGTTGATGGCGGTGAGGATCCCGAAGCACCACGCCCCGATGATTCCCAGCCCCACGCAAAGCCCGTTCATGTTGTCCATGAAATTGAACGCGTTGACCACCGTCACGATCCACAGCGCGGTGATGGCGTAGTGGAAGGCCAGGTTGGGCACAAACAAGGTGACGCGCACACCGGCGGAGGCGACCCCCAGGGCCACCAAGAGCTGGCCGCCGAATTTCACCGCGGGCCGCAGCTCAAACTTGTCGTCGCAAAGACCAATCAGCATCATTGCCACCGCGCCGGCCATGATGGCCGCAATCTGGACCGCCTCCTTGTCCAAGCCGTGTTGCAGGAGCCTGGCGGTGTTGGAGCCGAAGAGCCAGCGCGAGAGGCCCGGCCGCGCCAGCGCCACCAGCGCGCCCGCCAGGAGCGGCGCCAGCACGCCGGTCATCACCGCCAACCCCCCCGCCAGCGGAACCGGCGCGGAGTGGAGCTTGCGCTCGCCCGGATCGTCCATGATCCCGGCGCGCCGGCAGAAGGTCCGCCACGCCGGCACGGAGGCGGCGGTCGTCAATCCGGCGCCGAACAGCGCGAGGGCAAAGATGTTGTAGGGGAAAGGCATGAGGGGCCGGGTTTAGACTAATTTCTGGTAGAGGTTGTAAATGCTTTCCACCATCGCTTCGACGGCGAACCGCTCGCGGACGAATTGGCGGCCGCGTTGTCCGAGGCGCTCCCGCAACTCCTGGTCGCGCGCCAGTTGCAGCAGCCGCCGGGTCAGCGCCTCCCGGTCGCCGGGCCGGATGAGAAAGCCGGTCTCATTGTCAACACAAACTTCCCCCGCGCCGTCGCAGTCGTAGGCCGCCACGGGGCGGCCCGCCGCCAGGGCCTGCGGCAGCGCCCGCGGCAGCCCCTCCCGGCGCGACAAGTGCGCCAGCGCGTCCATGATTCCCAGGTGGCGGGGGATTTCGCCGGGGGCGACCAGGCCGGTGAAAACAAAGCGATTTTGCATTCCCATCGCGCGAACGCGGTCTTCCAGCCGTTCCCGCCACGCCCCGCCGCCGACGAGCAGAAATTTCGCGCGCGGACATTGGCGGACTAGGTTCGGGGCGATGTCCAGAAGGTCGTCATGCCCTTTGAGCTGGAAGAGGCGCGAGATCATTCCAATGACAAAATCGTCGGGGGCGATGTTCCAACGGCTCCTCCACTCCGGGTCGTTCCGCGCCTCCAAAAACGGTTCCAGGGCGAATCCGCTGAAGATGCGGGTGTATTGGCCGGGGTTCCCGATCCCCGCCGCCAGGTACTGCCGCGTCATCGCCCCGGCCACGCTGACGAAATGGGTGGTGAATTTCCCGGCGAACCGCTCCGCGCCCTGAAAGAGTCCGTTGGCCAGGCTTCCTTGAAACGGTCCAAAGGACGGGCCGTGAATGGTATGCACGATGACCGGCACACCCGCGCGATGAGCGGCCCAGCGGCCCAGGATCCCCGCCTTGCCGCTGTGGGTGTGGACGATGTCCGGCCGCGTCGCGCGGAAGATCCGGGTCAGTTCAAGCAGGGCCAGAGCGTCCTTGAGCGGATGGAGGGGCCGCACCAGGGAAGGAAGAAGGATGGGGATTTGCGGGCATTCCTGGAAGGCCGATTCCAAGGATCCTTCCGGCCCGGTGCTGGGTCCGGTCAGCAGCCGGACCTCAATGTCGGGGTGGCGTTTGAGGCCCAGGACGGTGGCCACCGTGTTTTCCTGGGCGCCGCCGACGATCAACCGGGTGATGACATGGGTGACCCTCATCGGGCGCCGGCTTCACTCCTGGCCCTCGAGTTTCTTGAGCGCCACAGTGACATTGGTGTATTCGGTGGTGTTTCGGGGGGCGTATTTGAGGTAGAGATTTCCGTAGCGGGCCTCCGCGGCCTTGTCCTTCTCGCTTTGGGCGACTTGGGTCAGGCCGTAATAAATGACATAATAGGGCCTGGGCGTCATTTTATCCACAGCCAAGTAGTCCGCCTTGGCTTGGGGAATCTTGCCGGCTAGCAACTCGGAGATGGCGCGGTTGAGAAGCGGCTTGGGGTCCTCCGGATCCATTTGCAGCACCTGGTTCAAAGTCACGATGGCGTCGTTGTACTTTTTGAGCATCATTTGCAGTTCGGCCTTGATGGTCATGGCGTCGGGAATTTCCGTCGTGCTGGACATGGGGTGCTGCGGGGAGTTGAGCAACTGCAACTGCTTGTCCACGGCGTCCAGCGCAAGGGCGAACAAGCGCATCGCCGGCCCCTCGTCCCCTCTGGCCAGCGCGGTGTAGCCCATGTGCTTGTAGAACTCCACCATCACGCCCAGAAAGTTCTCGTCCTTTGGGTTCTTTCGTTGTGCGTCCTTCAACAGTTGTTCCGCCCCCGCGAAATCCCCCGTCTTGGTGTGCGCCAGGGCTTCCACCCGCACCAAATCGTCCGGGAGTTTTAGGAGTGGGTCGCGTCCGGCCTGGTCGTGGATGCGGCCGATGAAGTCCAGCGCGTTGTCGTTAAGCCCCAAATCCAGGTAGGTTTTGGCCACGTCCAGTTCGGCGACAGGGTTGTCCGGCTTCTGCTGGAGGCAGCGTTGGAACAAGTGCATGGCTTGAATGTAATCTCCGGCCATGGCCATTTGCCGTCCGATGAGGATGTTCAACTCAAAGACGTCCGCCGGGCCGTCAATGTTCATCAACGCCACCCAGTTGCCCACACTGGACTCCAAGGCCTGCAAGTTGATCAGCCGGCCGGGAGGCATCAGCCCGAGCAGGCTGGCGTTGTAGCGGCGGTTGATCCGGGCCAGGTAATTCTCCGGATTGAGCAGGATCGCCTCGTCAAACTGGTCGCCGGCGTCCCGGAGCAGGGCGGGGTTGTTCTTCTGCGCGGTCGCCGCCTTTTGCAGTTCGACACCCCAGTAATTGAGCGCCTGCGAATAATACATGGCCACCCTTGCCGCATCGGTGTTCAGCTCGGTCAAGGCCGGCAGGGACGCCAGCGGTCCCTTTCTCATTTCTTTCCAAAACGCCTGGTTCCGGGTGATCTCCTCGGCCGTCAGCGTCGGCGTTTGCAGCGCGTTGGTCTTGTTGTCGTAGGGCCTCAAATCGCCACCCAGCCCGCGGGGCACCATGCAGACCCCCTCAAAATAGTATCCCACGCTGGGATGCAAGTAATAGACCGGCTGACGCCCGGCCAGAAACTTCAATTGGTCGGTGATCTCCATGCCGCTGATCACCGGGGGAAGGTTGCTGACCAGGTTTGGCTTGAGCCGCGGGTAGTGTTGCGCCAGGTAGAGAAAATACTCGCGATGGGTCAGGGAGGGGGTTTCCAGAAAAATGTACTGGTCGGATTTCCCCAGCCGCTGGCAGGCCGCGGCGGCCAGATGAAGCCGGGTGGAATCGTCGGCCAGCACCACGGTTTGGTTGGGCGCCGAGCCGGCGGGGAGCGATTTGACCATTTCCTCCCCAAATCGGGCGACCGCGTCGCTGTTGGCGGCGCGGATGCGAGGGATGTTCTGGCGGAACAACATCACCGGCAATCCAATGGCCGCCGCCCAAAGCAAGGCGACCACTGTCATATTGAGCAGCCGCATCGCGGTGTTGGCCCTTCCCCAGCGATAGGCCACATCCCGGCCGAAGACCAGCAGGATGTAGCCGCTGTAATACCCCAGGCACAACGCCGCCAAATAGTAATAGGTCATGAAGCCGGGCAAATTCATCCGCTGCGGATTGGGGCTGAACCGCAGGTCGAAAAACATCAATGCCACGAACCCCAGAAGCACGACATGCAGCAGCCGAAACAAGCCCCGCGTCAAATCGTGCGCGAAGGCGCTCAATTCCGCCTCGAACGAGGGCCACCGGATGGCGCCGAAGAGCAAGGGGACAAAAATCAGCGCCCAGGCCACCAGCGCCACCGAGCGCGGAATCAACTTCAAGAAAAAGCTCTCGTCCCCCAATTCCATGTGCAGGAGGGTCCAAAAACCCGCGTCGCCCGCCACAGCCCCCAAAAGCGGCGTCAGCAGGTAGAGCGTCAGCCCCAGGGCGCCCCAGCCGATCATGCGCAAGAGGAAGCCCAAGTCCAAAAAGCTCATGCCCCGCACCCAGATCATCGCCGCCAAAAAGCACGGGAAAAAGCCGATGAGCGCCCAGTTGTTGGCCACACCCAGTCCATAAACCAGGACAAACGCCTTCAACCATCGCTCGTTTTGGAGGGTGCGATACTCCAGCAGGCAGAGAATCAGGAAGGCGAAGACCAACACATCGAGCATCTCCCCAGTCCCGGCATCTCCCCAGTTGGCGGAGATGGCGTTCTGCCAAAAGGCCAGTTGCCCGGCCAGCATCGCGACGGCGAAGAGGACCGGCAGAAACGCGGGCCGCATGGACAGGAGCGCAAACTCCCCGCCCTCCCGCTGCCGTTGCTCCTTGGTGCGGTCCTGCGGCAGCAGGCGCACGGAGCGGGCCAGGATGGCCAGCGTCAACGCCGCGCAGAGGGCGGTGAAGAGGTTCAGGCCGACCGGCCGCCAGCCCGCCGGCAGCAGCCGCAAGGGGTATGTCAATGCTAAAAATAGAGGCGCCTGGATGCTCGGCCGCCACACCAGCGCCCCCGGATGCCAGTCCCACCCGGTCAACTGCGACACCAGGGGCAGGCTGCCCAGCGTCACCCAGTGGTTCAACGTCACGCCGTACAGCGCCAGCCCCGCCAGCCCAACCAGCCAGGGAGGCAGGGGGATGGGGCGGCGCTCTCTCTGGTTGTTCTCAGTTTCTGCCGTCATCAATGGGTCCACTTTGCGACAGTGTGAAACCACCGCCCGCCCTTTGGCAAGGACACACTTGCCGTCATGCGCGCCCGGCGGCCTTTCCCCGCATGTCTGCCACGCATTCCAGATGCTGGGTCTGCGGAAACATGTCCAATGGAATCACTTTGGCTAATTCAAAGACACCTGTGGCGCGCAAAACGTTCAAGTCCCGCGCCAGCGTGGCGGGATGGCAGGAAACATAGAGGATTTGGGCCGGCCGCGCCCCGGCCAGCGCGGCCAGCATCTCCGGCGGGCAGCCCGTGCGGGGCGGATCCAGCACCACCGTCGTGCTCCCGGCCTCGAAGCGCCGCAGCACGTGCGGCAGAAGATCCTCCGCGCGCCCGGCCATGAACTCGCCGTTGGATTTGCCGCGCCCGCCCATGTTTTGCCGCGCCGCCTTGATGGCGGCGGCGTCCACCTCGATCCCGGCAAAACGCTCCACTTCGCCGGCCAGCTCCAGGCTGAAAAACCCCACGCCGCAATACACGTCAATCAGGAAGCGCGCCCCGCTTTCCCGCAGCCTCTCCCGCAGCACCCCGACCAGCCGGGGCAGCAGATGATAATTAGTTTGGAAAAAGGAGTCCCGCGGGACCTCCCATCCCTCCGCCGCCAGGCGCAGGACAACTTTCAAACCCCCTTTGGGCGGGGGATGGCGCCGGACATTTTGAATCTGCTCATTGAGCGCCGGCTCCGCGATCTTGCACTCCTGGATGTCCACCACCAGCCGGCTGTCGGCCCGGATGTAGCCGAGGTTCAGCCCCTGTTTGAACTTGTCCCACTGGCTGCGAATCATGATCCGGTTGCGGTAGCCGTAAGGCTCCGGACAGGGGACGACCGCATCCACCCGCGCCGGGTCAATGCCGCCTATTCTTTGCAACACATCGCACGCTTGCTTGTGTTTGATCCGCAGTTGGGCCGGATAAGCCACGTGCTGGTACTGGCAGCCTCCGCACTGGCCGAAATAGCGGCAGGCCGGCCCAACGCGGTCGGGCGATGGTTGCAGCACCTTGAGCAGCCGCGCGCGGCCAAACCGCCTTTTGACCTCGACCAGTTCCGCCTCCACCGTTTCCCCGGGCGCGACGAAGGACACAAAGACCACAAAGTCGTT
>JBEKAN010000109.1:0-12671 GCA_050015895.1 Verrucomicrobiota bacterium
TGGGATTGGATCTGCCCAACGCGCCGAAAATCGTGCCAAATGTAGTGGAGAAAAACGGTCTCAAAAACACCAAAGTCGTTGATAATCAAGCCCCGCTATCCCCGAACTGACGAACTTGGGCTGGGTTCGGTTTCGCGCCGGCGACAAGCTTCCGCCGCCACTCATACCACTCCCAAACGAGGCGGGGATTGCGTCGGAAGGCGCGCGGCGTGGCCAGTTCTTCGGGACTGTATTTTGCCCACAGGCCGGTTTGGGCTTCGCGAAACGTGGGGACGCCGCTTTCCGCGGATGCGCCAGCCCCTGTGAGCACGGTCACGCTTTTGGCGGGGGCAAGGCGTTGGACCAATTCAACCGGAATCGTCATGGCTGGATTGTTGCGTCTTTTGAGAAAACCAACAACGACGATTATTTCCCATTTCCAATCCGCTTGCGGACAAACGACTGATTCGAAGCGCGGCTTTTCCGCGTATTCGGCGTGTTTCGCGGCAGACAATCCCTGTGTTCCTCTTTTGAGCCGTTTGCGGCAAGTGCTTCATTCTGAGTGAGTTGAGAATCCCCAGCCAGTTCGATTTCTGGTTTTCCATTTCGGGATTTCTGCTTTTGCCGAGAATCCGCCCCCTTTTCCAGGTCGTTTGGCAGCTTTTCCGCACTTTTCCCAAAACTATTTTTGCGTCCAGGTTTTTGAAAACTTCATTTTTGAACGCAAATCCCTCCACACCAGCCACTTCCAGAAAAAGACAAAAACCGAGTTGCTTCCCACCGTGGGAAGGAACTTTTTCAAAAGTATGATCTAATGGAACGAAAAGACTAAAATTTCCATGAATCCTTCTAAGAAACAACATTGTAAGTTGTTGATAATCAACGATCCATTTTTTGCAAACTTATATGAACCCGATGCCCCAAATCGCTCCAGTTTCTTAAATAATGAGCCTCCTTCGCAGGAGGAAATCGTCCCCAATCGTGCTTAATCGAGCATAATCGTGCTATTTTTTCTGTTCCTTGCACTGCTGTCTGTCAATTTCACTCATTTTCGCGAGGATTTTCCCATATCTGTGTCAATCTGTGTCAATCTGAGGCCCATTCCAGTTTCGGTTGCGGCTGGCCGCGCTGTGTTCTTTTGCGGCCAATTCGTCTTTTTTGGTTGCGGCTTGCCGAAGTGAGACCCTTGCTCCTTTTGGCGGCAATTCAATCCGCCCAGTTACTCCCTGCCTTTCCTCCTTTCCCGTTCCTTTCATCAAGCCTAATCAAACCTATTCAAACTGAATCAAACCAATGAACCCCACCCTCCCTCCCCCATCCCCCTGCGGCAAGGTCTCCGGGACTCGCCCCTTTGGCGCGCTTCCTGCCATTGTTCCCATCTCAGCGTTCAGCCTTCGCCGGAGACCAGACGAACGGCTGGCCGGGTTTTGTCCGCCGCGCGGAACGGGAGAAATTTGGGCGTGCTTTTTGGACGGGGGCGGATACCTTTGCCACATGGTCTGGATCATCCTGCTGTTGTGCCTGGGGCTGGCCGGGTTGAGCGCTTATCACCGGGGTCCCATCTGCGCCGGGTTTTCCCTGATGGGTTTGTTGATTGGCCTGCTCCTGGCCCGGCCGCTCTCTCCGCTGACCGGCCGTCTGCTGCCCCTCCTGGATCTTCAAAATCCGCTTTGGCAGTTCTTCTTGCCCGGCGTCATTGCGTTTGTGGCGGTCCTCGTCGTCTTCAAGATGGCGGGCAACTACCTCCATCAAAGGGTCAGCCTGCATTTCAAATATCAAAAGGACGAGCACCTTTACTTCCGCTGGGAGCGGCTTTACGCCCGCCTGGGCTTCTGCGTCGGCCTGCTCAACGGCGCCGTGTACTTTTTCATCCTCATGATGCCCGTCTATATTGGCGGCTACTTCCTGAGCGAAGCCGGCGCCGTCGGCGCTCCGGGCGGCGCGGGTTTCGTCACCAACCTGCGCTCCGAATTGCACGATTCCAACCTGGACCGTGTGCTGGCCGCGCACGACCCCGTGCCGGCGGAAATCTACCAGGCCGGCGACATCATCGACCTGGTCCTGCACAATCCGCCGGTGCAGCCGCGGCTGGCGCTCTATCCGCCCTTCCTGACGCTGGGCCGGCAAAAGGAAATCCAGGACCTGGCCAACGACGCGCAACTGCAAAAGATGGTCCAATCCCAGGCCGGCATCCGCGACTTCCTGGACAACCCGAAAGTTCAAGCCCTGCTCACCAACTCCGCCGTGACCGGGCAAATTTGGAGCCTGATCGGGCCGAATTTGCCCGATTTGCAGGAGTACCTCATCACCGGCAAATCCCCCAAATTCGACCCCGAAAAAATCCTCGGCGTTTGGGACCTGGATCTCCGCGCCACCTGGGCCGAGGAGCGGAAGGCAAATCCAAACATGACCGCCCGGCAGGTGGCGGGGCTGCGCGTGACTTTTCTCCCGGTGGTCCGGGATCTGCGCCTGACCGCGACAACGGACAACCAGATGATCTTGGAACGGTGGAGCGCCAAAGGGGCGCAACCCACCGACGCGAACCTGGGAACCTGGAAGAATGCGGGCGACAACTACGAGATTGCTCTTGGCAGGAACCCGCCCGACACCGTTGCGGTCACTGCCGGCGATGACGGCGCCCTGAGCCTTCGACTCCACTGGCGAGGCCACTTGTGCGTTTTCAACAAAGAGATGTAGAAGATGTCAGTGTGGCACGATTCTCCATCCGCCCAATCTTCCTTGCCCAGGAGCCGATGATGCGCTAATTTGCCGCCGATATGGACGATCAATCACCACCGCCGCAACCAGAAATTCCGCGCCCGCCCTGCCCTCCGCCGCCGATGCCGGCCGCCGCGCCGCCCGTCATTGGTTCCATCCTGCTGCCGCCCGCGCCGCGCCGGGGAGGCGCCGGCTGGAAAGTCTTGTCACTTATACTTTTCCTTTTGCTGATCCTGGTGGTCTTCGTCCGCGGCGTCGCCCACACCTTCGTCCCGCGCGTCCGGGTGGCCGGCGACCTGGGCCGGACGTTGGAGGAGGTGGTGGTGGAACACAACAACTCGGACAACAAAATCGCCACCATCGAAGTCACCGGCGTCATCATGAGCGGGGAAGCGGACCGCGGCGGCATGGATTTGGTGGACTACATCAAGGAGCAGTTCAAGCAGGCCGGCAACGACAGCGAGGTGAGGGCGGTGGTGCTCAAGGTCAATTCCCCCGGCGGCGAGGTGCTGGCGGCGGATGATATTTACAACGTCATCAAGAAATTCGAGGACAAGCACCCGGAGAAGCCCGTGGTGGTTTCGATGGGCACTCTGGCCGCCTCCGGCGGTTACTACGTCTCCTCCCCGTGCCGCTGGATCGTCGCCAACGAACTGACCCTCACCGGCAGCATCGGCGTCATCATGCACGAATACAATTATCGCATCCTGATGGACAAAGTCGGTCTTCGCCCCCAAATTTTCAAGAGCGGCCGCTACAAGGACATGTTGAGCGGCGAGAGCGAACCCGACGCCGACAAGCTCACCCCGCAGGAACAAAAAGACCGCGACGAGGAAAATCAGATGGTGCAGAGCATCATCAACGAAACCTACAACAAATTCAAGGAGGTCGTCAAAACCGGCCGCCAATGGGCCGCGAACCAGAACGGCCCCGCGGGCAAGCCATTGGCGGAGAATTGGGAGGAATTAGCCGACGGCCGCGTCCTGACCGGCAGCCAGGCCCTGCAATATGGTTTTGTGGACGAACTTGGGGATTTTGACACCGCCGTCAAGCGCGCCGAAACCCTGGCCAAAATTCCAAACGCCAACCTCATCGAGTACCGCGAGCCTTTTGATCTGGGGTCGGTCCTCTCGCGCATGTTTGGCAAAACGGAGGTGCCCGCGCTCAAAGTGGACCTGGGATTTGACCTCCCCAGGCTCCAGGCCGGATGCCTCTATTTCATGGCCCCCACCGTCATCCCCCACTGAGAGCGTGTTTTGAAATTCCTCACTTTTGAGCGTTTTCCACCGAATGGCTCGGCAGGAGCCTCGCCCTACCGGGGCATGTGTGGAGGGGCGAGGCTCCTGCCGAGCCGAGGCGTTAAAGAAATGGGATTTTCAAAACGCGCTCTGAGATTCCTCCCGGCCAAAAGCTTTGATGTGAAAAATCGGGATGAATCCGCGCGCCTCTCATTCAGAAATGGAAGACCGTCTCTTGAACCGCCATCCTGAACCATCCCTTGGCTGGCCCAGGCTTGGGGCCGCGGCCCTGATCTTTTGCGGGACGCTCTTCTTCGCTTTCAGAGGCGGGGCGGCCGATACGCGGGCGCTCCCCGGCCATGTGCCGGCGGCGGTCGCGGGTCTGACGCCGGTGGACCGGCTGCCGGCCGCGCGGCAATTGCACCTGGCCATCAGCCTGCCGCTGCGCAACCGGGAATCCCTGACCAACCTTCTCCAGCGGCTCTACGACCCGGCCAGCCCGTCCTTTCACCACTTTCTCGACCCGGAGCAATTCACCGCCGAGTTCGGCCCGACGGAAAAAGATTATCAGGCCGTGATCGCCTTCGCCAAGGCCAGCGGTTTCACCATCCTCGCCACGCATCCCAACCGCGCGTTGCTGGAAGCGCGCGCGTCGGTGGCGGACATCGAGAAGGCCTTTCATCTGAGCATGGAGGTTTACCAGCACCCGACCGAGCACCGCACCTTTTACGCGCCCGACGCCGAACCTTCGCTGGACCGGGAAGTTCCGGTGCTGGCCGTCGCCGGGCTGAATAATTATCTGGCGCCCCACCCCGCCTCCCTGCATGTCAGTCCCCTGGCCCCTCCGCACGATCCCGCGCCCGAGGGCGGCTCGCAACCCCCGTTCTCCGCCTACATCGGGCTGGATTTCCGGAGCGCCTACGCGCCGGGCGTCACGAACACCGGGGCCGGCCAATCGGTGGGTTTGGTCGAGTTTGACGCATATTACCCGGTTGACGTGGCCGATTACATAGCGGACGGCAACTCCGGGCTGACCAACGTGAGCACCGTGTTGAGCAACGTGGTGTTGGGAGACATGGCAGGATACCCCACCCGATCCGGCGAAGTGGAGGTCGCGTTGGACATAGACATGTCCATCTCGATGGCTCCGGGATTGTCCAGCGTCTATGTCTATGAAGCTCCCAACGACGTGTCGTACGCGGATGTGATCCTGAACCGCATGGCCACCGACAACCTCTGTGAGCAACTGAGTTGTTCGTGGGATGGGTTCACGGATGCCGGAGTCGAGCAGGCGTTCCAGGAATTTGCCGCCCAGGGACAATCGTTCTTCCAGGCGTCGGGCGACAGCGGAGCGTATCTCCCCGTGTACAATCCCGTTTCCCCGCCCTGCGACGACCCCAACATCACGATAGTCGGCGGCACGACCTTGAGCACCACCGGCCCGCAAGGGGACTGGATTTCGGAAAAAACCTGGAATTGGTACAGCAGGCCCGACACCCAACTTGGAGAAACAAACAACGCCGGCGGCGGGGGCGTCAGCCCCACCTACGCCCTGCCGGTTTGGCAGGAGGGGGTGGACATGTCCGCCAACCAGGGTTCCACCAACTTCCGCGATTTCCCGGACGTCTCGATGGTCGCCGACAAAATCTTTGTCATAGCCGACGACGGCGGCACCTTCATCGCGGGCGGGACCAGCGCCTCCGCGCCCCTGTGGGCGGGGCTGACCGCGTTGGTCAACGAGCAACACGCGGCGCTGGGGCAGTCGCCCGCGGGATTTCTCAACCCGGCCCTCTACGCGATTGGCGGGAGCACCAACTACAGCTCCTGTTTTCATGACATCACCGTAGGCAACAACACGAACTACAACGCCAGCGGCAACACGAACGCCGAGAATCCAAACTTCACCGCCAACTTCACCAACGCCACCCTGTTCTTTGCCGCCCCCGGCTATGACCTGTGCGCCGGCTGGGGGACGCCGATCGCAAGCAACCTCATCAGCGTCCTGACCGTTTCCGACCCCCTGGGCATCACGCCGCTGACCGGCTTTTCCACCAGCGGCCCGCTGGGCGGTCCGTTCAGCGCCGTTTCCCAGAGCTACACCTTGACCAACCTCGGAACGGCCCCCGTAAGCTGGTCGCTGCCCGGCCTGCCCTCCTGGCTGGGCGCCTCCTCCACCGGCGGCGTTTTGGCGCCGGGCCAATCGGCCGCCCTGACCCTCTGGCTCAACCCCGTGGCCGCCGCCGGCCTTCCGGGAGGCGAGTATTCCACCAATGTGCCCATCCTGGACTTGACCGACGGCGCGAGCCAAATCCGATTTTTCACCTTGACAGTCGTGTCGCCGCAACTCGTCCAAAATGGCGGATTTGAGACCGGCAACTTCACCGGCTGGGCCAGTTCGAGCAAGTTTAATTTGGTCGCCAGCCCGGACTCCACGGGCGTCTTCAATTACAACCCCGCCCCGGCCACCGTCGCGGCCTACATTTACTCCGGCGCCTATTCGGCGTTATTGGGGGAACCCGGATCGCTTGCCTGGCTGACCCAAACCGTGCCCACACTGCCCGGCCAGCCCTATTTGATCTCCTTCTGGCTCTCCAATCCGGGGCTGCTGTCCAGTGGCTATGTCACACCAAACGCGTTCCAGGTCCAATGGAATGGAGCCGATCTTTTCAACCAGACCAACCTGAACGTTTTCGCCTGGACCAACATGCAATTCGTGGTTTCGGCCACCAACACCACCACCAGCCTGGTTTTCGGCGCCCAGAACGACAACGACTATTTCGGCCTTGACGACGTCGGCATCCAAGCCATCCCCGCCCCGTCTTTCGTCCAGGCGGCATGGACCAACGGCTCCTTCAACCTGAGTTGGACAGCCCTGGATGGTTTGGCCTATTACCAATTGGAATACTCCACCAATCTCCCCTCCGCCAACTGGGTCAGTCTGGGCGGCCCCGTCACCGCCACCAACGGCCTCATCACCACGACCGACCTTCTGCCCTCCAACCCGCAACGGTTTTATCGCCTCCTGCTGCTCCCGTAGAAAGGAAGGAACCATGATCCGCGGAAGCCTCTTTTTGGCATTGCTCGGCGCGTGCCTGATTTTGGACGCCGCCCCCGGCCCCTCCCCAGCGCAGCCCGCCGGCGCCGATCTGTTGCAGAGCCTTCCGCCCAAGCCGCGCCGGACCGTCTATGACGAAGTGGGGAGTGAGAAGCTCACCGCGGTCACCCGCACCAACAGCGACGAGGAGGAAGTCATTTACGAAGTGCAAAGCAGCAAGGACGGCAAATCCCGGGACCTCACCGTCGCCGGGGACGGCAAATTGCTGGAGAAGCAGGTGTTTATCGAGGAATTGCCGGTGGCCGTCCGAAAAGCTATCCAAACCATCACCGCGGGCGGCCAGCTGGGGGACATCACCCAGGAATTCGACAGCATCTACAGTGAGACCTACGACGTGGACATGACCCGGGACACCACCAATCGCGAGTTCACCGTGGACGGCGACGGCAAATTGCTGGACATGGAGGTTTTTCTCCCGGAAACCCCGCCCTCCGTGCAACGGACCATCCAGTCCAACACCGTGGGGGCCACGATCCAAGACATCACAAAGTCGTTCGAGCAGGAGGAGGTGACTTACGATGTGACCATGACCCAAGGCGGCAAAACCCGAAGCTTCAGTGTCAGCACCAACGGGGAATTGCTCCAGGAGCAGGTCTTTCTGGACGAAGCGCCGGTGGCCGTCCAAAAGGCCATTCAAGCGCAGTCCGCCCGCGGGCGCCTGGGGGACATCAACCTCCTGACGCTGGCGGGAAAAACCAACTACGACGTGGATGTCGTCTCCGGCCGCAAAACGGTCACGGTGAGATTCGACGCCGCGGGCGCGCTCCAGACGGAAGAAGAGGACGAAGTGCTCTGGGCGGACCTTCCCGCCGAGGTGAAACGCGCGCTCAAACCGCTGCAAGGCGACGGGGAGATCAGCGACATCACCCGCACCACGGCGGGAACCGACACCCGCTATAAAATCGAGTTGCGGGAGGGCCAGAAGCGGCGGAGCCTGACCTTCAAAGCCGACGGCGCCGTGGTTCCCTGACGCGCCGCCAGAAAAGCCATGGAAAAATGGTCGCGGCGGTGGGATTTGAACCCACGACCTCTTGGTCCCGAGCCAAGTAAAAAAACGATTGCACAGGAACTGGCGGTTAATCTCGGAAACCGTCCAGGATTCGATATCTCCCACAGTGCTGGCTGAAGTGCCGGCCCAAACCTATGAAGTAAGAATCCGGATACCGCCCCGCCGGGTGGCCGGTGACAAAATACTCAGTCCCGCTGCGCTCAAGGCCCCGCAACTGCTCAGGAATAAAGGGGCGAAACTCGCCGCCTGCAACCGCCTCCGCAGGCTGCCGATGCTTCCAGAAATAGAAAACCACGGCCCTCGGATGATGCGTCGCAATCTTCTCTCGCATGGTCGCGATTCGCCCGGCTGAGACTGTCAGCATGAATTGCTCACGGCCGCGCACCCATTCGGGGAGATTCCGGCGGCCTGCATAAGGCCATTCGCGGTGCTTCGGTGCTGGCAGCGGGGACAATTCCGTGAGGCACACCAATCGGGACCCCTTTCCCGGGCCATCCATCCGTCCATCATAATCACCAGCGAAAACTCCGCTTCCCGGGCCGGTGGTTTTTCCAGGGGCAGCCTCAGGCCGGCGGCTTTGCGCCCCTGATCCTAGATAAAAAGCGGGTGTTGTTGGCGATGCCGCTTAACCGGCTTCTTCGTTCTTGGGCGTCCCAACCCAGGAACTGATCCCGCGCCCCGCACTGCCAGGCGGCGGCGCCAAAAAGCAGACACGCCAAATCCTGCCCGTGCCGGTCCTCAATCAAGTAACCGATACTCTCCCCGACCACTCGGAGACCCAGATAATGGTAGGTTTGGAGGTGGAAAGCCCACCGCTTCCAGGCGGCCGTTCCCGATTGGATCCTCCCGACCCGCAGAGGTCGCACTTGGGCCAGAGTCGCGAGCTCACGGATGGGTTCCTCCCAGAGAGGCAAAGGGGCCACCGGCCGAGAGGCTCGTCGTTTGTTTTCCATCCCCCCATTTCACCAGAGTCGCCTTGGTAGTTCAGCTATTTCACCAACAAATCGGAGATGCGCCCCCGGCATATTTGCGGCATATTTGCGACTTGACGATTTGCGGGGGGGGGCTATGATGGTGACGCAGGTACAAATTGTATTGCTGGGCGGGACCAGCGCGCAAGTCGGAGAGCCAGGTTCTACCGGCTTTTTTATTCCCTAAATGGGGAATTTGAAGATGGAAGATGGATATGAATGCCGATTTTTTGGCAGTATTAGAATTTTGGGAACGGGAAAAAGGGATCAGCCGGGATGTGTTGGTGGCGGCCGTCGAAGAGGCGCTGACCTCCGCCGCCAAGAAGGCCGTCGGCCCGGCCCGGGAACTGCGCTGCGCCATTGACACGAAGAACGGCGACATCAAGGCTTTTGCGAAACTGGTTGTGTCTGAGAAGGTTGCGTCGAAACACGACCAGATCTCCGTGTTTGACGCGCGGCGGATCAAGGCGGAGGCGCAGTTGGGGGATGAAGTGGAGGTGGAGGTGACGCCGGCGGGGTTTGGGCGGATCGCCTCGCAGTACGCCAAGCAGGCGCTGATGCAGCACATCCGGCGGGCGGAGAAGGATTTGATCTTCACGGAATTCAAAGACCGGGTGGGGGACATCATGAGCGGAGTGGTGAGGCGGTTCGAGAGGTCGGATGTGACGATTGACCTGGGGAAGTACGAGGCGCTGCTGCCAAACCGGGAGCGGGTGCCGACGGAGGAGTACCAGATCGGGGAGCGGATCCGGTGTTACGTCAAGGCGGTGGAAACCGGAACCCACGGCCCGGAAATCATTTTGTCGCGGGCGGACCCGCAGTTTGTGATCCGGCTTTTTCAACTGGAGGTCTCGGAGATCAACGACGGGACGATAGAAATCAAGGGGATCGCGCGGGAGCCGGGATTCCGCACCAAGCTGGCGGTCCACACGCGGGACGCGAAGGTGGATCCGGTGGGGGCGTGCGTGGGGCTGCGGGGACAGAGAGTCAAGAATATTGTCAGGGAGTTGAACAACGAGAAGGTGGACATCATCAAGTGGGACGCGAATGTGAAGAACTACATCGGCAACGCGCTGGCGCCGGCGCAGCTCAAGGCCTTCACGGTGGACGAGGCGCGGAGGCGTGTGAAAATCACGGTGGCGGAGGACCAGTTGTCGCTGGCGATCGGGAAGCGGGGCCAGAACGCGCGGCTGACCTCCAAGCTCACCGGCTGGCAGATTGACATCGAGCCGGAGACGGTGGTGACGCTGGGATTCGAGGAGAAAGTGGCGCAGGCGGTGCAGAATCTGGCGGCCATTCCCGGTGTGACGCCCGAACAGGCGAACATCCTGGTCCACGCCGGGTTTTTGACGGTGGAAGATTTGTGCCAGGCGGAGGTGGCGGACTTGGAGCAGATCGAGCAGATCAAGGGCCAGGGCGAGGCGATCGTGGCGGCGGCCACGGCGGAGGTCGCGCGGCGCGCCGGCGGGGACACCGCGGCGAAATAGGGAGAAGAGATGAAAACAGAGGTTGCCATGATCATAGGTTGAAGCCATGAAGCATTGGCGGCCCATCTGGCAAATTTGGCAGGAAGAGAACTATGCCCGTTCGTATTTACGATATAGCAAAGAGACTTGGCATCGAGAGCAAGGAAGTGCTTGCCAAAGCCAAGGAACTGGGCATTGCGGCCAAAGTTCCGTCGAGTTCGCTGGATAAAATCACCGGGGAATTTCTTGAGCTGGAACTGGCGAAGATCCACCCGCCGCCCGCTCCACCACCCCCTCCTCCACCCCCGCCGGTTTCCGCCCCTCCTGAAATTCTGCCGCCGCCGGAGCCGGCGCCCGCGCCCCCGGCTGTTGGCGCCGAGCCGCCGAAACCGGCGGAAGTTCCACCAGTTTCCGAAGTAATGACGCCCGCCCCGCCGACCGCCCCGGCGGCGGTTCCGGGTCCGGTTGTGGTGGCGCCACCGGCGCCGCTGGCATTGACGCAAGCTGTGGAGGCGCCCGCGCCCAATGGCGGGAGCGCGGCGACGGCTCCCCCGCCGCCCATCGCGCCGGTGGAAGCGCCCAAACCGCCGCCGCCCCCGCCTCCTCCCAAGCTGGGCGAGAAGGTTGGATTTATTCAACTGCCGCCCAAGCTCACGCCCCGGCCGGCCGCGGAAAAGACCGCGGGGCGCGGCGCGCAGCCGGGCCGGGCGGATGGAAGGGGACGGGGGGACCTTCGCGGCGTCCGGGGCGCGGCGGGCGCGGCGGCCGGGCAGGCAGTTGCCGGAGCGAGGCTGCCGGGCCAGCGGGCGGGGACGAAGCCCGCCGCGGGTGCCGCGGCGCCGGCCAAGGCGGCGGAAAAAATCGTGGCGCCGGCGACGGGGGAACTGATCACGCTCAAGCCGCCGATCATCGTGCGCGATCTGGCCGAGCATCTCAAGCGCAAGCCCTTTCAGATCATCGAGAAGCTGATGGAGTTGGGGGTTTTCGCCAGCGTCAACCAATCCGTGGAGGAGGAGATCGCGCGGCAGGTTTGCGCCAAGTTCGGATTTCGATTTGAGGTGGAGAAGCGGGTGCGCGGCGCGGGCACCGTCCACGCGACCGAGAAGAGAATTGAGGTGGACGTGGAGGACGCGCCGGAGCAAAGGCGGCCGCGCCCGCCGGTGGTGACGATCATGGGCCACGTGGACCACGGGAAGACGACGTTGCTGGATGTGATCCGCAAATCCCATGTGGCGGCCGGCGAGGCGGGGGGGATCACGCAGCACATCGGCGCCTACACGATTTCGTTCCCGCACCCCGAGAAGAAAGGGGAGACGCGGCAGATCACGTTCCTGGACACCCCGGGCCACGCGGCGTTCAGCGCCATGCGGGCGCGCGGGGCGACGGTGACGGACATCGTGGTGCTGGTGGTGGCGGCCAACGACGGGGTGATGCCGCAGACGGTGGAGGCCCTGAACCACGCGCTGGAGGCGCGGGTGCCGGTGATTGTGGCTGTCAACAAGACCGATCATCCCAACTCCAACCCGATGAAAGTCCGGCAGCAGCTGCAGGAGAAGGGGCTGGTGTCCGACGAGTGGGGAGGGGAGACGATTTTTGTGGATGTGTCGGCGCTGACGGGCAAGGGAGTGGACAAGCTGCTGGAAATGATCCTCCTGCAGGCGGACATTCTGGAACTCAAGGCCAACCCGGACCGCCACGCCAAAGGCAATGTGATCGAGTCGGGCCTGGAGCCCGGCGGCCCGACGGCGACGGTGCTGGTGCGCAAAGGCACGTTGCGGATCGGAGACGTGGTGATCTGCGGGGCCTATTGGGGCAAGGTGCGGGCGCTGATCAGCGAGGAGGGGACGCGGCAGAAGGAGGCCGGACCGTCGGTGGCGGTGAAGATCCTGGGGCTGAATGGAGTCCCGGTGGCCGGGCAGGAATTCAGCGTGATCGAGGACGAAAAAGTGGCGCGGGCGCTGGCCGAACAGCGGGCCGAGGAGGTGCGCAGCCTCTCCACCGAGACCCGCGCCAAGGTGACGCTGGAGAATTTGTTCGCGACGCTGGACGCCACGCAGGCCAAAACGCTCAAAGTGGTGGTCAAGGCGGACATGCAGGGATCGGTGGAGGCGATCGTGGAGGCGCTCAAGAAGATTGAGGGGGATAGTGTGGCGCTGGATGTGATTCACAGCGCGG
>JBEKAN010000110.1:0-11847 GCA_050015895.1 Verrucomicrobiota bacterium
GCCCCCACCGCCTGCCCCGCGATCCCCAACTGCCCCAGCAACGCCCGCGTCTCCCCCTTCGGATCGAACACCGCGATCTTCGCGCCTGCCGCCCGCGCCGCGCCCGCCGCCGCCGGCGTCGGCGTGATGTTCAGCGCCAAACTGTCCTTCTGCGTCTCCCCGTTGCTGAATTTCACCGTCGCGCTCAATTCGTGGCCGCCTGGCGTTAGCGTCGCCGGCAGCGCGAACCGCAGCGCGATCCGCTCCTGCTGCCCGGCCCCCACCGTCACCCGCTTGCCGCCCGTTTGCGGCCGCGGCAGGTCCAGCGACCACGCGCAGTCGCACGTCACGCTTTGCCGCGAGTTGTTGATGAGGATCAGTTGCTTCTCCACCGTTTCCCCCGGGTAAAAATTATGGTCCTTGCTCGTGAACGCCCCCGCCTTTCCCGCCAGCCAGGCCAGCAGCGGCCCGTTGTTGCGCACCAGCGCCTGCGCCGCCGGCGTCGCGATCCAGTCGCTCCGCTCGTAGGCCGTGTCCATCCGCTCGTACCGCTCCCCGATGTAGTCCGGGCTGAATCCCGGCCGCTGCAAATTCTCCCAGTCCACCGCCAGTTCCTTCCTCCTCTTGTCCACCCCCTCCCGCAATTTCCAATAATGCCCGTACTCCCACGGCGAGATCCCCGACACCCCCCACGTCCGGTACGCCCGCCAGTTGTCTGTCAAATATAACGCGAACACCGGATACCTCTCCTCCAGCCGGGAGGAGCCGGCCTCGACGGGATAATCCCACCGGTGCCACACCCGCCCCGCCTGGTATTCCTTGGCCTCCCACCGCAAATTCTGCTTCTCCGCCTCGCTGATCTGGTACGCCCGGTCCCCGAAAAACTGCGCGTCCCACTCCGCCACGCAAAACTCCCACGGCACAACCGCGCTGCCCCATTCCCGCTGCCCCTTGTACCAACCCCGGTACATCGTCCAGTCCCACGTGAACGGCGCCCCGTACTCGCACGTGAAAACCGGTTTCACCCCCTGCGTCGCCCAGTGCTCGAACCAGTCCGACAACTCCTGCGCCGGCGCAAAATTCGGATAAAAATTGATCGCGTCCATCGCCCCCAGGTTCCCCGACGCGTGATGATACACTATCCGGCTCGGGTCCAGCCGCCTCACTATCGCCTCCGCCCGCAGCGCCAGCCCCGCGTTCCGCCGCGCCCAAAGGTCCCGCGCGTCGTGGATCCCGTCAATCATATCCGGATTCATGTCCTCGTCGTAGCCCGTCGCGTTGTGGCTCATGCTGTACATCACCACCGACGGATGGTTCTGCGCCGCCCTCGTGTAATACTCCGCGTGCCGCGCGTACCCGTTGGTCTGGTCCGCCTCCGGCCCCTCCCACTGGTAATGGCTGAAATGCGGTTCCGAAAATCCCACCAGCATCCCCGTGTCGTCCGCCGCCCTCAGGATTTCCTCGAACCCCAGATGCGACCCCGGCTCGCACCCGTAGTTGTGCGTGTACACGTAATTGATCCCGATGCTCTTGAGCCGTTCCAGGCTCTCCCGCGCCGCCGCGTAAGTCGCCGCCCCCGCGCTCACCTGCGCGTTGTCCAGCGGCGCCGCGCAAAGAAATATCCGCTTCCCGTTCAAATAAAAATCCCGCCCCTCGATCCAGAACTCCCGGAATCCAAACCGCTCCCTCCAACCCGTGTCCAGCACCCGCCCCGCCCCGTCCAGCAGCGACACCTCCGCCGCGCACATGGTTTGCGGCGTGTCCGTGTCCCAGAGCCGGTCCGGCCTCCAGTTCCCCGTCAACGCCATCCGACCCTCCTTCAATTCGCTCCCGCGAAACGCCGCGCTGGTGAACGTCTTCCGGCTCCCGCCCTCCTGCCACACGACCGCCCGCAACCGGTATTCCTCCCCCGCCGCCAACCCCTCCAGCCCCGCGTCGAAAGTGCATTCCTTCTTCCGCTCCGACGTCTCCACCCGGACGTCCCCAAGCCGCGCCCCGCCCGGCGTGCTTGTCAAATATACATCCCCGCACAAGCCCCGCCTCTCCACCGTCCCTTTCACCTCCCGCGCCGACGCGCTGTCCGTGTAGGACAGCATCACCCCTTGCAGCGGCATCGCCGCCACCAGCAGCTCCAGCGCCTGTGTCGTCCCCGGACGGCACGCCGCCGTGATGTCCAGCTCGCCCCCGGGAAAATGGATTTCCCCCGCCCGCGCCCCGTCCACATACACCGCCGCGAAGGAATTCACATACTCCGCCCGCAGCGCGACGCGCCGCCCTGCCCAACTCTCCGGCGCCCGGAACTCCCGCCGGTACCACGCCGCCGTGATCCCGCCCAAGTCCCGGTTGGTCCAGCCCGGATTGGAGAACACCGTCTGGCAATCCTTCTCCATGTAATCCGTGATCCCCGGCCAGCACCCCGGCGCCTTGAAATACCCCCAATTCCCCTCCGGCGCCCCATCCGTCCGCGCGCCCGCCGGTTGCCACTCCCACAACCCATTCAGGCAGATTCGCTCCCGCGTCGGCGTCGTTTCATGGAATGCCTTGCCCAAGTCCCACACCGCCTCCACCCCCGCCGGCAGCGGCGCGGCGCCCGTCAGCGCCGCCCCCGTCCCCGCGCTCGCGCCCGCCAAGAAACACAAGCCCGTCGCGCCCCCCCGCCGGATTCTCGCCCAAAGCAAAGTGATGCCCGTGCTCATAATCATTGCCAACAATTGCTCCCGCGACGTTGCCACATCCACGATCCCCCGGCGAGCCATTTCCCCCGTGGAGCAAGGCCGGTAAACCGCGCATGGTAGGGCGACGCTCCCGCGGAGCCGGGGTTTGGCCAGGGCGATCCTCACCGTGGGCGAGACTCCTCGCACCGTTGGCTCGCACCGTTGGTGCGCTTCCGTAATTTGTTCCATATCGCTTCCGTAATTTGTTCCGTCCGCGAGCCGTGACATTTCCCATGCTTTACGAATTGGGGAGGTTGAGGCTCAAGGGTTCGTTCGCTCCAAAAGCGCTGGTGCCCCAAATGCGCCCCCACCGCCCCACCGCGCCCCAAACCCGATTTGTGTTCGACAGAACCCTCCCATTCTGGCATTGCTGGGGGAACATGTGTGGTATTATCGGATACGTCGGAAAAAAGGCCGCCGCGCCCATCCTCGTGGAGGCCCTGCGCCGCCTCCAATATCGCGGCTACGACAGCGCCGGCCTCGCCGTCCTCTCCGGCTCTACTCTCGCCCTCCGCAAAAAAGTCGGCAAGTTGGACGAAGGCCTCGTCCGCCTCCTCCAGGACGAGCCGGTCACCGGCCATCTGGGCATCGGCCACACCCGCTGGGCCACTCACGGCCCCCCTTCCGACGTCAACTCCCATCCCCACCTCGACCAATCCGGCAAAATCGCCGTCGTCCACAACGGTGTCATTGAAAACTGCGACCGTCTCAAGGAACGATTCCTCAAGGCCGGCCATGTTTTTCGCTCCGCCACCGACACCGAGGTCCTGGCCCATTTGATCGGCGACTATTACGACCGCCAGCCCAAGTCCGGCGGCAAGGCTCCTTCGCTCACGCAGGCCGTGTGCGACGCCTTGCGCGAAGTCATCGGCACCTACGGCATCGCCGTCATCAGCAGCGACCACCCCGGCCAGATCATCGGCGCCCGCCGCGGCTCCCCGCTCATCATCGGCATCGGCGACCACGAGAATTTCCTCACCAGCGACTCCAACGCCATCGTCGCCCACACCCGCCAGGTCGTGTTCCTCAACGACTACGACGTCGCTACCGTCACCAGCGACCGCTTCGATGTTCAGAACCTGGGCGCCGACACCGCCAACGTCCAGATCAGCAAATTGGAATTCGCCTCCGAGGACGCCGAGCGCGGCAAATACCCCCACTTCATGCTCAAGGAGATTTTCGAGCAGCCCCGCACCGTCGAAAACGCCTTGCGCGGTCGCGTGGATTTCGAGGGCGCGACCGCCCGCTTCGGCGGCCTGAACATGCACGCCGCCGAACTGCGCTCCGTCGAGCGCATCGTCATCGCCGCCACCGGCACAAGCTGGCACGCCGCCCTGGTCGGCGAATACTTGATTGAGGAACTGGCCCACCTGCCCGTGGAAGTGGAGTTCTCCCACGAATTCTTCACCCGCAACCCTCCCTTGCAGCGCGACACCCTCCTGCTGGTCATCTCCCAGTCCGGCGAAACCGCCGACACCCTGGGCGCGTTGCGCGAGGCCAAGCGCCGCGGACACCGCGCCCTGGCCATTGTCAACGTCGTCGGCAGCACCGTCGCCCGCGAATCCGACGGCGGCATCTACATGCACGCCGGGCCGGAAATCGGCGTCGCCTCCACCAAGGCCTTCATTTCCACCCTCACCATCCTCACCCTGCTGGCCGTCCATTTGGGCCGCATGAGGATGCTCTCCGCGTCCCGCGCCCTGGACATTTTGCGCGCCCTGGAAGCCGCGCCCGCCCAACTCGAGGCCATTCTCGCCACCGACAACGCCATCAAGAAACTGGCCCTCAAATACGCCAAGGCCGACGACTTCTTTTTCCTGAGCCGCGGCTACACCTATCCCATCGCCCTGGAGGGCGCGCTCAAGCTCAAGGAAATTTCCTACATTCACGCCGAAGGCTATTCCGCCGCCGAAATGAAGCACGGCCCCATCGCCTTGATAGATCCCAACACCCCCTCCGTGTTCATCGTCCCCCAGGATTCCATGTACGAGAAAACCATGGCCAACCTCTCCATGATCCGCGCCCGCAAAGGCCCCATCATCGCCCTGGCCACCGAGGGCGACACCCAGATCCAAGCCGTGGCCGACGACATCTTCTACCTGCCCAAGACGCTGGAGCCGATCTACCCCATCCTGGCGACCGTCCCCCTGCAACTCCTGGCCTACCACATCGCCGTCGCCCGCGGCTGCGACGTGGACAAACCCCGCAACCTCGCCAAAAGCGTCACCGTGCAGTAAGCAGAAGGATGTTTCCGCGGCAAGATTGACATCCGCCCGGAGACCGCTATTTTAATCCCGTGATCACTCGGCTTTACGCGAACAACTTCCGATGTCTCGTCGCCTTCGAGACTAAATTTGAGTCCTTCGGTGTACTTTGCGGTCCCAATGGAGCGGGCAAAAGTTCCGTTTTTGACGTCCTCAGAATCATCCGAGATCTCGCAACCGGGGACAGTTATCTTGGAGGCAAGGGTGATCGGGACATCACGCGCCTCGAATTCACCAATTGGCTTGATAGCAGGACCCAGGAGTTCGAACTCGGTGTGACGGCGGATGGGCACACTTTCGAGTACCTGATTCACATTGAGCAAGTGGCCAGCGATGAGAAACCCCGCATCGTGCGGGAACGGGCGACCTGCGACAAAAGGGAACTCTTCGATCGTAATCTTGATGGAGTTCTGTTCAAAAAGCAGAGCGGCCAGGATTCGGGCTTTCCGCTAGACTGGCGCCAAGCCGCGCTCGGCTCCATCCAGCCGGCAGGAGACCGGCGCGAAATCCAGATTCTCCAGCAAGCAGTCGCCAAGCTGTTGATCCTGAGGCCCAGCCCGCGGGGGGTTGAGAAGGAAAGCAAGGGTGAATCTGTGCGCCCCGACCTCTATCTGGGAAACCTCACCTCTTGGTACCGTTCTCTGTCTCAAGAGCAGGACTGGACGGACTCCTTGCGTGGCTCCCTTCAAGACGTGTGGCCCGATTTCAAGTCTTTCCGATTGGGTACCGTCGGGTTGAACGCGAAGGCCCTGCAACTCCGATTCGAAGCCTCGGAAGACCGCGCGGGGCTTCTTTTCTTCGATCAACTCTCCGATGGCGAGAAGGCCCTCGTTGGGCTTTACATGGTACGTGCCGCGCTGGCCACTGGGGCGACACAAACCGTTTTGATAGATGAACCCGACAATTACGTTGGCTTGCCGGAACTTCAACCTTGGACCTTGTCTCTGCGAGAACTGCTCGATGAAAACCATCAAGCCATCCTCGTTTCTCATCACCCTGAGATTCTAGCCAATGCGGGCGGCGAGTTCGGGCGCTACCTGTGGCGGGACAATCATACATCGCCAACCCGCATCGGGCCTCTGAACGTCCCGGCGGGCCTTGGTCCCGGCGAAGCAATCGCACGGGGGTGGGTCCGTGCCTAGCCGCACCCAGATCATTTGTCTCCACGAGGGAAAGGACGGGCGGAGCATAGACCCCGTTTTCATCCGCACTCTCTTGAAGACGATCAATCCTCCATGGATTCGCCCTTGGAAGGGGAATAACATCATCCGCACAAATGCGTGCGGCGGGAGAACCAACCTGATCTCGAGGATGCCCGACGAACTCCAAGCTTGCCTACAGATGGGCGGCGATACAACGCTGATGGTCTGGGCGGATTTGGATCACGACATGGAAGATGGCGAACAGTTGAAGGACAGATTTTGGACGGCCGCACAGCAGCAAGGAATCACACGACAGCAATTTGACAAGGTGGTTTTCGTTTTCGCCAAGGACCGACTTGAGAACTGGATCGAGTTCCTCCTCACGGGCGCGACTGATGAGTCGAGGGAAGGTCCAAGGCAAAAACACGACAAACCTGTGGCGGATGCCGCCAAGTCGCTGGCCAGTCGGTGCTTGGGGCGGGTAATGGAGCCGCCGATTCCACCGTCGCTTCAGTGGTCTTGTCAGAACTGGCATAATTTGCTGGAGAGAATGCGCCGCTGACTCATCCTGTTCATCCTGTCCAAAACTCCGGTCGGAGGGAGTCGGGGAAGAGGGCGGCGACGGTTCGCGTGTTGGGTGTTTTTCGTGGTTGTATCCTCCGGTCGTAAGCGAAGGCGAAGAGGTCTCGAAAGGGTCAGCGAAAGGGTCCTGGAAGATTGATGTCAGGCGGTCGAAGCGTCCATCCTGAGATTTTGACACTTTTTTGTTTGATGGAGCAAGAGGGCGGGGAGAGTATCCCCCGAATGGATAAGGCGCCTTGCGCCCCTGAAACGCCGGGCGCTTCTTCTCCCTCTCCTCCACACACTTGTGGAGGAGAGGGCCGGGGAGAGGAGGTTTCCGACAGGTTCATGGGCGGGGGTTCGTTCTGTCCAATGGTGGTTGTGCCAAGTTGCGCCCCGCGAAGGACCAGGCGAGTAATTTCAATCGCCAATTCTGCAACTGCTGGCATCCTGAGAACGCGCCATGAAACTCAGCAATCCTCACCGCATCCGAATTTCGATTGTGCTGGCCGCCATCGCGCTGGCCGCGATTCGATTCCCCGCCCGCTGGGTTGAAGATCTTTATTCCACCGGCCTCTATCCTCCGCTGGCGGCGGGGGTCAAATCTCTCACGCGCTGGTTGCCGGTCCCGGTGCTCGACCTCCTCCTGGTCACCGTGGCCATCGGCCTTCCGGCCGGTTGGATTTGGAAAATCCGCGCCGCCGAAACGGGACGGAAGTGGCGTGCCGCCGGGCGCGCGGTGCTCGACACACTCACGCTGGCGGCGGCATTGGTCTGCGCCTTCGAATTGCTTTGGGGCCTGAACTATCAGCGACTCCCTCTGACCTCCAAACTCGATTGGGACTCCCAACGGGTCACTTCCCAGGCCGTGCTTGCCTTCGCCAGGTCCAACTTGGAAAACCTGAACGCGGAGGCCGTCGCCGCGCACGCTCAGCCGATGCCAGAGCCGGAACAATGGCGCGCGGCGCTGGAGCGGTCCTTTCAGCAAGTCGTCCGTGAATTGGGACATCGCCGGGATTTCACCGGCGTCGCGCCGCGAACCTCGCTGGTCAATCCCTTTCTCGACGCCGCCAGCGTGGATGGCTTCATCAACCCGCTCGGGTATGAAGTCATACTTGACTCTCACGTCCTTCCCTTCGAGCAGCCTTTTCTGCTCGCGCACGAATGGTCGCACTTGGCCGGGTTTGCGGATGAGTCGGAGGCGAACTTCATCGGAATCCTCGCCTGTTTGCGCGGTGACCTGCCAGCCTTGCGGTATTCCGGGCGGCTCTATTTGTCCTTCTATCTGCCCCGGCGGAACACGAATGCCGCCGATCCCTGGCCGGAGCTTTCTCCGCAGGTCCTCACCGACATAAGCGCCATCCGGGCGCGGGCGCAGAAACACAACATACCGGCGGTTTCCAACTTTCAGGAGCGATTCTACAATGGTTTTCTCAAGGCCAACCGCATCCCATCCGGCATCCTCAGTTACGGATTGGTCACTCGCCTGATCGTCGGCACCCGTTTCGAACCCAACTGGATCCCAGTGCTGCGCCGGCCATAAAAGAAATCAACGCGCCCGTCAGCGGGCTGAAGCCGTTTTCCCAGCTTCTGGGAGTCCCGTTCCTCCCAGAACTTCTTTACATATCTTCTCCCGCATCTCTCGTATTACCTGATCTTCAGTCATCAACAACTCCGCGCGCACCCCGCCCCCTCCGTCGCTTCGAGCAAATCGGCCATTTCGCACAGCCGCTGATAGTACTCCTCCCTGGGGATTCCCAGCGCCGCCGCCCCAAACACCTCCGCGTCATCGCAGGAGGCGAACCGCCCATAGTTGACCACCACCAACTGATAGAGCGCCAGATGGGCCACCCGGTCCATCTGCGTCAGGAACAGCGGATGGATGTGCAGCACAAACCCGTCCTCCGGCTTCTCACCGCGCGCCACGGGATGGGCGCACTCCCCCTTCTGGAGCGGGGCGGGGTCAAAGGCGACCTTGCAGGGGTAGCGCACGCACGCGCGGTCCTCCAGGATGCGCAGCAATTCGTTCCACCCGACGCGCGGCCCGTACTTCTCGAAAATCTCCGTCCCCCTTGCGGCCGCGTGGCCGGCCAGCGATTGTCTGGCGTCGTCGGCTGTGAGTTCTTTTGACATGGCGGCGGGGGTCAACCGCGCGGCGAAACGGCGGCGGCGGCAAGACTTGTTGGACCCGGCGCGTCTTCATTCTCCTTGGACAATCGCCCCTGCAGAATGGGCACGGACATGCGGAGAAAAACCGTGTAGCAGAGCAGACCGAAGGCCCAGATGCCAAAGCAAACCAGCGTCTCATTGACAGAAGGCCGGTATTCCATCACTTCGCCCAGCGGCGTGGGAATGAAGCCGGGGATGACCAGCCCCATGCCTTTTTCGATCCAGATGCCGACAATGCACAGGACGCAGGTCAGGTTCAGCCATTTGAGGCTGCGGCTCACGGGCAGGATCAGCAGCACCATGGCCACCAGGTTCAGCGTGATGGCCGTCCAGATCCAGGGCACCAGCGCGTGATGATTCTCCAGCCCGACAAAGAGATATTTCGAGGACACGACGTGCAGGTTGCCCGAATAAAATTCCTTGAACACTTCGTTGGCGAGCAGGAACACATTGATGAGCATGGAAACTTGCACAATGCTGCGAAGCGTCATCAAGGCCCGATCCGTGATGAGCAGCCGCTCCGACATCCGGGACCGGACGATCTTGTCCACCTGCGGGGATTTCATCAGAAGGCGCAGGGCCTCGGCGGAGAGGCTCAGAACCAGGCTGGGTTCCTCGGCAAAGGCGGTGGCCGTGCGCGGCGTGCCGTTGAGGGCCGTGATTTCCCCAAATTGCTCGCCCGGTCCCGCCGTGCGGGTGATCCGAAACCGCCCCCCCTCCTCCCGTTTCACCACCACGCAGCCGCGCAGGATGAAGAATGCCTTGTCCGAGGTCTCTCCCTGGCGCAGGAGCGTGTCGCCCGCCCGCACCTCCAAGACATCCGCCATCGGCAGAAGCCGCTGGCGGACCTCCGTCGGCACCGAGCCGATTTCCGGAAGGTAGCGCGTCAGCGCCACAAAGTCCTCCGCGGTGGCCCCGCGGCGTTTGGAGGGTTGGGAAGGCGCGCCGCCCGCCTCGTTCGGACCCACCCCGGAATACGCGGAGGAGGTCACGCGGCGCACCACCTGCATGGCCAGGATGATCAGAGCCGGACCCGCGGTGAACGCCGAGGCCAGAAACCGGGGGCCGACGATCGAAGAATTCCAAAACGGCCGCCCGCCCAGACCCACATAAAGAAACGCCGTCACGGTGTGGATGGAGACGGCCCAGACGATGGCAACGAAAACAAACGGGATGTAAAACCATTTGCCCGGCTTGGTCTTTCGATAGCGGCAGTAGAGCAGATAGCCGCAAATGTAAACGTTGAGCAGAAGGTAGCCGTTGAGGACAATGACGTCCCAACTGAGCATGGATTTGGGAAAGTTGAACTGCCCGATGACCGGGATCAAATGCCAGAAACGGTCCGGCCTTCCCAGGTCCACCGTGACAAACGCCAGGCACATCAGGATCGCCGCCACCGCCAGCAATTCCCCGAAGATGACCAAGTCATGCAGATCCTCGTTCTTATAGATATAGACGGGAATGACCATCATCACCGCCGCCGCCGCCACGCCGACCAGGAAAGTGAAGTTGGCGATGTAAACGCCCCACGAAACCTCGTCGCTCATCCCCGTGACGATCAGGCCGTGGGCGAACTGACGGCAGTAGGCGTTGAGGCCCAGCAGGCAGATGACCGTCAGCAGGCCAATCCAGGCTTGGTAGCGCCAGTCGCCCACAAAGGCGACGCCCGCGCACCTCTTGAGAAAGACCAGATAGTTCCGAATCGCGCGCGTCATACGTCGAAATAGTAATAGAACCGCGGGGAAGTGCCCATCTCCTCCTTGAGTTGAATAAAGACCCGTTTGGTTCGGAGGATGTAGGAGACCTCGCTGTTGGGATCCAGGATGTTGCCGAACTTGCGCGCCCCGGCGGGGCAGACCTCCAGGCAGGCCGGATAGCGCCCCGCCCGCGTGCGCTGGATGCAGAAGTGGCATTTCTCCATCACGCCCTGCCGGCGCGGGCGGTTGCCCAGATACGCCATGTCGGGGTTGAGGCGGTCCGGCGGAATGGACGGCTTGGTGAAGTTGAACCGCCGCGCCCAATAAGGGCAGGCCGCCTCGCAGTAACGGCAGCCGATGCACCAATCATAATCTATCACGGTGATTCCGTCGCCCTTGGTTCCGTCGCTCTCCTGCCAGGTGGCATGAACCGGGCAAACTTTGACGCAAGGGGGGTTCTTGCATTGCTGGCACTGCACGGGCATGTAGAAGAAACCCTTTTGCGGGACGGAATCCGGCGCGGGGGTCCTCGCCAATTCCATTGGGTAGGCGTCTTCGAGCAGGTAGCGATTCAGGTAGGCCAGATTGGGGCCTGTCGGACTTTGCTTCAAAAGCTCGGCCGTTGGGGGGCGCAACGACACGCCTTGGAATCGCTCCGCTTGGTGGAGACTCGGCCCCTCGATGATCTTGTTCAGAGCTTGAACAATCAGCTCCCGAGTTTGATTTTGGCTTGGGGCCGAGGGCTGGAAATTCATCAGCAGGGTCTGCTCCTTCTTTGTCAAACTCTGCCACAGAAAAGCCGACACGGGATCGGACTCCCGCCTCAGCCGGTTGATCAACGATGACAAATCCCTGATCTCATCCGCGGAAAGCGTCGAGCACCCCGGCGCGTAAAAGTGATCGGCCTTGTCAATGTCCAGCGAGCCGTCGGGCAGCCGCAGGACGCGGATATATTGGATTTCCGGATCGCGCGACAGGTTGTTCTCGGCCACGCAGGCCTGGACGCATTTGCGGCATCCGATGCAACGGGTCAGGTTGAGGCAATAGACGAATTCGACGCCGTCCAAGGGTTTCAAATCCCGCACATGCGGGCGCACCCCGTACTCCTTTTCCACCTCGTCGGTGATCCGCCTCAGAACTTTGTCCATGTCCTCCGGCGTCATCTCCTTGTAATACTTCTGGAGGAACCGCTGCATGGTGGGGAAATCGTTCATTTCCAGCAACGGCTTCAGACTGGCGGCCAGCGCGGCCAACCCCGTGGTCAGCACGGCGGAAGTGCGCAGGAAGCTGCGCCGCCCCATCCCGTTTGCGGGCAGCGGGG
>JBEKAN010000111.1:0-11727 GCA_050015895.1 Verrucomicrobiota bacterium
GCGTCAGCGCCTCTGGGTCCGCGCGCAGCCGGCCCGGGACGCGCAGCGCATAATAGCCGGGAGGCAGCAGGGCCTCCCCGCCGCGCAGCAGGTCCGCCCAGGTGCCGCGCTCATTGATTGCGAAATCATAGACCACAGGCTCCATTGCGAATGGCAGCGCGCGCTGGAGTTCGCGCTTGGTCCGCGACATGATTTCCCGCAGGCGCGACTGTCCCTCCGCTTTGCGTTTCGGATCCAAAAGGAAACCCATCCCGCCGCCGGACATGCCGCCGAGCATCCAGAAGCCCCAGAAATCCGCGCCAAATTCGGCCCGCGCCGACGCGATGAGCGATTCGGTGAAAGCGTTGCTGGCCCACGGAATGATGGTCTGGATCGGCCCGCAAAAATTGCGCGTGGTCAGTCCGCCGATGCCGCGCACATCCCCGGCGCGCAGGGCCGACACCATCTCATCGAGCAGACCCATGGCCTGCCGCCGTCCCGCCCATTCCGCGGCGCAGCGCAGCAGATACTTCTCCGTCACCATTTCCAGGATCGGCCCGACGTTTTGCGCCATCCCGCCGTGGACCAGCACCAGGCTCTGCTGCAGACGTTCCCGAGTCTCCGACGAAACCTCCTGGTGGTCGAGAATGCGGTGCGCCGGCATGAGCCGGCCCCGGCTGACGCCAAACTCCGGATCGCCCTCCGTGGCGGCGACCCCGCAAATGAGCTTGACGCCCGGCCACACGCCGCCGGAATCCTGCCAGCCGCCCCCCGATCCGCCCAGCCATTCGCCGAGCAGGGCGCGCGCCAGCACCAGGCGCCTTTCCTCCTCGGCCAGCGCGCCCGTCAGCGCCTGGGTCTGGCCGGTCGCGCGCATGCAGACGGAAATCAGCGAGGCCAGCAGGTTGGTGGAGACGGCCAGCCGCGAGCCTTTGGGAATATCGTTGACATGGCTGACCAATTCCAGGCCGCGTCCGGCCCCGACGACCCGCCCCAGCAAGTCGGCCAGATTGAGTCCCGAACCTTCGATCCCCGGCGGCACAATGCCGGCGGCGATCACCGCGGCTTTGAGCAATCCCAGATAGTCGCGCGCGAAATCAAACACCTCGGCCAGGCTGCTGATGTCCGCCGTGGCGCCCAGGTCCACACTGGTGAGGCGCAAAATCGGCTCGTCAATCACCCGCAGGCACGCCTCCACCGGCGGCCGCGGCGCCGCGTCGCGACCGTGGACGCCCAAGTCAATGGACACATTGAGCACGCGCGCGCCCTCGGGAAAATCCATGCCGAGAAAAAAAATGTCGCTCCAGCCCGAGTGGCTCAAATCCATCCGCACCGGGGTGCGTTCCCGCAGCACCGGGCGGGCGCCGTCCTCGCCGCGCCGCAGCAGCTCCGGGCGCGCCCGCAGCGGATGATCCGCCGGATGGCCCATGCGGAACATCCATTGGTTGCCGCGCACCGAGCGCACGCTGCGCCGCACCTGGTCCGCCAGCGTCTGAAACCCGATGCGCTGGTACACGGCCGCCAGCGCGCTGGAAATCGCGTCGCTGGGACCGCGGTCTTTCTGCGCCAAAAGAAACTGCTCCAGCGCCTCCTCAAACCGGCGGTGCAGCAGATGTTCAAATCCCTTGAACGGAATCATGCCCTCCGCGCCCGCCGGCAATTTCCCCGGCAGATGAAAACGGTGGATCGCGTGCAGGAAAAACAGCGCCCGCACCCGCTCGTAAAGATTGTCGCCGCCGCGGCGGAAGGCGTCCAACTCCGCGCAGGCCGCCAGCAGCTCCTCCGCCGGCGCGCGGGCGCACAGGGCGTCGAGCGACTGGTTGCGGATCTTCGCGTCCGCCGAGGTGATGATTTCGATCAGGGGGCTGGCCATGCGAGGGGTGGGTGGCGTCCGGGCGGACGGTTATAGGCCCTCCTGCGCCAGCAGTTCCACCAGCATGGCGAGCACCTCCGGCCGGGCCGGGCCGCTCAACGCCAGCGCCAGTTGCGCGGTGAGCAGACCGTATTTCAAACCGATGTCAAAACGGCGGCCCTCTAATTGACAAGCCAGATACCGCTCGCGGCCGGCCAGCCTGGACAGCGCCTGGCTCAAGCCCGCCGGCTGGCCGCCGGCCGTCTCCGCGCCCAGCAAATCCATCACCGTCGGCGTCAGAACGTGCATTCCGAAAAAGCAAAGATAATTCCCCGCGCGCAATCCCGGAACGATGAGGCGCTGCTCGGCGACCGTCGGCGCCGGTTTCTCCACCACCTCGGAAACCAGGTAAAGGCCCTTTCGGTTCTCCGCCAGCCGCCCGCCCGCCACCCCGTAATACGGCAGTTTGCTCTCGTGCGTGGCCTGCACCGCGGAGACCGCGCACGCCTCTGCGGCCGCGACCTCCACCAACTGCCTCGCGCAGCCGCGTTTCTCCCGGCTCAAATAGAGATGGTCCCCCACCAGGAGCAGAAACGGCTCCGAGCCGGTGAACTCGCGCGCCCGCCACACGGCATGGCCGTAGCCCAGCGCCTTCTCCTGCTCCACGAACTGCAACCGCTTCCCGTGCGGGCCGGCGGCGGCCCGGTAGGTGTCGGCGTCGCCCGGATGGACCACCACGCAGATTTCCTCCGCGCCGGAATTCAGCGCCTCCTCGACGATGATTTTGAGCGCGGTTTTGGTTTCGCCGTCGCGGTCCACGAGCGTTTGCAGCGGCAGCGTCCGCTGGCCAGGTCCGGCGGCGGTGATGACGGCTTTTCGAATTTCCATAGGCTCTTATGACGTGGGAGCAGTGTGCCATTGGTTCCGCCGTTGGCGACTCAATTTTGCCCCTGGTGCCCCGCATTCGGTGTCGGCTTTTGCCAACCTTCCGATAATGGCGTATTCTGGGCCGCAGGAATATGACCTTAACTGCGGTTTTCCGCAGGTTTCCCGAGGGGTATGCCGCGTTCGTGGAGGAATTACCGGGGGCCAACACGCCAGGGGCGGCTTTGGAGGAGGCGCGCGCCAATTTGCTGGAGGCCGCCACGATGGTCCTGGAAGCCAACCGTCAGACCAAAGCCAGCGGCTCGAATCTTCGGCCGAGGATTGGCTCGCTTTTGGTCCTCAGCCACTCCTCCAGCACTCCCGAGTAAACCGACCGGAAATCCACGTTGTAAGCAATGTCCCCGTTCACCAGGTCCGGGGGTGCCAGGCTCGGGTAACGACCGTGCAATCCCGCTTTTACCTTGGGTCCGACGACGAACATCGGGGCGGCCGCGCCGTGGTCGGTGCCCCCGTTGGCGTTTTCGCCCACTCTGCGCCCAAATTCGCTGAAGGTCATCAGCAGCACGCGGTCGAAGGCCCCCATTTCCTTCAGATCGGCGACAAACGCCTTGAGGGAGTCGCCCAATTCTTGCAGCAGCCGCTGGTGCTGCGCGATTTGATTCGTGTGCGTGTCGTAGCCGCCCTGGGAAAGGTAGAAAATCCGCGTGGAAAGCCCGCCCCCAATGAGATTGGCCACCAGCTTCAACGAGTTGGCAAGCTGGCCCGCGGGATAGGTGGCCTTGTTTTGCACTTGCCGCGTGATGGCCAGAATCTTGTCGGAACTGACTTGCGCGTCCAGCGCGGTGCGTTCCAGGAAGTCTATGGCCGAACCGCGATGCAGGGTGGGGCCGCTGACCGCGCCAATGGTCGCGCCCGAATTCTCCATCTCCTCGGGACGGTTGAGTTCCCGGTAGGATTTCTCGTCGGCGGACATTTCGCCCGCCGCGCCCCTTCCGCCGCCTGCGTTGTAACGGTAGCTTTGCGGGTTGTCCAGGCTCACGCCAGTCGGGTTGACGGCGGAAAAGGACTGGGGCATCTGGCGTCCGATGCTCACGCCGATGGTCGGATCGGCTCCGCGGCAGGCGTTGTCGAAATAGCGGCCGATCCAACCGTAGTTTTCAAATTTGTCGGCGTCGGAGGCCGTTTGCCAGATTTCCGTGGAACGAAAATGCGAGCGGTTGGGGTTGGGGTAGCCGATGCCCTGCACGATGCTCAAATGGCCCCCGTCGTAAAGGTCTTTCAACCCGGCCAGCCCCGGATGCAGGCCGATTTGGTCGTTGATCTTGAGAACGGTCTTTGGGTCCACGCCGATGCGGGGGCGCGCCTTGTGATAGAAGTCGCTGGAGTAGGGCACCACGGTGTTCAATCCGTCGTTGCCGCCGGCCAACTGGAGGATGACCAGAATGGTGGAGTCCTTGCCGGTGGCGGTCTGGGTGGCCGAATCGGCCGTCTGGGCTTGCAGGGCGGAAAAGGTGTTCGCCAAAAAGGCGGGCACCGTCCAGGTCAGCGCGCCGCCCAGGATGCCGGTGCGCAGGAACTCGCGGCGCGTTTGCAGGGTGATTTGCTCTTTCATAGTTTTGACAGGGTTCAGGTGACTTGAAACTCGGGCGTGGCCAGGAGCAGGCGGATGACATGCCGGATGTCGTCGTCGCCCAGGCTCCGGTGCGGGGCCAGATAGTCGCGGAGGACCTGGCGGTGGTCTTCGGAGAGCGGGGCGCGCAGGAAGCGCTTTTCCAGCGAGGCGAGGAGGAGTTCCGGGTTTTGGCGCTCCTCCTGGGTGATAATGGTGTTGACGACAATGGGCGCCATCGTGCGGGCCGCCTGGTTGGCCTGCTGGGCCACCATGGCTTGTCCCGGCCCCGTCCCGCGGGAGGCCATCAGGTTGCCCTGGCCCATCACCAGGATCGCGGCTTGGTTGTAGCGGCTCAACAAGGTGTTGGTGGTGATCCAGCTCAGCCCGCCATCCCAGCCTTTGACATTGGGCGGGGCCAGCAGGTCCTGGCCCAGCGTGCTGACCATCTCGACGGCCACGGCGGGCGGCGGCATGGGCCGTTCCAACATCCGCACGGCGCTCACCAGCCATTGCACGGGGCTTTTGATCTGCCCGGCCATGACTTTGTCGGAATAGAATTCCTGGCTGCGGAACATGACGCGCAGGAACGGCCGGAAATTCTGGTTGGAGGAGCGGAAAACAGCCGCCAGCGCCTCCGCCAACTGCGGCTCGGGGTCGTCGGCGGCGAAGAATTTCCACAGTTTGCCGGTGATGAATCGGCTGGCCTGCGGTTGGGCCACGATGAGCCGCAGCACATCCGGGCCGGTCAGCGGGCCGGTGCCGCCCAGGACTGTTTTGATGCCGTTGTCGTGAAAAAACGGCCGGTAGCGGTAGGTCTCGGTGTCGCGATCCAGCGACCATCCGGTCATCGCGCGCGCGGCCTCGGTCACATCCTTCTCCGTGTAATGGCCCTCGCCCAGGGCGAACAACTCCATGCACTCCCGCGCGAAATTCTCGTTGGGATGCTCCTTGCGGCTTTGCGCCTGGTCCAGCCAGATCAGCATCGCGGGGTCGGTCGCCACGGCCCCCAGCAACTCCAGCCAGTTGCCGGCGCCCAGTCTGCGGAAGGTGTCAATCTGGCCCCACATGAAGTAAACCTCGCGGACCTTGGTGATGCTGGTGGCAAAGTGGCCGTGCCAGAACAACGTGAGCTTCTCCTGCAACGGTCGCGGCCCGGCGGCCATTCGCTCCAGCCAGGAGGCGCGCATTTGTTGGGTTTGGAGTCCCAAATCGCCCTGGAACTGCTGCTGCATGACTCGCCGCTGCTCGGTCAGTTTCGCTTTTTCCTCGTCGGTGGCGGCCTTGGCCAACTGGGCGTTCAAGTCCTGAATCTGGCGCTGATGCTGGGCGCGCTGGTGATCGGGTTTGGCCCAGTCGGGCGGCGGGTAGTCCGCGGACATGTCGTCGTAATCGAGAAACGAGGAGACCGCGCCCTCCAGGCCCAGCTTCGCCAATTTCTGCACATCCCGCGGCGTTCCGCCAAAGCCGGCGCGGTTGAGCAAATGGGCCGCCGCGGACTCGTTCCATTTTGAGGCTGGCAAGGGACTTAGCATACAGTATATTAGACGAACTGGTGATTATGACAGTTACAACTTATTATGCCACAGGGAACGGGTTCGCGCAAATGGAGTTCGGCGCCCGCCAGGGGTTCCGCTTTCCCGCTTGCCTTTTCGTGCCGCCTTCGGCCACAGTGGCCGCATTATACAATGCCTCTGGAGCCGAAGTGGCGAAATGGCAGACGCACAGGACTTAAAATCCTGGGCCTGTAAAAAGGCGTGCGGGTTCGAGTCCCGCCTTCGGCACCATGTTGATAATTGCCAAGCAAAATTAGCACACCCACATTTCGGTGCGGCAATGTGGGTGTGCTACTTTGTTGATGGTGCTGATAATTGGCCGGAGGCTGTTGTTCATGGGTCCGGGAAGGCAGTTTTCCAGCGTTCCCTTATGGCCCTTCCTGAGCCAGTGTTGCATTCGCTTCCCCCCACAACCCGCTTCCTCTCCTTGGTCTCCTTTAACTTGAGTCATTTCGCGCGTCAACTCCGACGGGCGAAAATGGTGGATTCTGAAAAAAATTTAATGAATTCTTCAGCCAATCTTAATGTTGATGGTGTCTGATATGGGAGAAAGATATGAGAATTCTAGTCATCGAAGACGAAAGGAAAGTGGCCGAATTCGTCGCGCGGGGTCTGCGGGACCAGCGCTTCGCCGTGGATGTGTCCAATGACGGCCAGACCGGCTGGGAAATGGCCAGCTCCTGCAGTTACGATCTGGTGATCCTGGACTTGATGCTGCCCGGCCTCAGCGGGCTGGAGATCCTCAAACGCATCCGGCGGCAGGGATCCCAAACGCCGGTTTTGGTGCTGACCGCGCGCGCCGGCACGGCCGAGAAGGTCGAGAATTTCGAGGCCGGCGCCGATGACTATCTCACCAAACCCTTCGCTTTCGACGAGTTGCTGGTGCGCGTCAAGGCCCTGCTCCGCCGCGGTTCGCCCGACCGCTCCAGCCTCCTGCGCGTCGGCGATTTGGAAATTGACCGCCAACGCCAGCAGGCCCGCCGGGCCGGAAAACGCATCGAGCTGACTCCCAAGGAATACAGCCTCTTGGAATACCTGGCGGCCAACGCCGGCAGAGTCCTCTCGCGCACCATGATCATCGAGCACGTCTGGGACGAGAGCTTCCAGGGACTCACCAACATCGTGGATGTCTATGTCCGCCATTTGCGCGGCAAGGTGGATGATCCAAACCCGAAAAAGCTCATCCGCACCGTGCGCGGCGTCGGCTACTCCATCAGCGAGGAGGCCGGGACATGAACCCCCGCTCCATTCGCTTCCGCCTCATCATCTGGTACGCCGGTTTGCTCACCGCCGTCTTCCTCCTCTTCGGCGTGGCTCTCTACCAGGTCCTGCGCGGGTATTTGGAGCGCAACCTGGCCGAAACGCTCCTGCGCCGCTCCGACCAGATCGCTGTCTCGCTCCTGTCCGATCTGGACAAAACCGGCGAGCGATACGTGGCCGATGAGATCCAGTCCCGCTACGCGCCGGAGAAATACGACCGCTTCATCCGCGTCACCAAGCCGGACGGAAGGGTGCTCTACGCCTCGGGCCCGGCGGCCAGTTTTGATCCGACCGGATTGCGCCCGCTGGTGGTGGGCGCCGTCCAGGGCGACTTCACCCAAAAGGAGACCCTGCCCGATGGAACGCGCCTGCTGATGACCATCAAAGTCCATCAAGCCAGGGACGGCGAGAGGTTTCTGATCGAAAGCGGCGCGCCGATGGCGCCGATTGACACCATCCTCTCCCATTTGCTTTTCTCCCTTCTTCTGGGGGTGCCCTTGGTGGGGTTGGTCGCGGTGGGCGGCGGTTATTTCCTGGTGGGCCGGGCGCTGGCGCCCGTCGTGCGCATCGCGCAAAGCGCCGAACAAATCACCCTCCACAATCTCAACGAGCGCCTGCCCTTGCCGGACACCGGCGACGAGCTCGAGCACTTGTCCCTGGCGCTCAACCGCATGATCGCCCGCCTCAGCCAGGCCCTGGAGCACAACCGCCGCTTCCTGGCCGACGCCTCGCACGAGCTGCGCACCCCGCTGGCCGCCCTGCGCGGGGAAATGGAAAGCGTGGTCGGCGAGACCTCCGCCCCGCCTGATCTGCGCGACCGCGTGGGCAGCGCCCTGGAGGAGGTGGATCGTCTGGCCAAAATTGTGGACGCCCTTTTTGCCATTTCCCGTCTGGACGCCGGCGAGGCGCATCAAGAGTGGGCGCGGTTTGATCTCGCCCCGCTGGCCGCCGCCACCCGCGACCAGATGTCCTTGCTGGCGGAGGACAAGGGGATTTCCGTCGCTTGCAACGCGCGGGGCGGCGTCAGCGTGGAAGGCGACCGCTCCCGCGTCAAACAAGTCGTGGTCAACCTCCTGGACAACGCCATCAAATACACTCCCGCCGGCGGCGCGATCAGCCTCAATGTCCATGCGCGGGACGACAAAGCCATCATCGAAGTGGTTGACACCGGCATCGGAATTCCCGCCGCCGCCCTGCCCCACATTTTTGATCGCTTCTTTCGCGTGGACAAGGCCCGCTCGCGCGAGATGGGCGGGGCCGGGCTGGGGCTGGCCATCGTCAAATCCATCTGCGCCGCTCATGGCGGCCGGGTCACTGTCGAGAGCATTGAAGGCAAAGGCAGCCGATTCGAGGTCCAGTTGCCGCTGGCGCGCCCGGCGCGCCACAAACCAACCGTATGACAAACGAAGCGAATCCTCCTCCTCCGCCGCACTCTCTCGGCGCGCCCCAAACCTCGCCGGAGCCTGCCCCAAGAGGGGCCTGGCCCGCCCGGTTGGCGGCCGCCGTGGCTCTGGCCGCGGTCGTCATCGGCTTTCTGCTCCTGCGCCATCATGAAACCGCCACCGAGTCCGGCGCGGGGACTTCGACGCCCACGGTGGCCGTGGCCGCGGTGGACCGCGAAGATCTTTACAACCAGGACACCATTTCGGCCGAGTTCCGTCCGTACGTCGAGGCGGAATTGAACGCCAAGGTCTCCGGCTATTTGAGCGTCATCAACGTGGATTTCGGCGACAAGGTCAAGGCGGGACAGCTTTTGGCCGTGCTGGAGGTCCCGGAATTGAAGGACGAACTCAATTCGGCCGTCGCCTCCGAGCACCGGGCCGGGGCCGATTACACAAACGCTCATCTGATTTACACCCGCCTGGAGGGGGTCAACCGCGAGCATCCGGATCTGGTCGCCCAGCAGGACATTGACACCGCCGAGGCCAGGGACAGCGCCACAGCCGCCGCGCTGGCCTCCGCCGTGGCGGAGGTCGAGAAATATCAAACGCTCAATGACTATACTCAAATCACCGCCCCCTTTGACGGAGTCATCACCGGGAGGTATGCCGACCCCGGCGCCCTCATCCAGGCCGGCACGGCCTCCGACACCCAGGCCCGGCCGCTGGTGCGCCTCTCGGACAATTACCGGCTCCGGCTCGATTTTCCCGTGTCGGTGCAATACGTGAAGGACATTCACCTGGGGGACAAAGTGGATGTGCGCGTGCAGTCTTTGGGGAACAAATTATTCACCGGCCAGATTTCCCGTTTCACCGACAGAGTCAGCCAGGACACCCGGACGATGATCACCGAAATCGAGGTGCCCAATCCAGACTTGGAATTGGTGCCGGGCATGTACGCCGCCGTGGTCCTGCAAGTCCAGCGCCGGCCCCGCGCGCTCTCCATTCCCATCCAGGCCCTTTCCCTGGGCGACACCAACACCGTTTATCTGGTCAACAGCGACCATGTCGTCGAGGAGCGCGCGGTGACGGTGGGCTTGGAAACTCCGACCCGCTGCGAGATCACCGCCGGTCTCAAGGAGGGCGACCTGGTCATGATCGGCGCCCGCGCGCGGGTGCCCGTCGGGGAAAAAGTGGAGCCAAAACCCTGGCAGGCGCCCGCGATGGAATGAACCGCCCCTCTTGATATGTCCCGCTTTGCCATCCGTTATCCCTATTTGATCGTGGTCCTCGGGCTGATGATTTGCGTGTTGGGCCTGACCAGTCTGACGCGCATGCCGGTGGACTTGTTTCCCCCGATCAACATTCCTGTGGTGGTCGTCGCCACCTTCTATTCCGGCATGCCGCCCGAGCAGATCGAAAACGACATCACCGGCCAGTTCGAGCGCATGTTCACACTGGCCTCCGGCATCGAGCACATCGAGTCCCGCTCCCTTCCGGGGGTCAGCCTCATCAAAGTCTATTTCCAACCCGGCTCCAATCCGGATTCCGACGTCACCGGCGTCGCCAATCTGGCCATGGCCAGCCTGCGCTATCTGCCTTCCGGCACCCTCCCTCCCATCGTGATGAAGTTCGACGCCTCCAGCCTTCCCGTCTGCCTGGTCACCCTCAAAGGCGAGGGCTTGTCCGAGGCGCAGTTGCGCGACCTGGGCCAGTTCACCGTCCGCAACCAGATGGCTGGCGTGCCGGGCGCCTCCGTCCCGCCGGCTTTCGGAGGGCGTTACCGCCAGATCATGGTGTATGTGGACCCCCTCAAACTGGAGGCCAACCAGTTGAGCGTGATGGATGTGGTGCGCAACGTCAATGAAGCCAACCTCATCCTCCCGGCGGGCGACGTGAAAATCGGGCCGTATGATTACAACGTCTATGCCGACAGCCAGATCAACGCCATGAAGGACATCAACCTGGTGCCCCTGAAAACGGCGGGCACGGCCTCCGTGCTTGTGGCCGATGTGGGCAGGGCCCAGGACGCCTCCCAGATTCAACTCTGCAAAGTCCGCATCAACAGCCAGCCTTCCGTCTATCTGCCCGTCTTGAAGCAGGGCGGCGACGCCAACACCATCGCGGTGGTCAACGGCGTCAAAGACGTGGTTTCCAAATTGCTGGACGTGCCCAAACAACTGGTCACCCAGGTGGTCTTCGACCAGTCGCTCTTCGTCAAGGCGGCGATTGAAAACCTGGTGCATGAGGGCGCCATCGGTTTGTTTCTCACCGGCCTGATGATTCTGGTTTTTCTGGGCGGCATCAGGGCCACCGTGGCCGTCTTCCTCTCCATTCCCTTGTCGGCCCTGGCCGCGTTCTTCGCTCTGGATCTGGGCAACAGCACCGTCAACTCCATGGTGCTCGGCGGGCTGGCCCTGGCCTTTTCCCGTCTGATTGACAACTCGGTCGTCGTTCTGGAGAACATTTATCGCCACTTGGAATTGGGAGAGCCTCCCCTCGTCGCCGCCGAACGCGGCGGCAAGGAGGTCGCCCTCCCCGTCCTGGCCGCCACTTTCGCCACCGTCATTGTGTTCTTCCCCGTCACGTTTCTCTTCGGCGTCAGCCGTTTTCTCTTTGGCGCCCTGGCCCTGGCCGTCATTCTCTCCCTTTTTGCCTCCTATCTCGTCGCCATGACCGTCGTGCCGCTGTTCTGCGCCAAGTTCATCAGAGTCAGGCAAGCGGACGAGGAGCTGGGGCAGCGGCGGGAAAAACCCTCCGGTCCGGGCGGATGGGGCCGGCGTTTCAACGCGTGGTTCAACCGCAAATTCGCCAACATGCTCGATCACTACGAGGGCGTTCTGAACCTCGCTTTGCTCCGCCCGCTGGCCACCGTCCTGGGCATCACCGGCGTCTTCCTGCTCAGCCTGGCCCTCTACCCCCGCGTCGGCCAGGCCTACTTCCCGCGCACCGATCCGGGCCAGTTCGTCATCAATGTCAAAGCCCCCTCCGGCACGCGCCTGGAACTGACCGACAAGCTCATCGGCCGGGTGGAGGACATCGTCCGCCAAGTGGTGCCCAAGCGCGACCTCAAGATCATCGTCTCCAACATCGGCATCACCCCCGGCTTTTCCTCCATCCTCACCCCCAACTCCGCCCCGCACACGGCCTTCGTCCAAGTGGGCCTCAACGAGGACCACCAAGTGGACAGCTTCACCTACATGAACC
>JBEKAN010000112.1:0-11711 GCA_050015895.1 Verrucomicrobiota bacterium
CCCGGCCCGGCGCGGCGCCGCCGGCGGCGCGACCAGCGAAATCCAGAGCGCCGCCGCCGCCGCCGCCAAGGCGGACGTGGCCATCGTTTATGTCGGCACCACCCTCGCCATTGAGGGCGAGGGGCGCGACCGCCCCTCGCTGGGGCTGCCGGGCAATCAACTGGAACTGGTCAAGGCTGTGGTCGCGGCCAATCCCCGGACCGTGGTCGTGGAGATGAACGCAGGCCCGATCACCGAGCCGTGGATGGCGGAGCATGTGCCGGCGTTGATCGAGGCCTGGTGGGGCGGCGAGGAAGGCGGGAACGCCATCGCCGATGTCATTTTCGGGGATGTGAACCCCGCGGGGAGGATGCCGCTGACTGTCTATGCCTCGGCGGACCAGGTTCCGCCGCAGGACGAATATGACGTGACCAGGGGATTCACTTACATGTATCTGAACGGCAAACCGCTCTTTCCATTTGGCCACGGGCTGAGCTACACCACCTTCAAATATGGCGCCCTCGAATTGTCCGATTCCAAAATCGCGTCCACCAACCGCATCACCGCCACCATTGACATAACCAACACCGGCAGGCGGGAAGGCGACGAAGTGGTGCAGCTTTACGTCCACGAAATGAATCCCAGCGTGAAGCGTCCGGGCAAGGAACTGCGGGGATTCCAACGCGTTCACCTGCTGCCCGGGGAAACAAAGAAGGTGGAAATGACGGTCCCGGGCGAAAAACTGGCGTTCTACGACGAATCCATCCATCGCTTTCGCGTCAAGCCCGGCGGCTTCCAAATCATGATCGGCGCCTCTTCGGAGGACATCCGCGCCACGCGTGAGTTTGAGGTTGTCGAAAAGTAAAACTTCAACTGCTTTGGCATTTCGGCCGACAAGCCGGCGTTTCATGGACCATGTAGCCGCTGTGATCCGCCGTGGCTTTCCCCGACCCTCTTCCTTCCCAAGGAAATTCTACCACCCGAAGATTAACCCAGGATGAATTGTACATTAAAGTCAGGATGTTGACTCCTGATCACTGATTGGGGACGCAGCCCCGCCCCGGGCCCGCAGGAAGTCGGCGATCTCCCGCGCCGATGGCACTTTCCACCACAGGGTCAGGGCGAAATAGAGCGCGGTCGCGGCGGTCATCGGGAGAAACACCTCGCCCAATTTCAGCGGCAGGGTGCCATGACCCAGGTCGTTCTGCCAGACCAGGCGCAGCGTCCATGCGGCCAATCCGGCCACCAGCCCGGCGACCGCCAGCTTGGGCAACTGCGCCAGGCTTTCGCCCATTTCCAGCGTCCGCAGCCTCTTGCGCAAGGCGAGAAGAAGCAGGCCCAAATTGCAGAAGGAACTCAGGCTGTTGGCCAGGCCAAGCGAGCCGGCCCCCAGATTCGTCCCGTAGAGCAGACACACGGTGAGCAGCAAATTGACGGCGAGACAAAAAACACTCACGCGCATCGGCGTCTGGATGTCCTGCAGCGCGTAAAAGGCGCGCGCCAGAATGTTCACCAGCGAGAAGGAAATCAGCCCCGGCACCAGGCAGACCAGCCCAAAACTCACATGCTCGGTGGACACCGCGTCGAACCGCCCCCGCTCAAAGAGCAGGCGGACGATCGGCGCGGCCAGGGTGAAAAGCAGGACGGCCGCCAGCAGGTTGATGAAAATCAAGTAGTTGACACCCTGCCGCAGGGTCGCGCGAAACTGGCCGAAATTCTTCTCCACCGCCAGCGCCGAGAGCGTCGGCAGCAGGAAGGTGGCCAGCGACAGCCCGAAAACCCCCTGCGGCAGCTCCATCAGCCGGACGGCGAAGAAGAACTCGGCCACGATGTGCTTGTTGTGGCCAAAGGCCAGCGTTTGCGTGAGCATCGTGTTGATTTGAAACGCCGCCACCCCGATCGCGCTGGGAATCATTTTCACCACCACTTCGCGCGTCGTCGGGTCGCGCCACGGGGAGACCCAGCGGTAGCGGAAGCCCTCGCCCACCAGGGGCGGCAACTGGAACAGCGCCTGCGCCAACCCCGCCACCAGGACGCCGCCGGCCAGCGCGAACACCCGCGTCTCCAGCGTCGCCCCGACGCGCGGCGCCACCAGCCAAACCGAGAAGATCATCACCACGTTCAATATCGCCGGGCTGAGGGCGGGAACGAAAAAGTGGCCGCGCGCGTTGAGGATGCCCATGAATATCGCCCCCAGGCAGGCGAGCATCATGTAAGGAAACATCACCCGCATGAGTTGGAACATCAGCCGCGTGTCCGTGTCCCATCCGCCCCAGAGCGGCAATAGCGAAAGGACCAGCATCACCAAGAGCACAATCGCCGGCGCCACCACCAGCAGCCCGGAAACCACCGCGTTGGCCGCCTGCCACATGGAAGCCTCCCCCTCCATTTTTTCCTTGGCCTTGAAGATCGGAATGAACGCCGCCGTCAACGCCCCCTCCCCCAGCAGCCGCCGGAAGAGATTGGGCACCATGAACGCGTAATAGAACGCCGCGGCCACCCCGTTGGTCCCCATGAACGCCGCAAAAAACTGCTCGCGCACCAAACCCAGCACCCGGCTGGCCAGCGTCGCCGCCCCGATTCCCCCGGACGATTTCAACATCTTCGACATGAATTGGACAGCGAATGTAAAGGGGAAGGCGCGCGCGCCAAAGTTTATTCGGATTTGGCCTCAAGAATCCTGGTCATCGTTCCCTCCTGCGCGGCAGGGAGCTCGCAGACCGCCGGGCGCTGCTCAAGTCCGAGGGGCCGCGAGCCGATAATCCCAATGAGAATGCCAGTGTCGCGGCAGGACGAACTGGCGGACAAAGATTTATGGCCAACAAACACATTTTGGTTGCGAACGCCGACCTCCCCGCGCTGGAAGAGTGCGGCCGGGCCTTGGGGAACGAGTGGAATGTCACCCTGGTCGCCGGGGCGATCGCGGCGCTGGACAACCTGGCCTCCCACCCCTGCGACATGGTCGTCGCCGATGATGATCTGCCGGACGGCGATGGCGTCCAACTGCTGGACCGGATCAAGACCGACCACCCCAAAACCATCCGCGTTTTGATGGTGGCGGAGGCGGAACGGGACCGCCGGATGGCGGAAGTCCAGGGTTCGCACCTGATTCTCACCAAGCCTTGCGACGGCGCGACGCTGAGAAGCGCGGTGGAACGGGCGCTGGCGGTCAAAGTCTGGCTGGCCAATGACAATTTGCGCGAGCTGGTCGGGCGGCTGCGCACTTTCCCGATCGTCCCCTCGCTCTACCTCGAAGTGGTCAACGCGCTGAAGAGGCCGCGCACCACGACGGCGGAATTGGGAGCCATCATCGCCAAGGACATGGCCATGATGACCAAGCTGCTGCAAGTCACCAATTCGGCGTGTTTCGGGTTGCCGCGCAAAATCAGCGACCCGGTGGAGGCGGTCGGCATCCTGGGCTTTGAGACCGTCAAGTCCATGGTGATGACTCTCAAGCTCTTGAGCCATTACGACAAGATCAAGCCGGTGTATTTCTCGATTGACCGGCTCTGGCGCCACAGCACGGAGGTGGCGCGGCTGGCGCGGCGGCTGGCGCTGAGCCAGACGGACGACCCGGTGCTGGCGGAGTCGGCGTTCACGGCGGGATTGATGCACGATGTGGGCAAGCTGATCCTGGCGGCCAATTTTGACGAGCAGTACAGCGGGGCGCAGGCGCTGGCGCGCAAGCGGCAAATCGCGCTGGAAGAGGTGGAGAAGGACATTTTTGGAGCCGGGCACGGGGAGCTGGGGGCCTATTTGCTGGGTCTTTGGGGGATGCCCCCCGAGTTGGTGGAGTGCGCCGCGCTGCATCACAGCCCCTCGCGCGGCGGCGGCAAACAGTTCACGGCTCTGACGGCGGTCCACGCCGCCAACGTGCTGGTCTATGAGGTCAAGCCGGACAAGGAGGGTTTTGTGACGCCCAAAGTGGATGAGGCCTATCTGGCGCAATTGGGAGTCGCCGGCCAATTGCAATCGTGGCGGGAGATGGCGATGGACCCCGGTTTGAATGACACCCAGTTCCGCGCGCGTTCGGGCGACACCAAATTCCGCACCCGTTCGGGCGACACCAAAGTTTTCAAGAAGCCGGCGGCTCCCGCGCTCAAGCTCGCTCCGCCGCCGGAGAGGCCGGAGCGGCGGATTATCGCGCCGCTGACTCCCCGTTTCCGATGGGTTTACGCCAGCATGGGCGCGGCGGCTTTTGGGATGTGTTGTTGGTTTGGAACCCAGGCGCTGGTGCGCCGGGTGCTGGAGCCTGTGTTCGCGCCCGCCGGGCAAATCACGCAAGGCCCGGCGGTTGCCGCCGCGCCGGACGAGTCCGCCCCGGTGGCGGGCATGACGGCTGAAACACCGGCGGAGGATCCGGCTTCCTCTCCCGCGCCTGCCGCGTCGAACCCGCTGGCGGCTGGAGCGCCGGTCGCAGCGCCCGCGCCGGCGACGCTGTTGCCGACGGCGAAGGAGTTGGCATTTGCCGAGTTGCAACTCGAGAGCATCTTCTTTTCCAAACGCGACCCGACGGCGGTGATCAGCGGCACATGGGTGCGTCCGCGCGACCGGCTTCCCGCCGGGGCGATGGTGGTGGACATCGGGCCTTCGTCGGTGACTTTGGAGTTCGAAAACGAGAGGAAGATCCTGGCCCTCAAGTAGGCGCGGGAGGGGTCTCCAGGGGTCTGGAAAAAAGTTGGGCAAAGCCTGTTATTGGCCGGCCTTTCTGACAAAATACCGATCTCGGCTGAGGGAATACATGATACCGAATGTTGCTACGTGAAAATAGCCGTCGCGGTCAGACAGGAGATCAAATGTCGTGCGGTTGATTTGGTCCAAATACCTCTGCGAAAGGGTTTGGTCATGGAGACACTCCACGTGAATGCGGACATCCGGTATGGGTTTTCCTTCTTCGCTGACTAACTGCCTATTGATTATCCAAAGAGGTTCTTCACTGAACGGAGTTTGAGCAAAAACTCCTAATCCAAATGATACAAGCCCAGCCATCCAGAGGAATGTTTTCATTGATGTGTGCGACAAAGTTAATTATGAGACCAATTTCTTTGGCAAATCGCTGGCACTTCTGGGCCTTTGTTGAGCCGGATCGAGATCACTCCCTAGCAGACGAGCAAGGATTCCAGAGTCAGCGGGCAGGCGGCGTGTGTTTGGTGGCAGGGTTCGGTTCGACATATATTCGATTATCCTCCAGAACATGCGGTGGAGCAAGCGGAAAGCCTCGGAAAATCTTGGTTGTGTCCTTTTTGCAAAGGAGGAGGCGGTGCCGCCGGTCGTTAGGGCATATTGGCTGTCGGGGCATATTGGCTTGCCACCATGGCCGCCGTCGTGCTACATTAGTGCCATTATGCAAGTGACTGTGGAATTGCCCGATCAAGTCGCCCGTCAGTGGGGAGAAACCCCGGACGCGGTGGGGCGTCACGTGATGGAGGACGCGGCCATTGAGGGGTATCGGGCCGGACGGCTATCCCAGCGGCAGGTCGGCGAGATGTTGGGCGTGGATTATTGGCAGACGGAAACATTTCTCCAGCAGCGCGGGGTGCCGATCAATTATTCCGTCGCGGACTTGGAAGCTGACAGCGTGACGCTGGCGCGAATTCTCAGCCAGCCGTGAGCGTCGTCGTTTCAGACACTTTACCGCTGCACTATGCGAAGATTCAACCGGATTCTGGCGGTGATGGCGGCGGCGGGGGCGTCAGCGGCTTGGTGTTGCGCCGGCCAGAGCTTCACCGTGGTGGCGACCGGGCAGGAGCGGTGCTACGACAACTGGAACGTGATCGCGCCGCCGACGCCGGGGCAGCCGTTCTACGGGCAGGACGCCCAGTTCCAAAGGCATCCGGCCAGCCACACCCTCAGCGCCGACGGCCTGACGGTGCATGACAACAACACGGACTTGACCTGGCAGCGCAGCCCGGCCACGGACGGCAGGAGCGCGCCGACCTGGCGCGACAAGCTCACGGCGACCCAGGCGCAGGGGCTTCCGGCCAAACTCAACGCGGCCAAGTTCGGCGGGTTCGACGACTGGCGGCTGCCGTCCATCAAGGAGTTGTATTCGCTTCTCGACGCCCGCGGCACGGATCCGAGCGGTCCGGGCACCGAGACTTCCGGGCTGAGGCCGTTCCTTGACACGAACTTCTTCATGTTCGCCTACGGAGACACGAGCGCGGGGGAGCGCGTCATTGACTCGCAATACGCGTCGAGCACCAAGTATGTGGGCCTGTCGGCTCGCGGGATGGGCAAGCTTTTCGGCGTCAATTTCGCCGACGGCCGGATCAAGGGCTATGACCTGTTCATGCCGGGGGGCGGGGAGAAAACGTTTTTCGTGCTGTGCGCGCGCGGCAATCCAGGCTACGGCCGGAACGACTTCCATGACAACGGGGACGGCACCATCACCGACCGCGCCACGGGTCTGATGTGGACGAAGGCGGACAGCGGCACGGGAATGAACTGGCAGGACGCCCTGGCCTGGGCGCGGAAGAAGAGCGGGGAGAAGTTTCTCGGCCAGACGGACTGGCGGCTGCCGAGCGTGAAGGAATTGCAGAGCATCGTGGATTACACGCGGTCGCCGGACACGACGCATTCGCCGGCGATTGATCCGGTGTTCCATTGCACGACGATCACCAACGAGGCCGGCTACGCCGATTTCCCATTCTACTGGTCGGCCACGACACACGCCGGCTTTCTTGGGGGTCAGGCGGCGATGTATGTGGCTTTTGGCCGCGCGGCGGGCTGGATGCCGCCGCCGGGGCCGGATGGGCGGAGCGGTATCGGACGCGGCCCCGGAGCGGGCGGGCCGCCGGAGCCGGGGCGGCGGGGCGGGGACGCGGGCGACTACCATTTTGTGGATGTCCACGGCGCGGGCGCGCAACGGAGCGATCCCAAGGCGGGCGACCCGGCGATGTTCCCGTACGGGCGCGGCCCGCAAGGGGACGTGATCCGAATCTACAACTATGCGCGTCTGGTGCGCGACGCGGGGAAGTGAGGCGGGTTGCAAAAGAAGGATTTGCCGAAGCGTCGGCAATCCATTACCTTCTCCCCGGATGGATTACAGCCAAATCATCACGATTGAGCCTGGCAAACGCGGCGGCAAGCCGTGCATCCGGGGGATGCGGATCACGGTTTACGACGTGCTCGAATACCTGGCCTCGGGCATGACGGAGGCCGAGGTTCTTGCGGACTTTTCCGAACTGACGAGCGAAGACACCAGAGCGTGTCTGGCTTTTGCGGCCGACCGCGAGCGCAAGCTGTTTTTCCCCGCCGCGTGAAACTGCTGCTTGACGAGAATTTGTCGGACAGAATCGTCCCGCAAATTCTTGACCTGTACCCGGACTCGGCCCACGTGAAGTCGCGCAACTTGATTCACGCCGATGACCGGGTGATCTGGGAGTTCGCTCAAAAGAACGGGTTCACCCTCGTTTCCAAGGACGCGGATTTTCACCAGCGCAGCCTGGTTTTCGGACACCCACCCAAACTTGTCTTTCTGCGTGGGGGGAATTGCGCGACAAAGTCAGATCACCCAATTGCTTCGCGCCAACTCTGTGCTGCTGTTCGAGTTTGGCTCAGACCAGACCAGCAGCATCCTGGTGCTTCCTTGAACGCCACTCCTGCCAGAGAGGGTTCCGGCCTCTTCGCAAACTCTGTCCGCAACCCTCCTTCGCCGCTTCGGCTGGGCGGGCGCAAACAGACCCCGCAGGGGAAACGGCGACGGGTTGGAGCGCGTCACGGCTCGATCTTGACGGGGACGGAGAGATCGAAACCGGTCTGGGTCAACTGGTTGGTGCTCTTGAGGACCTCGCCGTTCATCTTGACGTTCTTGAAGAGGATGGGGGCGACTTTGCTCCCCATGATCAGGCTGGGCTTGCCCGGCTTGTAGAACGTGCAGTTCTCAAACGCGAAGTTGGTCAGGGGCTGGTCGCCGCCGTCAATATACACCTGCCCGCCGTCGCTCTCGAACGAGCAGTTGACAAAGCGGAAATCGTCCAGGGGATTCCCTCGGGCCCCGGTGGGATAGCCGCGCCCGACAAAATACGCCGCCGTGGATTGTATCCAGATGGCGAACTTGTTGTGGTTGGACACAAAGTTCACGTCCTCCAGGCGCACGTGTTTGGCGTTCGGAACGCCGCCATATCCCAGCGCCAGCGAGCAGGTGTAGCTGTAAACAACAAATCCCTTGACGACGAAATCGGTGAGCGTGCCGTGAAGCGCCCAGGTGTCGTCCATGGTCATCGCAAACCCGTTTTCGAGCCAGATGTGGTTGCCGGAGATGTTATAGGCGTCGTCGTGGTACTGCTGCTTGCGGTTGACGATCTTGATGTTGCGGTTGGTGAAGTTCACGCAGTTGTTGACGTTGATGTCATGGTAGGCGGCGCGCAGCAGCAACAGGTCGTCGAAGGAAACGTCGCGGCAATTGCTGACGTTGTAGCCATTGACCCCCGTCCTGTGGGGATCAATCACCTTCCCCCCCAGCTCCCTGGCCTTGCCGTCGCCGGTGTCGGGCTGGAAGTCGTGCCACAAGTAGGGATAGCCTTGATTGTCAAAGCTGCCCCGCCCCGCCAGGCTGGCGTTGGTGCAACTGTCAAACACCACAAAGGCCCGGCGCGGGGCGTAATCCGCGCTGTTGGTCGAGCCTAGAATCACGGCGTCCACGTCCACGTAAAACCGGACGTTGCTCTTCATCATGATCGTGCCGGTCAGGTATCTGCCCTTGGGGAAAAATAGCGTGCCGCCGCCGGGCTTGGCCGCAATATCGCTGATGGCCTGGTTGATCTTCGCCGTCTCGATGGTCTTCCCGGTGCTGTCAATGTTGTAGTCCTGGATGTTGACCACGCCCGGATCGCCCGGTTTGGCCGGGCGCCTCTCCGGCGGCTCGGCGAACAAGAGCAGGCCGGTGTTGTTGAAGGCCGGCTCGTCGTTGAAGAAAATGACCAGGTACCGCGGCTGATCGAGATCGAAACTGACCTTGTTGCCTTCGATCTTGGGCTGGATGCCGTAGGCCAGGGGCCGGATGTTGCAGGTGATCACCTTCCGCGCGCTCACGTTGCACGTGATCTCCACGTGGACCTTCCCGGTCATCGAGAAACTGGCGTAGTCCATCCAGTTGAACTGGTCGTAGGTGAGAAAATTATGCACAAAGACATCCTGGCCGTCCACCCTCACCTGGTAAGCCATGCTGGGCGCGGATCCCGGATAAGGGGGGTAAGGGGTGGCCGTGGCGAAAGCCGCCGCCGGCAGAAGTGTCAAGAATAGAAATGCGGGACGGGCGAATGATTTGGATTTCATAGAATGATCAATTGCGCGCGGTGATGGTTTTTGTCAGGCGAATATCCGACGAGGAGGCGCCGGCCAGAATCTCCCTCGGTCCCGGCTCCAAAACGAAGGCATGCGCCTCCAGGTCCCACCGCATCAGCGATTTGGCCGACAACGGCATTTCCACGGTCTTGCGCTCGCCGGGCTTGAGGGTGACTCGTTGGAACCCCCGCAATTGCTCCGCCGGACGCGCCCGGCCCCCGTTTTGGCCGGAGGGCGGGGTTTGTTTGACGTAAAGTTGAACGACTTCCTCGCCGGCGATTTTGCCGCTGTTTTGCACGTCAATGGAGACTTTGATGGTGTCGTTCCCGCCCAGCGTGTCAGCGCTGGTCTTGAGGTTCGAGTACTCGAAGGTTGTGTAACTCAGGCCGAAGCCGAAAGGATACAGCGGCGCGCCCTTGAAATACATGTAGGTGCGGCCGTCGCGGATGTTGTAGTCCATCATGGGCGGGAGTTGATCCAGGGACTTTGGCCAGGTCTGCACAAGGCGGCCGGCGGGATTGTAGTCGCCGAACAGCACGTCGGCCAGCGCGGCGCCCAACTCCTGGCTGCTTTGCGACATGTGCAGGATGGCGGGCACGTTCTCCTGCGTCCAGTTGATGGCGTAGGGGTAGCTGGAGAGGAGCACGACAATGGTCTTTGGGTTCGCGGCCAACACCTGCTGGATCAACTCCTCCTGATCCAGATTGATGGCCTTGCGATCCACAGATTCGCGGCCCTCGCCCGGCCCGGCCACCTTGGCCCACGCGCCGCCGGGGTTGTTGCCCACGCAGACAATGGCCACGTCCGCGCTCCGGGCGAGGTTCACGGCCTGGCCGTCGTTGTTGTTGGTGGCGCAATTGACGATGACGTTTGTCCCGACCTTGGCCAGGATGCCCTGAAGCGGGGTGACAAAGTACGGCGGCTCGGCGCTGTACCAGTCGAAATCCACCTCGTCGGCGCGCGGCCCGATGAGGGCGATCGTCTTGATCTTGGTTTTGTCCAGCGGGAGCAGGCCCGCGGAGTTTTTGAGCAGGACGATGGATTCCTGCGTGGCGAGCTTGGCGATGGCTTTGTGTTTGTCGCTGTTCCACGGTTCGGCTTCGCCGCCGGCGCCGATTTTGGAGTAAGGCACCCGGTCCGGCGGATCCAACACGCCCAGACGGAAATAGACCCGCATTTCCCCCTTGAGCACGCGGTCCATGTCGGCTTCCGTCACCAGATCGTTGGTGAGCGCGGAGTTGAGATCGGCGATATAACTTCTGTCGAGGAATTGGTTGATGCCGGCCTTCACGCAAGCCGCCGCGGCGATGATTTCATTGGTGAAGTAGCGATGGGTCCTGACCAAGTTTGGCAGCGAACCGGCGTCGGTGGAAACGATCCCATCCAGCCCCCATTGCTTGATGGCGATGTCGTTGATGGCGGGCTGGACGGTGCAAGGCACCTTGTTCCACGCGTTGTAGGAGGCCATGAAGCAGCGCGCGCCGCCCTGCTCGATGGCCATGCGGAAGGGAACGCCGTAGTATTCGTGGAAGAGTTGCTCGTCGAAATCCGACGAGGTTCTGGTGCGCCCCTCCTCATTGCTGTTGGCGAGGAAATGCTTCAGGAGAGAGGCGCTGAGCCAGTATTTGGGATTGTCGCCCTGCAGTCCCTTGGCGTAGGCGGCGGCCAGGGTGCCGTTGAAGAACGGGTCTTCTCCGTAGCATTCCTCGGTCCGGCCCCAGCGGGGATCGCGCCCCAAGTCGGCGTTGGGGGCGCGGATGACCAGTCCGCCGCGGTGATAGTTTGGACTCTGGACCAGGTAGCGGGCCTCGTAGCCCTCGACTCCGCCCGCCTTCTGGACTACTTGCGGATCCCAGGTTTCGCCCAGGCCGATGGATTGGGGGAAGGTGGTCGTGCGCGTGGTTCCTCCGCCCATTCTGCCCCAGCCTCCCGGTGTGCCCAGGGCGACTCCATGCAGGCCCTCGACCCAGCCCATCCTGGGGATGCCCAGGCGCTGCAGCGCGGGGGCCTGGGTGAGGAACGCGATCTTCTCCTGCAACGTCATCAGGGAAACAATGTCGGCGACCCTTTGCTCCTCCGGGAGGTCCGGGTTCTGATATGGGTGCTGATATTGCGCGCACAAGGGAGAGGTCCCCAGAGCGGCAAGGAAAATGGACGCCAGCAAAGGCAGGGATTTATTCATGGTGGAACTTTCCACGCTCTAAGAGCGTGTTTTGAAATTGCGTTTGTGAGCGATGTCCGGCGATTGGCTCGGCAGAAGCCTCGCCCTGCCGAGGCGGGTGTGGTAGGGCGAGGCTCCTGCCGAGCCGGGGCGCTAAAGAATGATATTTTCAAAACACGCTCCAAGAAATCAGCCACTTGGAAACATCAAGCCAGTTGCTTCTGGGCGGCGTTGCGCTTGACCCACTTGTAACACTTGACCGAGTTGCGCCAGAAGTATTTCTCGG
>JBEKAN010000113.1:0-11635 GCA_050015895.1 Verrucomicrobiota bacterium
TCCAATCCGGCGCCGTTGAGCATGTGCTCGTAGCCCCTTTCCCCGACGACCTCCGGATACAAGGCTTTGAGGCTGTCGAGCCTTGCCGCGCTGACATCACACATCATTTTCAGATTGCATCCAGGCGAGGAGCGAAAATTGCGGACCAGATTTGGCCCCCAGTAACCGCATCCGACAACTCCGACATTGATTGGCTTACTCATGTTTGATTCCTCGAAGTTGAAAAAGGATCGCGGGAACGGTGCGAACGATAATTTGGAGATCCAGGAACAGCGATTTTTTTGCCACGTAGGCCAGATCCAGTTCCATCATTCTCTCGAAGGTGGTTCGGTTCTTGCCGTTGACCTGCCAGAGGCCCGTCAGGCCGGGCAGCGTCTCGCAGCGCCGGCGATGACGCGGCTCAAACATCTCATACTCGTAAACGACGCAGGGCCGCGGGCCGACCAGGCTCATCTCGCCCCGGAGGACGTTGAGAAGCTGGGGCAACTCATCCGCTCCCAGAGCGCGCAGCCACAGGCCACCGGGGATGATCCGCGCGTCACGCGCACCGTCGAGTTTCCTCATCGGCTGGTTGGAAGCCATCAACTGACACACATGGGTCTGGTGAACGCCAGTGTCGGCGTTGACAGCCATGGTGCGGAATTTCAGGCAGCGGAATCTCGTGCCCATGTGGCCGACGCGTTCTTGCTTGAAAAGGACTGGGCCGGGAGAAACGATTTTGATGAACAACCCGATCAGCAACCACACCGGCACCCAAAGGACCGACGCGAGCAGGACACAAATTATATCCAGCGCGCGCTTCCAGGACGGAACCCGGCTTCGCGCCGGGGCAACGCCGGAAAGGCTCTCAAAGCTCTCATCAGCGGGACAGTGGACACAGGAGGAGCTCATCGCGCCGCCTTGGAATGCGGCAAGGGCGCAATTGAAGAATTGTTTTGGTCGCGGCGAAAGCCTTTGTGTTTCATATGGGCAGAATAGTCCTCCCAACGGGCGTCTGCTATGGGGTGTTCACCCAAGAGGGTAACACCCCATAGCGGGACTCCACCCCGTGACGTATTGGTGTGACTGGAAAAATGGATAAGACCATGCAGAGACATGATCTTAACCTGTGCACAGTTAAAAATGACAACAATAGAGAACGACAGACAATTATGAAACAGACCCTCAAAACAATCCCAGCTATATGCGCGGCGGCATTATGCGCCGTTGCCCTGGCCGGCCCCGGCGCCAAGGCCAATTCCATCCCGACGATCACCGGCTCCATAGGCTTCGGCGCGTCGGGAGTCACCATCAACACTCCCGATTTGGCGAGCGCCACCAGCTTTGCGGTGTCGGGCCCGTTCGTCACCATCAGTCACGGAACCTATTCCGCAGTGCCCGAGTTTTACTCGGACGTGACCTTTAACGGATTCACGTTCCATCCGCCGGTCGGGTCCATCACCCCGTTGTGGACGTTCGACATCGGTTCGACGGTTTACAGCTTCGACGCCACCACCGACTCGTCCACTTGGAATCCCAGTCTGGACTCCTGGGAGATCGGAGGCGACGGCATCGCGATGATCACGGGCTACGCGCCGACCTTGGGAACTTGGAATGTCAACCTGAGCGAAACCCGCGCGTCCTTCGTGTTCGACTCCTCAGCGGGGGCCAGCGGTGTGGCCGTGCCGGACGGAGGTTCGACCATGGCGCTGCTGGGCGGCGGCCTCCTTGGCTTGGGCCTGTTTAGTCGCAAGTTCTGTTGCTAGAAACACCCCCTCTGATTCAGATCTCACAAGGCAGGGCGTCATCGCCCTGCCTTTTGCCTGTGCAGAGACATCATTCGACTTATTGGCAACATGCGACCTTGGGCGATATGGAGCCGAGTCATGGCAGGGAAACACCCCATAGCAGGACTCCAACCCATGCGGTATTGGTATGAATAGAAGAATGGATAAGACGATGCAGAGACATGATTTTAACCTCTGCAAGATTAGAAACGCCAACAACAGAAAATGACAGACAATTATGAAACGCATCATCCAAACTATACCCGCCATGGCTGCGGCGGTGTTTTATGCCATTGCCCTGGCCGGCCCCGGCGCCAAGGCCAACCCGATCCCGACGATCACCGGCTCCATAGGCTTCGGCGCGTCCGGAGTCACCATCAACAGTCCCACGTTGGCGACCGCCACCAGCTTTGCGGTGTCGGCCCCGTTCGTCACCACGCGGGACGGAACCTACTCCGCCGTGCCCATGTTCTATTCCGACGTCACCTTTAATGGATTCACGTTCCATCCTCCGGTCGGGTCCATCACACCGCTGTGGACGTTCCAGATCGGTTCGACGGTTTACAGCTTCGACGCCACCACCGACTCGTCTTTCTGGAATCCCGGTCTGGACTCCTGGGAGATCGGAGGCGATGGCATCGCGATGATCACGGGCTACGCCCCGAGCTTGGGAACTTGGAATGTCAACCTGAGCGAAACCGACGCGTCCTTCGTCTTCGACTCCTCAGCGGGGGCGAGTGGTGTGGCCGTGCCGGACGGGGGTTCGACCATGGCGCTGCTGGGCGGCGGCCTCCTTGGCCTGGGCCTGTTTAGTCGCAAGTTCTCCTACTAGAAACACCCGCTCTGATTCAGAACTCATAAGGCAGGGCATCCCCCTGCCTTTAGTGTTCCAGAGGGCGGCGTCGGGCATGGGGAGTTTACCCCATTGCGGGAACCACCCGCAATTCCTACAGTTGCCCGCGTGCGCGCCATTGACGAACACAATCGGAACATTTTGCTGGAATTGTGCCACTGCCGTTCAGAGACACAGCTTGACCGCACCGTAAACAACAAAGAAAGACCATGAAAAGAATCAAAACAGCGCCGTTCGCGATATGCCTTTTGGCCGCAGGGCTGATCGTGCCGTCCCTCCACGCCCAGAATTTCACTTTCACCACCATCGCGGGCGGATCGCAAGGCTCGGTGGATGGCGTCAATTCCGACGCGCAGTTTTACAGCCCCGCCGGAGCGGCCGCGGACGCCGGCGGCAATATCTATGTCGCCGACCAAGCCAACAACCTCATCCGTAAGATCAGCCCGCTGGGGACCAATTGGATCGTGACTACCATCGCCGGCGGCGCGCAGGGAAGCCTGGACGGCACCAACACCGGCGCCCGGTTCTCCGCTCCGACAGGAATTGCGGCGGACAGTTCCGGCAATCTCTATGTGGCCGACCAGAACAGCAACGTCATCCGGCGCATCGCCCTGTCCGGGACCAACTGGGTCGTCACCACCATCGCCGGGACCGCCGGCGTCTCCGGTTTCAAAAACGGCGCCAATGGCGGCGCGAGTTTTTCCAACCCGACCGGGATTGCGGTGGATGGCGCCGGCGCCCTCTTCGTGGCTGATGAGGTCAACAATGCCATTCGGAAAATCACGCCGGCCGGGACCAACTGGATCGTGACCACCATCGCCGGCGGCGCCCAGGGCGGGAGCGACGGCACCAACACGGCCGCCCAATTCTGGGGCCCCGCCGGGGTCGCGGTGGACACCGCCGGTCGCGTTTTTGTGGCGGACCAATTCAACAATGCCATCCGTTTGATCACCCCCATCGGAACCAACTGGGTTGTGAGCACGATCGCCGGCCAGACTGTCTCCGGCCTTTCCAACGGGTTGGGCACGAACGCGCAGTTTTACGCGCCGCTGGGCGTGGCGGTGGACACGAACGACAATGTCTATGTCGCCGATGAGGTGAACAACGCCATTCGAAAGCTCGCGCCGGCGGGGACAAATTGGATGGCATCCACAAACTGGATGGTATCCACCCTCGGCGGCGGATCCCAGGGAAGCAGCGATGGGACCGGCGCCAATGCCAGCTTCAACCTACCCTTCGGCGTTGCGGCGGACGCCTACGGGGATGTTTTTGTGGCGGACTCCCAGAACAACGCCATCCGCCTCGGCGTCGCTGTTGGCAGCGCGCCGCCCACCGGCGGTTTGCAAGTCATGATCACATCGTCCAACGCGATTGCCGCGGGGGCGGAATGGCAGTTGGATGGCGGCCCTTCTTTCCAGACCAACGGCGCGATCCTGTCCGGTCTGGTCCCTGGCAACCACACCATCAGCTTCACGGCGGCATCTGGATACACCACGCCGGCGATGCAAGTTATTCCGGTGACCGCCCGCCAAACGGCCCTGACGACGGGTAATTACCCGGTGGCCATTGCCAACGCCGGCTCGCTTCAAGTCATCCTTGCTCCTGCCGGCGCTCCCACTGCCGGAGCGCAATGGAAGGTGGACAGCGGCGCCTGGCAGGGCGACGAAGGCATTGTCGCGGGCTTGTCGCTGGGCGCCCACAACCTCTACTTCTGCTCCCTCCCCGGATGGACGGCGCCTTCCAGCCAGGTTGTGGCCATCACCAACAGCCAAACCACGCTGGCGACAGGAACCTACGTGCTGCAAACCGGTTCTCTGCAAGTGTCCATTCTTCCCCCCGCCGTTGTCACCGCCGGGGCGAAATGGTATTTCGATGGCGAAACCGCGGCCCATGCAGGCGGTTCGACATTGTCCGGCTTGTTGCCCGGCACCCATGTTGTCAGTTTCAACACGGTCCTTGGATGGGAACCCGTGGCCAGTCAAGTTGTCACCATCGCCAACGCCTTGACGACCACCGCCACCGCCACCTTCACCCGACCGCCGCAATTGGTTGGAACGACCGCGGGCGGCGGCGGATTCCAATTTGTTTTGAGAGGCCCGGTGGGGGGCCGCTACATTATCCAGGCCTCGACGGACCTTGCCGGTTGGACGTCCATTTCCACAAATGCAATTCCAGCGGGCGGCTCCATCCCCGTCATTGATTCGGACATGACCAACCATGTCCGGCGATTTTATCGGGCCGTCACCGTGACCACCAGTGCGCCTCAATTGGTTGGATTGACCGCGAACCGCGCGACAGCCCAGTTTGTCTTGAACGGCCAAGGCGGAAGCGAATGTGTGATCCAGGCATCGTCAAATCTGCTCACTTGGTCGGCCATTCTTACCAACATCATTCCGGACGCTGGATCCATCCAGATCACCGATCCGGGCGCGACCAATCAGAATCACCGGTTCTATCGCGCCCTGGGGCGGTGAACGGAACATCACATTTTGAGTACAAAGTCCTCAGTCATGCTTCCGGTCGTCCGGCTGAGCAGACCCGGCGGCGCCGGACGGGCCGGGATTTCCAAACCGCGCGCCCCGGCCTGTTCCATCGGCGGCGCGGGCGCGTCGGCCGGCGGATTGGAGGAGGCGTCGCGGGCCGCCCTGCGCGTCTCGGAGATTCGTTACCGCCGGCTTTTTGAGACGGCGCGGGACGGCGTGCTGCTGCTGGATCCGGACACGCGCAAGATCACCGATGTCAATCCGTTCATGATCGAATTCCTCGGCTACACGCACCGGGAGTTTGTGGGCAAGGAGCTTTGGGAAATCGGCCTGCTCAAAGACCATCTGGCCAGCCAGGAGATGTTTCGGGAATTGCGGGAGAAACATTATATCCGCTACGAAGATCTGCCGCTTCAGAGCGTCGCGGGCCGGACCCGCCAGGTGGAAGTGGTGGCCAACCTCTACCAGGAAGACACGCACTCGGTCATCCAGTGCAACATCCGCGACATCACCGAGCGCAAGCAGGCTGAGCGCGAACTGGTGGCCGCCAAGAATGAAATCAGCCGCCACGCCGCCGACTTGCAGGAAAAGGTCACCGAGCGCACCGCCCAGCTTCGCGAAACCATCGGCGAGCTGGAGGCCTTCTCGTACAGCATCTCCCATGACATGCGCTCTCCGCTGCTGGCCATGCGGGGATTCGCGGAGATTCTTTTGCGGAACTATTCCACCCAGCTCGACGCGAAGGGAATCTCGTATCTGGAGAAGATCGGCGTCGCGGCCGGTCGCATGGACACCTTGATTCAAGAGGTGCTGGCTTACACCCGGGTGCTGCGCGCCGAAGTGCATATCGAAACGGTGGATCTGGACGCCCTCGTGCGCCAAGTGATCGAAACGTACCCGCGGTTGCAGACGGCGTGCGTCGAAATTCGAATCCAGGGCGTCTTGCCCAAAGTGCTGGGCGGCGAGGCGAGCCTGGCGCAATGCCTTTCCAACCTGCTCACCAATGCCGTCAAATTCGTGGCGCCCGAAACCAAACCCCGCGTCAATATCCGGGCGGAAACCAGGGCGGGGGACATCCGGCTCTGGGTGGAGGACAACGGAATTGGCATCGCTCCCACAGATCAGCTCCGCATCTTCAAAATGTTCGAACGGCTGGACCGCCCCGCCGCCTACGAGGGAACGGGCCTGGGCCTGACCATCGTTCGCAAGGCCGTGGAACGCATGGGCGGCCAGATGGGTGTCGAATCGGAAGTCGGCCGGGGCAGCAAGTTCTGGATTCAATTGAAAGGGGCGGAGGAGGGCAGGCGGCACGCGCCATCACCGATGGGGAAAACACCCCATAGCGGCCGCAAGGCATTCCGGCTTAATGTAGGGTGTGATGACAACTAATAGCATGTCGCGGGCTGGAGAGCCGGAGGTCGCCTCACTTCACCGCCAAACCCGCCCGCCTCAACGCATTCTGGTTGTGGAGGATGATGACCTCATCCGAGATTTGAATTCTGAAGTGCTCATTCACTCCGGCTACCAGGTGGACGCGGCCGAAGACGGGGCCGCCGCCTGGGAGGCTCTTCAACTGAACCGATATGACCTTCTGGTCACGGACAACGACATGCCGAAGGTTTCCGGCGTTGAGTTGCTCAAGAAACTGCATGCGGTCCGCATGGCGCTGCCGGTGATCATGGCCACCGGCACTTTGCCCGAGGAGGAATTCCGCCGGCACCCCTGGCTCCAGCCCGCCGCCCTGCTGCTCAAGCCTTATAGCTTCGACGATTTGTTGGGAACGGTGCGGGACGTTTTGCGCCTGACCGGCGGCGCCCTCGAGCAGGCCGCGCCGCCAGACTGGCAATCCAGTCTCCCAGCCGGAGGTTTGCGGTGCTGATCCTTCCAAGCACGGTTGAATGTTGAGTTGTCAGACCTCTGCCCCGGAGACTTGCGCCAGGCCCGATTCCACGAAAAATTCCGCTACGGAGAACACCCCATAGCGCCGGCAAGGCATCCGGCTTATGATTCGTCCTATGAAACAAAACACACGTTCCCCGGTTGTAAAACACGTCCTCCACACGGCCCTCGCCCTGGCGATGTTGCAGTTGTGCCTGCCCGCGGTCCTCCACGCCCAAGTGGCGTTAAAACCCCCGACGGGATTGATGCTCGTGTCCTCGGCCGACACCGCCGGGCCAATTGTTGTGGCCGCTTCGGACACTGGATATCCGGCAAACAACAGCCAGGGGGCGACGCAGGCGCGACCCGTGTCAACCCAATCCCCCGACCCCGCTGCTCAACCCAGTGCCATGACCCTTTCGACCGTCGGAAAGTGCGAGTACTCCGAAGATGGCCTCACGTTCACCAATTTGGGACACGGCCAGATTCTTGAGCAAGGCGCCATCGTCCGCACCGGCGAGGCTTCGCGGACGGATCTGTTTTTCCGGCGCACCGGAACCACCGTCCGCCTCCAGGCCGGCACGGAAATACGAATCGAGAAAATGGATGTCGCCACAACAGACGGCGCTCCGACGGTGCATACCTTGATTGACCTGCGCACGGGGAGGATCTTCACCGTGGTCCGCTCCGAAGTGGCCGGCAGCGTCTTCGAAATCAGGAATGCGGCCGGCCGCTCCGTGGTGGAAGGCAGCGGCATCGGAAGGTACATCATCACCGCCGATGGCGCTCACGTCGTGGCCGCAGGCTCCGTCATTCCCCTGAAAGTGATCCGTGAGAACGGCATCACCGTTGTCGCCGCCGGACAGCAATTCGACACGAAAGACGGCAAAGCGCTCGCCGCATCCCCCACCCTGTGGGTCAAAGACATGATTGAACTGGACGAACTCCAGGCGGCCACCGAGAACCCCGCCGCCACGGAACTCTCCCGGAAACCATGAGCGCAACCCGGCATTTGTCGCTATGAAGAGAGGATCATTATGAGAGGTTTTTTCAATGGATTGCTCCTGGGCGTCATCTTAGGCGCCGCGGGGTACTGGTTTATCCAAAATCATGTGACACTTTCGGGAACTGTTTCCGCCGAGGAGGACATCGGCAAGGCGGTGGCCCTGGCGCTGGATGCGGACGGGGTGCGCGATGTCACTTCCACCCTCGCCGTCAAACCCAATTCGTGAAGGTGATTCGGGCCTTGCCGCTCTCAACCGGCCTGACGAGCGATGAAGCGCGCCGCCGCCTGGAGAAGTTCGGTCCAAACGCGGTGCCCGACACGTCCGCGCATCCTTTGCGAAGGGCGCTGACCAAGTTCTGGGCGCCAGTTCCGTGGATGCTCGAGGCCGCGATTGTGCTCGAGGTTGCCCTCGGCAAGTACCTCGAGGCCGCGATCATCGCGGTTCTCCTGGCCTTCAACGCCGCTCTCGGGTTCTTCCAGGAGGGGCGCGCCCAGGCGACTCTTGCCGCGCTCAAGTCGCGGCTCGCGCTCAACGCGTCGGTCCGTCGCGATAATGTCTGGGCGACCATTCCCGCCGCCGGAGTCGTGCCTGGCGACATGGTGAAACTATCGGTCGGCGCGGTGGTTCCCGCCGACGCGCGTCTGACTGAGGGAGAGGTCCTGCTTGACCAGTCCATGCTCACCGGCGAATCAATCCCCATCGAAGCCGGGTCCGGGCTGCAAACGTATGCCGGGGCGCTGGTGCGGCGCGGCGAAGCCGTGGCGGAGGTTACGGCGACGGGGGAGCGCACCAAGTTCGGACGCGCGGCGGAACTGGTTCGCACCGCGCATGTCGAAAGTTCCCAGCAGAAGGCGGTTCTGCGCGTGGTGCGTAATCTCGCCTTGTTCAATGGCGTCATCATCGTGATTCTGGCGGGGTACGCCCATGCCCTCCATCTGCCACTGGGGGAGATCATCCCCATGGTGCTTACGGCGGTTCTGGCGTCCATCCCAGTGGCGCTGCCCGCCACCTTCACCCTTGCGGCGGCGCTCGGCGCGCGTGCTCTGGCCCGTCTGGGTGTCCTTCCAACGCGCCTCTCCGCCGTGGATGAGGCGGCGAGCATCGAGGTGCTCTGCGTGGATAAAACCGGCACACTCACGCGCAACGAGCTCAAGGTGACCGCCGTCCACCCCATGCCTGGCTTTGACGAGGCACACGTTCTCGGATTGGCCGCCCTGGCCAGCTCGGATGGCGGGCAGGATCCCGTGGACGCGGCCATTCGCTCGGCCGCCGGACAGGCCGTTGCCTCCGATCTGCCGAAACTGGGCAAATTTGTGCCTTTCGATTCCGCCACGAAGATGTCTGGGGCGACAGCTCTGGATTCGAGCGGCGCCACAGTGCGCGCGGTGAAGGGAGCCTTTGCCGCAGTCATGGCCCTCACGCCACCATCGCCCGACGCGTCCACGACGGCGAGCCAACTGGAGGCGCAGGGCTTCCGCGTGCTGGCTGTCGCGGTGGGGCCGCCGCAGGCCTTGAAGCTGGCGGGCATCATTGCTTTGAGCGATCCGCCTCGAACGGATTCGGCGGCGCTCATCTCGGAGTTGCGGGCCTTGGGCGTCCGCACCGTAATGGTCACGGGCGATGCCCCCGCGACGGCGGCCATCGTGGCTCGCGCGGTGGGTCTGGATGGATCGGTCTGTCCGCCCGGCCCCATCCCCGACGGTGTGCGCCCCGGGGATTTCGCTGTGTTCGCCGGCGTCCTTCCGGAGGGAAAGTACCACCTGGTCAAGGCCTTCCAGAAGAGCGGCCACACGGTTGCCATGTGCGGCGACGGCGCCAACGACGCGCCCGCGTTGCGTCAGGCGCAGATGGGAATCGCCGTGTCCACCGCGACCGATGTGGCCAAGTCCGCGGCGGGCATCGTGCTGACCACAGCAGGACTGGAGGGCATCGTCGCTTCGGTAAAGGAAGGCCGCGTGACGTTCCAGCGCATCCTGACTTATGCGCTCAACTCGGTTACCAAAAAGACCTTCCAGGTGCTCTTTCTGGTGGTGGGTCTGGTCATGACCGGACACGCGATCCTGACTCCCATGTTGATGGTGATTATCATGCTCACCGGCGACCTCCTCGGCATGTCCTTGACGACGGACAACGTGCGACCGTCCCCAATGCCCAATGCCTGGCGAATCGGCCAATTGACAATGGCGGGAGTCTTCATGGGCGTCTGCGAGTTGGTCTTCTGCGCCGCCGTCCTGGCCTTCGCCAAATTCCGGCTCGGTCTTGGAATCGAAGCGTTACAAACTCTGGCCTTCGTGGTCATCGTCTTTGGCAATCAGGCGACGGCCTATCCGAATCGAGAGCGCCAGGGCCTGGGGGCCTCCCCTCCAAGCCGGTGGGTCGTCGGCGCGTCTGTGGTTGACCTGCTGGTCGCCTCAACGCTTGCGACTTGCGGCATCGCCATGACTCCCCTGCCTGTTTTGGTTGTGGGAGGGATATTCGCGGCGGCGGTGGTCTTTGGACTCATCTTGGACTTTGCCAAAATCCCCGTGTTCAATCGCCTCAGGATCGCATAGACCTGGGGGTAACACCCCATAGCGCCCACTGGGTCTTTCGTGCTTACTTTGCCCCATGAGAGAGCAACCAATCCTCCACAGCCAAGGGTCGGCCGCGACACAACCGTCGCCGCCAAACCGAAACCGAACCATCGTCCAAGTCACTTGGAGGGTGGGCGCGGCCATGACCGTTGGAATTCGGCATGGCCATATTGGGACGGCAAGGAACCTTGGCTGCGGCAATTCTCAAGGATACGACACACAGTTTGCATGGTGCGCCGATGCCCAAAAGACTATCGCCTCAAGGCCGGGAAGGCAGGCGACTTGAAAATCCAACCGGGTTGGAGAATTGGAATTTCCGCGCTGGTCATCCTGGCGCTGTGCCTGCCACGGTTCGCCTGCGGGCAGACGTCAGCCGTCGGCCTGACCAATCCGCCGCAGGCGCAGACCGTCGTTCTCCCAAAATCCGTCCCCGACCCGATCGAGCCGTTTAATCGGGTGATGTGGGCCTTCAACAAAGGGCTGATGACCGATGTCATCAAGCCGACGAGCAAAGTTTATCGGTTTGTCGTGGTGAAACCGATCCGAACCGGCATCGGAAATTTCGGCAGGAACCTGACCTACCCGGGACGATTGATCAACAACCTGCTGCAGGGCAAGTGGAGCGGCGCCCGCGATGAAACCTACCGCTTTCTCGGCAATTCAACCATTGGATTCGCCGGGTTCTTTGACGTGGCGACCAGATGGAAAATTCCGAAATCGGACGCCGATTTTGGGCAGACCTTCGGCCAGTGGGGCTGGAAGCCCAATTGCTTCCTGATGCTGCCGTTTCTGGGACCGAGCAATGAGCGGGACACCCTCGGCTGGGCCGCCGACACCGCCGCCAATCCCCTGCTCTACATCGCCCCCTACAAATTCGACGCGAACAATCCCCTGACCTATCTGGGCCCCTACACCTATTTCACTTACGCGGACATGTACAACAACATGTCCGACACGGTGGACGAATATGTGCGTTTCAGCCAGGCGGAAATGGACCCGTATTCCGAGATTGAGTACGCCTGGACGTTCACGCGAAAGAACCGGGTGGCGAATTTCCAAGTCAAGGGGAAACAGG
>JBEKAN010000114.1:0-11609 GCA_050015895.1 Verrucomicrobiota bacterium
CGCCTCGGTGCCTTTGCCGCGGGTGATCTGATATTGCTCGGCGGTCAACTGCCGGCGCCATTCGGCGTCGGTCTTCACGACTCTGGTTGTGGGCGTGAGCGGGCCGGGCAGGCCCTTGTCATCCAAAAAGCGCACTTGAATCATGGTGGGGGGATTGGTTGGATCGGGGTTTGAGATCGTGACCTCGCCGGCGGACGGCCCCGGGTTGCAACCCGCCAGGGCCGCCGCGAGAAGCGCCGCCGCCAGAACCACATTGATGTTCTTCATTAGGGGTCATACTACACGGTTCCCGCGGATTTTTCAAGTCGCGCGAAAATTGGGAACAAAATCATTCCTATTTTGGGGATGGGTCACTAGGTTGGGGGGCGATGCGGGCTGGATTGCGCACGAAGGATTACGAGTATGATCTGCCGGCGGGGTTGATCGCCCAAAGTCCGGCGGCGGAGCGGGACCAGTCGCGTCTGCTGGTGGCGCACCGGGCGTCGCAAAGGCTGGAGCACCGGCGGTTCACGGACCTGGCGGAGTATCTGCGCGAGGGGGATGTGCTGGCGCTGAACGATTCGCGGGTGATTCCGGCGCGGCTGCGGGGGCGCAATGAGGAGACGGGGGGGCGGTTTGAGATTTTGCTGGTGGAGGAGGCGGCGCCAAACCACTGGTGGGTCCTGGCGCGACCCGCCCGGCGCGCGCGGCCGGGGACGAAGATCGCGATTCTTTCTGTCAATCACAGGCCCAGCGGCGTCACGGCCACCGTGGAGGAGATTGGCGCGGGGGGAAGGCGGCGGCTGCGCTTCGGCGGGGTGGAGAATATTTTGACGGCGCTGGACGCGCTGGGCGAGACGCCGCTGCCGCCCTACATCCGGCGGGAGGTCCCCCTGCCGGAGGACCGGGAACGGTATCAGACCGTGTACGCCGGGCCGCCGGGGAGCGTGGCGGCGCCGACGGCGGGGCTGCATTTCACCGGGGAAACGCTGGCGCGAATCCGGGCGGCGGGTGTGAAGACCTGTTTTGTGACGCTGCACGTGGGGCCGGGAACCTTCGCGCCGGTGAAAACGGATTTGGTGGCGGAGCACCGGATGCACGAGGAGCGGTTTGAAATCAGCGCGGAGGCGGCGCGGGCGGTCACGGAGGCCAAGAGCCGGGGGGGACGGGTGGTCGCGGTGGGAACGACGACGTTGCGGGTGCTGGAGGGCGCGGCCGCGGCAAGACCCGGCGGGATCGCGCCCGGCGGCGGGGCGACGAGCCTGTTCATTCATCCGCCGTTCGACTTCAAAATTGTGGACGCGCTGCTGACCAATTTTCATCTGCCCCGCTCCAGCCTGCTGATGCTGGTGAGCGCGTTCGCGTCGCCGGGGGGAACGGAGGGGCGGGAGTTCGTGCTGCGGGCCTACCGGGAGGCGGTGGAGAGGGGCTACCGGTTCTTCAGCTACGGGGACGCGATGCTGGTGGATTGAAAGTCGCCAAGTTCGGGCGTCACGGGCCGGTGACGGAGACGGACAACCGGTAGAAGACAGCGCCCGCCCCAGGCTCCGCGATGGTGAAGACGCCAGCGCCGTTGGTGGTGATCGCGGGGGTGTTGGTGAGGGTCTGCCAGCCGCGGGCCAGATTGGTGGAGGAGAGAAGCTGATAGAGGCGGCCACCCTGCCAGGGGGAGAAGGCCACGGTGTTGTTGGTGGGTCCGGGCGCCACGGAGAATTGCAGGACGCTGGAGGCGGAGGTGGGATCGGCGCCCAGAACATAATCGGCGTAGTTGGAGTAGCCGTCCCCATTCTCATCCGCCGAACCACTGACATTGCGGCCAAAATAGAAATCCGCCCACCAGGCGGGCACCGAACCGTTTGTGGGCGTGTCCTGGGACAGGTTGTAAGACCAGCGCACGGCATTGGCCAGGACGCTGGTGGAGGGGTTTCCGGAGTTGTTGTAGATGACGACCGAGCCGCTGGTTCCGTTGGTGTAATAGACCGACGGGGCCACCAATTGCCAGCTTCCGGAGTGGAGCGATTGGTTCACGTTGGCAAAGACGAGGTTGGTGGTGCCGGTGATGATGACGGGGGTGTTGGTGGAGACGCCGATCTTGCCGGGATACCATACGTAAACGTCATAATTGCCCACCGCGGGGATGGTGGGCACATAGGTGGCGGAGGCCGTCGGCCCACCGACGACACCGGCGGAGTAATAATAGTCCGAACTCTGGCTGTTGGTGGGGTAGATCAGCGTCGCGGCGGTGTCCTCGGTCCAGAAGCCCGAGTAGGAGGCGTCCTCCGTGCCCATGATGAGGGTGGAAACTGTGGCGAAGGAGCCGTTTGAGGAGGAGAGGAGCGCGCCGGTCACGGAAAGGGCCTGGAAGTAATAGTTGGTGTCGGGCTGAAGGCCGGTGAGCATGACGACATGGTTGGTGGCCAGGTTGGTGTTCAAGAAGGAGGCGGTGCCGCAGGCGGGGGTCAAACCGTAGTCCACCTGGCCCGTGGCGGCGTAGGGGGTGTTCCAAGAGATGAAGGCGCTGGTGACCCCCGGGACGACTGTGAGGTTGTACGGCACCGGCGCATTGGTGATGGTATTGGTGACAGAGACAAAGCTGTCCTGCGGCACGGGATTGGGTCCGCTGTTGGCGGCGACATAGGCGGAGTTGACGGCGGCGCCGGGAGTTATGGCGGTGGCGGTAATTTGCAGCGTGTTGGACTGGTTGATGGCCATGTTGCCAATGTTGAAGAAGACCCCATTGGGCAGGCTGCCATGGGTTCCCTGGGAGGAAGTGACTCCCGTCAAGGTGACGATAGCTGGCACAATGTCGGTGACGACGACGCCGTAGGCCGGGACGGGTCCCAGGTTCTGGACGGTGAGATTGTAGGTGAGGGGCTGGCCCACGGGGAGGATGGGGGGGCTGCCGGTCATGGAGATGAACATGTTTGGAGCATCCACGGGCGTGACGACTTGAGCGATGGAAGGGGTGGTGAAGTTGGCGAAGAAGTAGGCGGCATTGGTGCCCAGCCCGTTGCTCCTGCCGATGGCGGTCATGGTGATGGAAACGAACTGGCCGGGGTTCAACTGGCGAATTTCGTAAACAAAACCGTTGTCGTTGGTGCTGAATTCCCCGGCCGCGCCCGAGAAGGTGACCGGGCCTTGCAGTTGCAGGTTGGGGGTGAGGGAGTCAGAAATGGTCAGCGCATAGGCGGGAATCGCGCCCACGTTGGTGATGGAAAGCGTGTTGGTGACCGTTTGGCCGATGGCAATAAGCGAAGGATTGCCGGTCATATTTGTCGCCAGGAGAGGCGGGACGATCGGCGTGACCGCCAAGTTGGTCAGGCTGCCATCCCCCAGGCTGTCGAACACCACGGCCAGATCCGACGCCAGGCCCGCGTCCAGACCGGCGGCCGTGATGGTCAGAGAGGCTGTCTGGCCGAGGGCCATGGGGCCGAGGTCAAAAACTTGGATGTTTGGGTTGGTGCCGCCGGGTTCCTGGGCGAGGCTGGCGGCGAGGAAGTAAAGGTTGGTGGACAGATCGTTGGAAAGGAGGGCGTCGGTCACCACGACCGGCCCGATGTTGGTCACGTTGAGGGTGTAAACCACCTCCTGGTCGCCGCCGATTTGGGCGGGGGAACTGGTGATGCCCAGGGCGAAGACCGGCGGCAGCACGGGCGTGACCACTTGGTTGGTCACGCCGCCCTCGCCCAGCGCGTCCGCCACAACGACGATGTTCGTGGCCGAGCCGACCGCCGCGCCCACGGCGGTGAGGGTGACGATGGTGGAGTGATGGACAGGCAGTATGCCCAGGTTGAAGACTTGGAGGAACGGGTTGGAGCTGGAGGACAGAGGGGGGGGGCTGGCGCTCACAAAGCCCAGGTTTGTTGACAGAAAGTTGGTCAGGAAGACGTTGGTGGAGGATCCCGCCCCCGGCCCGAGGTTGGTGACGCTAAACCTGTAAACCACATCCTGGCTGGTGCCGATGAACGCGGGCGTCTGGGTGATTCCCACGGCGAAGGTTGGCGGGACGTAGTTCGTGCTGACTTGGACGACGTTGGTGGCGGAGTTGTCGGCCGGTGTGGGATCAAAGTAGGAGTCAGAAACCACCGCGATATTGGTCGCCTTGCCCGCGGACAAACCCGTCGCGGTGAGGGAAACAGTGGTTGTCTGCCCATTGGCCAAGGAACCGAGTTGGAAGGTGAAAATGCCGCCGTTGGTGGTGAGGGCCGCCCCCGGCGGCAGGGTTACCGCCACCTCGGAAAGGTTGGTAGGGAGCGTGTCGGAGAGCGTCACGCCATTGGCAGTGATCGGTTGCTGGTTGGTCACCGTCATGGTGAAGAGAACCGACGGCGAGGAAATGCCGATGATGGGCAGGGATTGGGTCATGGTCAGAGCCAGGTCGGGCGAGTCGTCCGGGATCACAACGGTGGAGAAGTTGTTGTTGGTGAACAGGTCCAGGACGCCGACGGCCCCGACGGAGGCGAGATTGGTGATATTGCCCAGGCGGATGACCAACCCGCTGATGAGGATGGTGGCGGCGGATTGGGGGGCAAGCCCCCCGACGGACCACGTCAAAGTATTGCCCGTCAGGACATAGTTGTTGGTGGAGGCAATGGCGGTGATGCGGGTCAAGTCCGGCGAAACGATGTTGGTGAGGACGATGTTATTGTTGACTATGGCCGGCCCGGCGTTGCTGACGGTCACAAGATAAGTGACATTCGACCCAACCGCCAATGGGTTGACCATGTTGGTTGGGACCACGGTGACAGACAAATCGGCCACCCCTGCGATTATCACTGATCCGACGATAACATCCAGCGTGTTGGGTGGAATTTGCGGATTGGCCGGAAAGTTTGTGGAATTGTCGGCCCAAACCGGGTAAAAAGCACCCCCGTAGAAGGCCACCCCGGTGTCATCCCCAAAGTCCGTGGGGCTGTCGGCCAGGGAGGAATTGCAGAGAGCGGGGCCGACCTGCAGGTTTTTCGCGAAGGACAATCCACCATCCACACTGACTGTGGCGTAGATCTGCGCGGCGTTGTCGGATCTGCTGTTGCGGCAATCGTACCAGTTCAAGGCGAGGGCGCCGTCGGTGGGATCCAACGCCATGCGCGGGAGAAACTGGCTGTTGAGGCTGACGTCGTCATTGACCCGGTTTGCGGCGCTCCAAGTCGTTCCATTAGTGACCGAATAGCTGAGGTAGATATTCAGATTGTTGGGGGAGGCGTTTCCCAGACCGGTATAGACCAAATAGGCCCGGCCGAAATGCTCGCTGGTCGGATAGGAGTCCCAAGCCAGTCCGGCGGAGGAATTGACGCCCAGGCCATTCGGTTGGGCGGGAATGTGGGTGTTGCCGCCGATGCCATTGGTGGCGGCCAAGACGGGCCTGCCGAAACTGTCTCCGGCCAGGCCTGCGGAGTTGACGCTGACATAAATGTTGGCGAGGCCGGAAGACTGGCTGTTGGTTTGAAAGGCGACCATGACCTGGCCGTTCGGCCCGACGGCGATATCGCCGTAGCCGGAGCTGTTGACGGCGCCGGGCACATTCTCCGGAGGGCCGAAGGAGCCGAAATTGGCCAAACCAAACCCATTGACTTGGACTCCCTGGGCCACCAGGGGGTTGTTGAGCTGGCTCAGATCCTGGTACAAAACCCAGAGGCTGCCCAAGCCGGCGCCATTGCCCACGGCGATTCTCTGCTGGTCGGCGAAATCACCCGTGGCCAGGTTGGTCATCAGCGCAAAGGTCTGCCCGCCGTTGGTGCTCAAGGCCAGGTCGGTCCCGTAACTGGTGTTGTCGGGGTAGGCCAGGAACAAATTCCCGTATCCGTCCCAGGCCACCGCCGGATAGGCGCCGGGGGGGAGATTGGCGAGGGTGCTGTTGGCCCAATTGGTCCCCGCATTGGTGCTGTACCTGCCGAACAGGCCGGGTGTGGCGCTGACATTCGTGTTGCCGGCGACGAACAACTGATTGGGGTTGAGCGGATTGATGGCAATGACACCGTCCGATTCGTTGCCGTCCAACATGGTCACGTCCTGGCTGGGTCCATTTGTCAAAACCACCTTGCTGCTGACCCCGGCGGGGGGGGGACCCGGGGTGAAGACGAAATTAGTGATGGACACACTCAACGCAGCCGTCCCCCCGCCCGTAAAGCCCACGTATGCCTCAGTGCCCCCCAGGGGGGTGGAGAGGTTGTCGTTGAAGTTGGTGGTGAAAGCGGCCCTGGTGACAGTATCGGTGACCTTGACGGTGAGGACGTTGTTGGTATAGGTGAGGTTGACGGCGATGGGATTTCCCCCCAGGAAATTGACAGCGCCTGTGGGGATGAACGGCCCGTTGGAAATGGAAGTGGGAGCGTAGCCCAGCCCGGACACGGGGCCATTGGTGGGGTTGGTGTTGGTGCTGAAATTAAAGGCGACCCCGGTGGCCGCGGACATGCCATAATAACCGAAATAATTGCTCCCCACAGCGCCCACGGCGTTGGTTCCCTCCTCCTGAAGGGCGAAGGTAAACCCGTCCAAGGCATTGGAGCCGGTGTCCTGCCACACGAAGGAGGCGGTGAAACTGCCGATGTACTGGGGAATGTCGTAGAACGCGCTGGTGGCGTCGTCGGCGATTGCGTTGGTGCTCAGGTCGAGGAGGTTGTTCGTAATCGAGGCGCCGCTCTGGCTCATCGGGTCCGCGTTGAGCGACCAGTTTGTGCCCGTGCCGCCGAACCCGTTGATTTGCGCCTGGACCGGGCTGGCAAGGCAGAGAGCCAATATCGCGGCGGCTCCAACAACTAATTTTCCGGGGTTCATATTCTCTCTTGTCAACAAATTGCCATATCGTTCATCGGTACAGGCCAGTCAAAGTGACGACACCAGACAACGTGGAGCGCTAACTCATATGGCGTTCAAGGATTTTTAACACGCGCGATTGGAATTACAACATCAAATTGGCGGAAACTTCGCCCATTTGACCCACGCCAGGCCCGCGCCACGGTCCGGGCGCCAACCTGCGGCCGCCGGTTTGCGGTGTCGCCTCCCCGCAGCACCTGGCCAGGCACGCCAGCAGCCCATCCAGCTTCTCCCGCGAGTACTCGCCCATGAGGCAGATCTGAATCCAATTGCGCTGGCGCAAATAATCGCTGTTGCAACTGAGCAGAAAGCCGGCCTGTTCCAGGCGTTGGGCCACCTCCAACCCGCTTTGTCCGGCCGGGCAGGCCACGGTGACCACGCCGGGCAGGGCGTCGGTGTCCGGGGTGACCAGATTCAACCCGAGCTGGCGCAGGCGCCCGCGCAGCCAGGCGGAATCCTCCGCCAACTGCGAGTACCGCGCCGGCCAGTCCACGCGCCGCAATGCCGCGTCCAGCGCGCGGGCCAAATTGGAGGAATGAGTGAAGGCGATGCCCTGATGGCGCGCGCACCAGCCCAAATCCAAATACCGCGGCAACTTGGCCGAAGGCTCGATCTGGTGATTGTAAAAGACCATGCACAGGCCCGGATAAGCCGCCAGGCCCTTGCCGCTGGAGGAGGCGCCCAGATAAATGCCCGACAAATTGACGGGGGTCAGGCCCAGGGAGCTGATGCAATCGGCGCAGAGCTTGATTTTCCGTTTGGCGCACAGGGACTGCAACGGGGAAAGGGGGTTCAACATGCCGGTGGAAGTCTCGCCATGCGCGAACCACAACCAGCCCACGGCGGGCGAGCGGGACAGGAACTGCTGGATGGCCGCCATGTCAAAAGGGTCGCCCCAGGGGAACTTCAACGTGTCGAAGGTCAGCCCAAAACGCCGGGCCTGGTCCACCAGGCGGTCGCCGAATTCGCCGTTGCTCAAGATCAGGCCTGGCTTGTCCTGGAGGGACAACTGGGCGGCCACGGCGTCATTGGCCAGGGTGCCGGAGCCGAGGAGGATTTGCACCTGGCGGGATGCGGCCATGAGGCAGAGACGCTCGCGGATTTGTTGGAACTCGCCCACGAAGCGGTCGGAACGATGAGATTCGGGGAGGCGTTCGAAGGCTTTGCGGACCTCCTTGTGGATGCCCACCGGCCCCGGCAGGAAGCTGGCCGGCCCCGCGGTTTGCAAGGGGAGGCGGAAGAACTCCTCGGCCTTCCTCTCGAAACCCTCCAGGGTGAGGTACATCGGCTGGAACATGGCCTCCCCTTTGCCCACCAGCGGGCCAAAGGGGACAAAGCCCAGATGGCGGTAGAGCTTCTGCTGGCGGGTGGTGCCGGAGATGACGCCCATGTTGTACCCGTGCTCGGCCCCGAACCGCCACATCAGGGCAATGAGGCCCCGGAAGACCTGGCTGTGGCGGAATTCCTTCTGCACGGCCAGCAGGCGGATTTCGCACGGGCGGCGGCCCGGGGGCAAAAAGGAGTCCAGATTGGGCAGTTTTTGGTCCAGGGAAAAGGGCCTGCGCCCGCGGGCGGCGACCATGCCGACGACCTGGTTTGCGGAAAGACAAATCAGGTAGGTGTTCTCGTTGTGGAACTTGTCCACCAAACGCGGGGTTTCGGCGGGCTGATGCTGCGGGATTTCCTCCACGAATGTCCGATAGTTGAGCTGGTGGATCTGCTCAAATTCCCAATCCTCGGTGGCGATCTTGAATCGCAGGGCGCTTGTGCTCATAGTTCTTTGACAGAAGGACCGGCTTCCGGCGCGACTTGCCGCCGGAGCAGGAAATCGTGGATTCCCCGGGTCATGTTTCGATGATGCGCAAGGAGGACCAGTCCCGCAAGCACGGAAATTCCCCAGAGATGAGCCGGATCCCGCCTCAAGCAGAAACTGGCGGCCGGGAGGGAGGCGTAGGCGGCCAGACTGGCCGCGACCGAGCGCCGGGTGAGGGCGAAAGCGAAGGCAAACACCAGACCGTAGATCAAGGTCAATTCGCAATCGAAAACCAGCAACCCCGCCAGGGATGTGGCCACGCCTCTGCCGCCGCGGAAACCCAGTTGAGGCGGCCAGACGTGTCCGGCCACCACCGCCAGCAGGGCCAGCAGGGCGACGTGGTCGCTGCCCGTCAGCGCCAACGCCATCCAGACGGCGACGCCGCCTTTGGCCAAGTCCGCCGCCAGGGTGAGAACGAAGCCGTTGGAGCCGAGGGCGCGGCCGACGTTGCGGGCGCCGGTGCTGCCGCTGCCCATGCGGCGGATGTCCTGGCCGGTGCGGGCGCGCACCAAATAGTAACCGGAGTTCAGGCACCCCAGGGCATAAGCAGCCACAACCGCCCCACAGGCCGCCCGCGGCGACACTCCTTCGCCGATAATTGTTTCCGTCAACGACATAGGACATCATGCCGCCATAAAACCGGCAAATGCGAGGAGAAGATTAGCGTGGGGGATTGAAAGATCAAGCTCAGCCCCAAAAACTTGAGGCCAGGAGCGGCAAGAACAGGGGTTCCGGGTCAGGGGGCGGTGGAGGGCTGGAGGGGCAGTTCGAGGGTGAAGGTGGCGCCCCGGCCAATCCCGCCGCTGTGCGCGGCCAGAGAGCCTCCCATTTCCTTGGCGGCCAGAGCGCCGCTGTGCAGCCCGAAACCGTGGCCGTTCTTGCGGGTGGTGAAGCCATGGTTGAAGACGCGGGTGAGGTTCTCCGGCGCGATGCCGACGCCGTTGTCAATGATGGAGATTTCGACGCGGTCCTCCTTCCGGACCAGGCGGACGACGATGCGCTTTTCCGGGGAGCCGGAGTCATCGCAGGCGTATTTGGCGTTGCGCACCAGATTGATGAGGATTTGCATGACCTTGTGCTTGTCCACAGTGATCTCCGGCGCGGCGGGATCATATTCGCGGATGAGCTTGACGTCGTGGCGGATGAGGGCGCGGTCGTTCATGCGCAGGGCGTCCTCGACCAGCTCGACAACGGGGATGGTCTGGGTGACGCCGGACACTTTGGCGTAACTCTGCTGCATGGCCACGATGTCCTTGATGTGGTCAATGTTTTTTTCCAGGCCGGAGAGCTCTTCGAGGGCGGCCAACTGCTCGGCGGCCAGATGATCGGCCAACTGGGCGAGAAAGGAGGGCAGGAGCCGCCCCTTGGGATCGCGGGTGACAAACTCGCCCAAGTCGCGCTCATGTTCCTTCATCAGGGCGGCGACGCGGCCGACGGAGGAGGTTTTGGACTTGCGCAGGCGTTCGGCGAGCATGCTGGCGGCGACGTTGACGCTGTTGAGGACGTTGCCGACATTGTGGAGGACGCCTGTGGCCACTTCGGCCATGCCCGCCTGGCGGGAGGTTTCCAGAAGCTGGCGGTGCAACTGGTCCAGCTTGGCCTCCGCCTCCTTCATGGCGGTGATGTCCTTGGAGATGCCGAAAGTGCCGACGATCTCGCCGGCTTTGTCCCGGAGAGGCAGTTTGGTGGTCAAAACCCAGGCCACTTTGCCGTCCTTGAACACCTCTTTCTCCACCTTGCCAACCAGCGGCGCGCCGGTGCGGATGATTTCCTGTTCGTCCTCAAAAGCGGGGATGGCATGCTCGGTGTCAAAGTAATCGAAGTCGCTGTTGCCCAGAAGATCATCGGGGTTCTTGATGCCGAAGATTTCCGCCTGCATTTTACTGACTTTGATGAAGCGGGACCGGAGGTCTTTGAAGTAGATGTGATCCGGCGAGTTGTCCAGCAGGCAACGGATCAGCTCGCGCTCGGAATCCAGCTTGGCCTCCGCCTCCTTTATGGCGGTGATGTCCTTGGAGATGCCGAAGGTGCCGATGATATGGCCGGTTTTGTCGCGCAGGGGCATTTTGGTGATCAGCGCCCAACTGATGCGTCCGTCCTTGGTCATCTTTTTTTGAACCTTGCCAATGAGAGGCGCGCCGGTGCGGATGATTTCCTGTTCCTCCTGAAAGGCCGGCTCGGCGTGCGCCCTCTCAAAGAAATCGAAATCGGTCTTGCCCAGAATCTCATCGGCCTGCTTGAGGCCGAACTGTTCGGCGTGTTTCTGGCTGGTCTTGATGAAGCGGGACTGGAGGTCTTTGAAATAGATGTGGTCGGGCGAATTGTCCAACAAGGACCGCAGCAAAACGCGCTCGGAATCCAGCTTTGCCTCCGCCTCCTTCAGTTCGGTGATGTCGGTGGAAATGCCGAAGGTGCCGATGATCTGCCCGCTCTTGTCTCGCCAGGGAGCCTTGGTGGTCATGAACCAGATGACCTTGCCGTCGGGACACACGGTCCTTTCCACGCTTCCAACCACAGCGCAGCCGGTGCGGATGATCCCCTGCTCGGCCTGGCGGAAGGTCTCGGCGCGTTCGGGGCCGTAGATGTCGCTGTCCGACTTGCCGATCACATACTCTTGAAAGCGTTCCAGGCTCGACAGGTGAGGCGGCAGCTTGTCGCCGGATTGGTCTGGATGGGCGGCGCAATGGCGGCTGAGGGCGACGCGGAGCAGATTCTCGACCTCGGAGCGGCTGGCCCGGACCAGGCGCGACTGAAGGTCTTTGAAGAAAATGGAGGCCGGGCAGAAATCCAGCAGGACTCGCAAGAAATCGCGTTCGTGGGCCAGTTCCCCCTCGGCGCGTTTGCGCTCGGTGATGTCCAGGAGGATGCCTTGCGAGCCAATGATTTCCCCGCCGAATCCAAAGACGGGGGATTTGTAAACATGATAATAACGCGATTTGCCCGACGGGTCGGCGTATTCCTCCTCCACTTCGATTTCCTGGCCGGTCCGCAGGATCGTCTCGTG
>JBEKAN010000115.1:0-11602 GCA_050015895.1 Verrucomicrobiota bacterium
GTTTGCGTGGAAAAAGTGAGTTTTCAAAAACCTGGACGCAAAAATAGTTTTGGGAAAAGTGGCCAAAAGCTGCAAAAGGAAAAGGACTGGTATTGATTAACCGAACTAATGGTACGAAGATGGACGATGTGGACTTGGCGGACCATGTGGACGACGCCGGATGAGAATGTCGGGTGACGGGGCCGCGCTTCCTGCGCGTCCGGCTTCACGGAGCCGGGCGATTGCAAGCGCCATAGTTTTGGAAACGGGCTAGAAAACGACCCAAACTATGGTGACCCCATTTGGGATTTTCACCACGAACCGTCAGCACAATCCGGGGAAAGCGCCTCTAAGGACCGGACTCAAAACGCCGCCTCGCAAACTGTCATTTTTCTAGGACTGACCCTTTCACTGACCCTTTCACGACTGCCATTTCGGGTCCGAATGCAATTGATCGTATTTTGTCAGCACTCATCAAGGCGTCACTATTTCCTGCTCACCCATATTTGCAGGCGTCACTGTTTTGTAGCGGCGGTCTGGTGACCGCCGGTGAATGGCGGCGAACGCCAGTTCGCCGCTACGGCTGGCCTCACCGGGTCGCTCCGGCTTGCGCCATAGGGCCGGGCAATTGTTGGGGCAGTTCCGGGGACAACCCGGCGCTGATGTCCACCGGGGACGACTTGATCTCCAGGGTCCCCGTTTTCAGACCGTCCCGCTTGGCCGTCAGCGTGATCGTGCCCGGAGTGAGCGTCGAGCGGATGGCCACGCGGTTGATGCCGCATTCGGTGTCCAGAAAACGGTTGTTTGTGGAATTGGTCTTTGCGGCGTTGAACCCGCCGCGCCATATCGCCGGCCCGCTGATGTCAAAATCCACCCGCGCCTCGTCCGTCGGGCAGCGCCGGCCCTGCGCGTCCACGACCTCGAAATCCACCAGCGCCACGTCGCTTCCGTCCGCGCGCAATCCCTTCGGTCCCGTGTGGAGCGTGAGCTTGATGGCGCTCGGTTCGCCGGCGGTCTGGAGTTCCTCCTGCGCGACCACTTTTCCACCCTGGGTGGCCACCGCCTTGAGCGTGCCGGGCGCGAACGCGACATTGGGAAACGCATAGACACAACCGGTGTCAACGCCCGAGGCGATCTCTTCGGCGCCCATGCCTCCGCCGCCGGCGTAAGTGTCCACAAATTTATAGAGCTTGTTGGTCGCGCCGATGGATTTCCCGTTGAGGAACAGTTCCACCTGGTCGCAATGGCTCGCCGCGACATACACCGTCTTCTTCGTGTCGGCGGGATAAGTCCAATGCCCGATGATGTGAATGTCCGGCTGCTCGTTTTGCATCACGCGCGTCGTGTAGAAGATTTCCTTCGGCAGCCGCACCCCGTCCACCTTGCCGCTCACGCGCAGCACGTAGCTGCCCTGCTGCCGGCCGTCCGCGTCGGAGTCCGTGAAATAGATTGAGGCGTAGCCCGACCATTTCGAGTGGGCGGGGTCGGTGTTGCTAATCTCGTTGCGCACATAGCTGGCGTAGCGCGTGGCGGCGGCCAGACTGAACGTCTCCGAATTCCAGTGGTAGGTGTCCAGGGGACGGCCCCCGGACATGCCGGCCTTGGGTTTGTAACCGAAATGCGGCGGCGAAAAATCGTCCCAGATGTTCCGCCCGGCCTCGTCGCGGAAATCCTCCGTCTCAATCAGCGGCGCCCGGTCCCGGCGCGCGATGGCGTAGCCGCGGAAATAGCCGTCCCCGGTGATCCTGTCCGTCTGCGCATCCTGTCCGACCATCACCCCGAAGTACTCGCAGATCGGGTTCAGCGCCATGTTGGCGCCCGCGTTGTCGTTGTCGCGCGTGCCCGCGGCGCGGCCCCCATGCGGGTCCAATTCCTTGCGCATCGCCACGATCTGCTCCATCTGCGCCGGCTCCACAACTGTGTTGCCCGCCTCCCAAAAGAAAATGCTCGGGTCGTTGCGATAAAAAATCATCGAGTCCCGCATCACCTCCGCGCGCTGCTCCCACTGCCGTCCGTGGGCCGTCCCTTCCTGGTCGCCCGCCGGGCAGGCCTCCACGATGCCATAACGGTCGCACGCCGAGACATCCGCCCGCTGCGGCGAGATGTGCATCCATCGGATATAGTTGGCGTTGCACTCGCGCACGAGCGAGATGGTGAAATCGTGCATCCAGTCCGGATACGCCCCGCCCACTCCCGCCCAGTCATTGGCCGAGCGCTGCGCGAAGCCGGTCAGCCAGAGAAAACGCCCGTTCAGCCACACCCCGCCCGTGCCCGCGCCCCCCTTGAACTCCGTCTGCCGGAACCCCGTCTGCGTCTCGCACACGTCCACCACTTTGTCGTCCACGCTGAGCATGGTATAGACGCGGTAAAGATACGGGTCCTTCACATCCCAGAAACGCGCGCCACTCAGCGCGCCGGACGCCTTGAAAACTTCCGACTGCCCCGCCACCAAGTCGGACGAGTTCCCGTCCAGCTTCGCGCGCACCACGCCATCCGCGTCCACCACCACGGCGGAAAGCGTGATGAGGGCGTAGTCGCTCGTCTCGTTGACCACCTCCGCCTCGACAGTCACGTCCGCGGTTTTTTTCGCCAGGTCAATATTCTCCGGATATACATAAATCCCGGTGGTCTTCAGATTCTCATACAGCGGCAGCGTCTGGTAAATCCTGCCCGCCACGATCAGCTTGGCGTCCCGGTTCAGCCCGCCGAAATTCGGGTTGAAATGCTTCCCCTCCCATTGGAACCCCTGGCCCGTGGCCTCCTCTTTGTAGTTGAGGCTGTTGTCCACCTTCACCGCCAGCACGTTGTCCTGCCCGCCGAATTTGACCGCCTTGGTGATGTCCAGCCCGACCGCCGTGATGGCGTTCTCATACTTGCCAACCGGCTCGCCGTTGAGGAAGAAACGCCCCGCCTGCCGCATCCCGTCGAATTCCAGGAAAACCTTCTGGCCATCCGCGCTGGCGGGCAGCTTGAAGTGTTTGCGATACCAGCCGATGCCGAACATCTTCTCGCCCCGGTCGCCGCCGCCGTGGCTGATGTAGTCGCGGTAGGTGTCCGTCTCGTTCCAAGTGTGCGGGAGGCTGACATTGGTCCAAGTCGAATCATCGAACCCGGGTTGATCGGCTCCGGTCGCGTCGCCAAACGCGAATTTCCATCCGGGGTTGAAATTATACACCGCCCGCGGCGACACGGGTGGAGTGAACGGCTGCGCGGCCGCCCGGACCCGGGCACCGGAGAGCAAAACGGCGCAAACCACCATCGGCAGGACAATCTTTGATTTCATGGCCGCAATTAAAGGGAAGCCAGCCCCGTCGCGCAAGAAGGAAAAGCGCAACCATCGGCGCGCCCAAACGCAATTGGTAATGCGCCCTTCCTGGATGGTAGGGCGGGCAGTCCTCTGCCCGCCGCGGCGCGCACGGAGTGCGCGCCCTACCGTTCTCCTCCTCAGTGAAACTTCACACAGGCCTCGCAATTTTGGAGACTTGCATTTTCCCGCCGCCTTCTTCAGAGTGCCCCGAATATGATTCCCAATTCTCCAACCCTGGTTTGCGGCTCCCGCCCAGCCCTGTCTGGGCTTGTAACCGCGCATGCCGCCAAACCCATCTGCCTCCTCCTGCTCGCGCTGGCCGCGCTCTGGGCCGCGCCGGGAACCGCCGTGGCCGCCGCAGCCGCCGCTTCCTCGGCCGAGCGTCACCTCATCACCGATTTCGGCGCGGTCGCCGACGGCCAGACAGTCAACACCAAGGCCATTCAGTCGCTCATTGACCGGTGCGCCAGCGAGGGCGGCGGCCTGGTGGTCGTGCCCAAAGGCGCCTTCCTGAGCGGCGCGCTCTTTTTCAAACCGGGAGTCAACCTGCTGGTGGAGAAGGACGGCGTGCTCAAGGGCACCGCCAACCCGGACGATTATCCGCAGGTCAACACCCGCTGGGAGGGGGTCGAGCGCCTCTGGACCTGCGCCTTCCTCAACTTCGACGGCATGACCAATGTGCAACTCTCCGGCGAAGGCATGGTGGACGGCTCGGGCGATTTGTGGATGCAGCGGGGCGGCGGCGGTGGACGCGGCCGGGGCGGGGCGGCTCCCACCAACGCCCCGCCGGCCGCGCAGGGCGACCGCGGCGCCGCGGCGGCCAATGTCTCCACCAACGCCTCCGGCGCCAACTCGGCCGCCCGCCGCGGCGGAGGCAGGCCCCGCCTGATCTGCTTCAGCAACTGCGGCCACGTCCGCATCGCCGATCTTCACCTCCAACGGCAGGCCGTCTGGTGCCTCCACATCCTCTACAGCCAGGACGTCGTTGTGAGCAACATCAACATCCGCGCCATCGAGCGCATCCCCAGTTCCGACGGAATGGATATTGACTCCTCCCGCGACGTCCAGATCACCCACTGCGACATTGATTGCAACGACGACGACATCGCCATCAAATGCGGCAAGGACGAGGACGGCCTTCGAGTCAACCGGCCCTCGGAGAACATCACCATCAGCGACTGCGCCATCGGGGCGGGCAGCGGGATCACGATGGGGTCGGAGGTCAGCGGCTCCATCCGCCATGTGCTGGTGGAGAGGTGCAAATTCACCGGCTCCGGCGAGGCCGCGCGGTTCAAGTCCCAGCCCAGCCGCGGCGGCGTCATCGAGGACATTGTCTATCGCGACATCCAAATGGACAACGCCCGCGTGGCCTTCGAATTCAACCTGTCGTGGCGCATGGTGGGGCCGGTGGTCCCGCCGGCCAAGGTCCTGACCGTGGTCAGCAACGTGCAATTCATCAACTTCTCCGGCACCGCGCAAACCGCCGGCTCCATCAGCGGTCTGAAAGACAGCCCCATCAAAAACATCAAATTCGTGAACTGCAAGTTCACCGCCCAGCGCGGCATCACGGTGGAGAACGCCGAGGACCTCGACTTCTCCGGCCTGGACGTCACGGTCGCCCAAGGCGATCCCATCATCCGCCGCGACGCCGCCCCCCAACCCCAGCCGCCGCCGCCAGCCCAGCCATGATCTTAGTCTTAGATTAGTCCTTGGGCAGGTATTCGCCGGCCCAATCAAGGGATTCCAGGATGACCAGCAGACGGTGCGCGTCGGGGCCGGCCTCGGGACGGCCTTGAAGTTCCCAGACCGGGCTGGGCACGTCCGGCCCGGTGACGCGATGGGGCTTGACGTCGAAATTGACGCCGTACTGGCCCTGGCGAATCTCGCGGTGCCGGGAATCGGCGACGAGCGATTGCGCCACTTGCTGGCCGAGCGCGGGGTCCTTGGTGATGTAGGCCGCGTAGGCCATGGGCTGGCCGGCGGTGCGGGCGGCGTAAGTGTGCCAGGCCTCCCAGTATTTGGGATGTTCCACAACCAGTTCCAATTCGGCCATGACTTCGACGGTTCCAAAAAGCAGATCGAAGCCGGTGGGCCCGCCCCCGCCTCCGCCTCTGCCACCCCGACCGCCGCGTCCGCCGCGACCGGTTTCCACCACAAACTTGCCGGTGGTGGGGTCGTAAGGGCCGGCGCCCAGCAACTGGCCGGGCGCGCCGGCCAGCGCGAGTTGCGAATCCATCCCGGCCTTGATTTTGTCCAGCCATTTGCGGTCCAGGGTGCGCTCGTATTCCGTCATCCAATTGCTGCAATAGGCGCACCAGTCGGTGCCGAAGCTGGCGCTGGCGTAATCGCCGCTCTCGGGCATGCGCGGATCGGTCTTCTTGACTTGCGAGTAGGTGGCGTCGGCGGTGAGTTGTTCGCGCATCAGGTCGCCGGTTCTTTCGTCGGTGCTCAGGAAATAGTAGAAACGCTTCAGGCCGGCCAGGCTGATGCGGGGCTGTTTTGCTCCGTCGCCCCAGTGGTTGACGTTGTGGCGGGAGCCGAGCGGTGCGAAGCGTCCGAGGTGATGCACGTCCACTTCGCTGGTGTTGCGGGTCATGGCTTCGGCGAGGCGGAAGTAGTCGGCGCGGCCGGTGCGCAGGAAGTTGTACCACAGCCAGTAATCGGGCAGCAGCTCGGTGTTGTTCCAGGCCTGGCCGCCGATGTCGTAGCGCCAGACGTGGCGGATCTCGTCGTACATGCGCCCCATGTCGCCGTAATCCCAGAGGCCGTACCAGGCGCGCTGGTCCACCTCGTCGCGGTAGAAGTTCATGGCCGTCTCGTTCTGGTCCTCCAGGGAGCGGCGAACGGCGTTGGAGCGGTCGGGCAGGCTCCAGAAGCCGAAGGCGCGCTGGTCGTGATAGTATTGCGGCGCGCAGACCAGCAGGGACGGCTCCGCGCCGGCTTTGGCCATGCCCACCAAGTCGGCGTTGGCGGGGACGCCGGGCAGGGCCCAAAGAGTAAGCTCGTTGGTGTTGGCCACGCCCAGCGGCGAATCCCAGCCTTCTTTCCAATCCTCATAAGCCATGTCCAAGCCGTGTCCCTTGATGTCGTAGTGACGCATGTCCATCGCGGGCGCGTCCGGGGACCAGAGCCAGACACGCACCTCGCCCAGGGAGGTGGTCGCGCCGTGAATCTCCAGCGCGGCGGGGTTTTTCTGCCAGAATTTTTTCACATCCACCGCCAGCCCGCCGGTGACATCGCCCAGGAAGGCCAGACCGAGCGAGCGTTTGCCTTCGGCGGCGTGGAGCCAGGAGCTTTTGGACTGCGTGCGCTTCTCGATGACAAATCCGTTGGCGTTGGCCTGCGTCAGCTTGTAGTCGTCCCAGGTGGCGATGTCCCGGATGTACTGCTGTTCGGCGGAGCTGTATTGGCTCGCGTTGGGGATGCGCTTGCCGGATAGCTGGATGGGAAATATCTCCCCCTGGCTGCCGTAACTGATGATGCGCCGGCCCACCAGTGGCTCAACCGGCTCCGCCCACATTCCCTCGTCGCCGCCGAATCGGACGTGCCGGTTGATGACTTCCTCGCGCAGCGGGACGGCGATGGAGAGGCCCAGGCCCTTGATGAAGTCGTTCTGGCCGTCGCTGTCAAAAATAAAGGAATGGACGATGCGGATGGAGTCCAGGCCGGCGGTGAAGTAGAAACGGACGACGAAGGGGAGCCAGGCGCGGTCGGAAGTGGTGGACTTGTGTTCGCCCTCCACCTTCACCACCGCGCGGATGGCGCCCTGCTGCTCCAGGGTGACAGTCTTGATGCGGCTGAGGAAATCTTCCTCGCGGATGGTTTTGGCGGTCTCGAAATTGGAGCGGTCCTCAAGGCGGCAGATCAGTTTCCCGTCCTGGGCGATCTTGCGGTCGCCGATCCAGATGGACTCGATGAGGCTGGCCCCCTGCATGGGCAGGCGGACGCGGATCGCGCCGGTGTCAATCGTGATGGCCTCGGTGTCCTGCAAGCAGTCGAGTTGCGTCGCGGGTGCGGCCGCCGGGCCGACGGCGATTTGCAACGGGCCGGCGATGTCCGGCGTGGCGGTGATGCTGTGCCCGCTCCACATAATCGAGCCGTCGGGCCAATATGCCAGCGGCCAGGTCTGCGCCGGGACGGCCTTCCCGTCGGCGGCGGTGAGGGCGAAGGAACTGCTCTTGGGGACTTGCCCCTTTGGCCAGGGCACACCCCAACTGACGCTTTGGCGGAGGGCGGGCGGCTTGCCGTCCAGCCAGTTGAGCTTGACTGGTTGCAGGGCGGGCTGCCCGCCCGCGCCGGAGGCGGTGCTGGCGGTCGCGGCGCCCTGGGCGGAGGCGAATTCCGTCTTGACCAACCAAGTCATGCTGGTGGCCGCGGCGGCGGTGCTGCATTTGGAAAGGAAGGAACGGCGTGTGATTTGGGATTGCTCAGGCATGGTTCGAGTGAAGCGGACAGGCCCGGAATGGGCAAGGCAAAAAGGAGAGTTGGTGCATCAGTGAGTCCGTCAGCCCCCCGTCCCACTTGGCCCGCGCCATTGACATTTCGGCTTTTGTGTTACCATCCAGCATGAATTCTAACAGCCCAATCTCCCGCAGGGACTTCGTCAAGGCGACTTCTTTGGCGGCCACCGCCGTCACGACCGGCCTCGGTCTCAAGCCAACGAGCGCCCGCGCCGCCGCCACCGAAGCCCAGGCCGCGCCGGCCAAACCCATGATCGGGTTTCAGGCCGAGGTGAATTATCTGCTCCAATACGGCATCGCGCGGTTTCTCGACGACGTCCAGAACCGCGCCAGCGTCAACACCCTCATGCTCCACGCAAACCCCTTCGAGGCCTCCTGGGCCGGTCTGGACCGGGCCAACAACCCCGCCGGCAACTTTGTCACCGCCCATCCCGAATTCTATCGCGACATCAAGATGAAGCCCCAGGGCCTGGGCGCGGGCGACTTCAGCCTTCCCGACGCGATGCAGAAGATCAGCGCCGAAACGAAAAAGCGCGGCGTCAAAATCATCCCCTGGATGGAGGAGGACAACCGCGCGCGCCCGGAAATCAAGGGCATGGACGAGCTTTATGAGGTGGATCTCCACGGCCGTCGAACCGCGGGCCATCCCGGCGGGCCGTGCCTGAACAACCCCTATTTCCGCAACCTCATCGCCGGACAAGTCGAGGACTTCATCCGCTCCTACGACGTGGACGGCTTGCAGCGGGGATCGGAACGGCAGGGGCCTTTGGGCAACGCGATGGGCGCCTGGCATCATGGCGCCAAGAGCGATCCCGGACACACGTCCTGCTTCTGCGAGTTTTGCGCCGCCAAGGCGGCCAAACAGGGCATTGATTTCGAGCGGGTCAAACAGGCCTTTCTCGCGCTGGAGCCTTACATCAGGGACGGACGCGCGGGGAAGCGCCCGCGCGATGGATATTACGTCGAATTCTGGCGGCTTCTGCTGCGCCATCCCGAATTGCTGGTCTGGGAAACCTTCTGGTCGGACAGCATGCGCGAGATGCAGCGGGAGTTTTCCGCCAAGGCCAAATCCATCCGGCCCGGCATCCAGGTGGGTTACCACATCTGGCAGAACATCTCGTTCAACCCGGTTTACCGCGCCGAGCAGGATTACCGGCCCTATACGGAGTACGCCGATTTTCTCAAACCGGCGCTTTACGACAATCCGGCCGGGGAGCGCATGACCTCGTTTGTGGACAGCCTGGCCCAAAACATGTTCGGCGATCTGAGCCGGCAGCAGTTGCTCGATTTCGAATACAGCGTCATGGACTTGAAGGAGAAGTCGTACGGGCAGATCATCGGCCGGCCCGAAGCCGACTACCAATCCCAACTGCGCGAGCAGCCGGTCAACGGGACTCCCCGCGGCGCGTTTGAGCGGTTCTCCGGCGATTATGTCTTCCGGGAGACAAAGCGCGCGGTGGACGGCGTCGCCGGCTCCAACACGCGCATCTGCGCGGGCCTCGGGATTGACGTGCAACTCAAGAACAGCACGCCCGAAAGCGTCCGCGACGCCGTTCAATCCGTCTTCAAGGCCGGCGGCGCCGGCCTGGTCATCTCCACCAGCCACGCCGCAATGCGCCCCGAAAACCTCAGCGCCGTCGGAGCCACCCTCCGCGAACTCAAATTAGTCTAATCGTTGGCGGCAGCGCTGCCGCAAGCTCCCTAAGCACCTCAGAATGAAGCAGTTGCCGCCAAAGAGGAGTCCACATTCCCCTCAGACGGATAGTCCGGTGGGCCATAACTTTGCCTATGCGTTTTGTTTGGAATGCTCATTGGGGCCTGTATGGGCCAAAAAACTTATCGCCGTCGAAATGCACCACATGGTCCGGCGCGTCGGCAATCCAGACTTCGGTTTCGAAGGCGATGTCGGAAGCGAACTTGCGGAAGGTGTCGCGGTTGAGGAACGCGGTGACGAAAACGATTTCCGCCGTGCATTTGGCAGCCAGCCGCTTCAATTCAAAAAGTCGGAGCGGGGAAATCGGGCCGGAACTGTGGACGGCTTCAACGAGAAACAACCAGTTCTTTTTGGCTGAATAGGCAACGATGTCTGGCAGTTCGCCATGTTGCAGTTCAAAAAACTTCAGGGCGCGTAATTTACTTTCCTCCCGAACCAAAAATTTCTTTGCAGTGTCTCCGACATAGAGCACTTCAGCACCGTGACCGTAGCGAGGGAGAAATTGTTCGATGATTGCCTTTTGGAGCAGGTTGTGTTCGCCGGGGCTGAATTGCAGCTTCTCACCACCCGGCAATTTGATTGGCACTTGCTCAAGCTGGCGCGCTGCTTCGAGGCGTTCGGCTAGCGTTGGCTTCTCCTCCATAAATTCTTCGACTTCCTCCGGCCAGCTAGCCTGTCCAAACCGCCGGATGATTTCGAGGTATTCGGGGGAAAGGGAAAAGCCGCGTGTCGGATCGTTGCGGGCGGCGTTTGGCTTGTTCGCGCTCGCAATAATGATTCCCGCCACGACCGAAAGTTTCAAATCCTTGCGGCGAATGTCGTCGTAGGAACCCATCGAGATTCGTTCCTCAAAGTGTTGATTGAGGTAAGCGATGATGTCGCGAGACTTGAGGGTTTCCTTTCCTTCACGAACCCGCGCTTTCGACCAGTCGGCGCTGCGCTTCACATCGGCCACGGCAAGAAAGGCCATCGCCATCTTTTCCAATTCGCGTGGTTTCAATCCGTCCAATGGAATTCCCAACTTGGAGAGTACAAGCAGAGCCTCATTGAGGAGGTTGACCAGTTTGGCCGGCTTGCCTGAATTGCTGACGAATCTTGGTATTTTCATTTCTGGTGACTCCTTGAATTGCAGCGGCAAGGCAAACTGGTCGGGCAGATTACGATAGAGAATTTCGCCCGATGTGAGCCGCTTGCTGGTAGCGAGATATTTCTTCACGGCCCCCGCCAGATGCCATGCCAGAAGCGGCGGAACTGCATTGCCAATCTGGTTGAACTGACTCGTTTCGCCGCCGCAAAACTCAAACCAATCCGGAAAACTCTGCAATCTGGCGCCTTCGCGGACGAAAAGGCGGCGACGACGGCCATCCGGCAACCGGATGCGATGCATGTCGCCGGTCGCGCCAGCGAGATTGCGGCATGTCACGGTGCGGGCGGGTTGGTCTGGATATAGGTCGCGCGGCCGGATGCAGAAGGAGGCCCGTTCGTATTTTGCAACGTATTCGTCCATGCTTGGCGTGAGGAACTTGGATTCCGGTGGCGAGAGCCGCATGAATTCCCCCAACGCCTCGCCCGCCGTAACCCGATTGGATTCTTCATCAAAAAACTGGAATTCGCCGCGATGGCCAACGACGATGACGCGCTCACGATTCTGTGGCACACCAAAATTAACAGCGTTAAGAAGCCGCACCTCGATGACATAATTCAACGCCTTCAAAGCCGTGAGAATCTGCTCGAAATACCAGCGGTTGCTGTAAAGAACGCCGCGAACATTCTCAAAAAGCCAAATCTCCGGTTGAAGTTGTTTGACGGCGGAAATGAAGATCGGGAATCCGTCCCGTGAATCGGACAGCCCCATTTGATGTCCTCCGACGCTAAAGGGCTGACACGGCGGCCCTCCGATAATTACGTCGGCTTTGGGGAATTGCGTTTCAGCTGTAAGGGTTAGTTGCCGACATTCGCCTTTCAGATTTCGCCGGTATGTTTCACAGGCATCGGCATCCTGCTCGAAACCGAGCGTCTCAAATCCGCTCGCCTCGAAACCCAATGCCAGTCCGCCACAGCCAGCAAACAAATCCAAAACAAGAATTTTGCCGTCAGGATTTGGCCTGAGCAACGAATTGATTCTTTCGGAGTAACTCATTT
>JBEKAN010000116.1:0-13761 GCA_050015895.1 Verrucomicrobiota bacterium
CACCCGCTTTTTTTGCCTCCTCAACCCGGACGCGGTCGTAATCGCCGGGTGCCAACGTCGCGAGGCGTTCATACACCTCGTCCAAGGTTTCGACCGGTCTTGCGCCTTCACCCGTGGTCGACCGGCCCTGATTACCGGAGAGGAGCGTGTCATCAATCGTCAAATCAATGACGGTGTCAGGCACCACCAATTCCTCTCCCGTTGGCAGCGCGACCCGCAAAAGTTCGCCGCATCCCACACCTATCTCCTGCACTTCTCCAACCCTGCCGCCATTGAGTTTTACCATCTGGTTCATCCTTTACTTCCGTCCTTTCTTCCCACGCCATCGCTGGTGTGAGCCGTGTCAGTAGTATTCCTAATTTCTCTCATCTCTTTTGACCTTTCTCTATTTTGAATTGCCCGAAGCTTCGGTAGCCTTTGGGTGCCGACGCTATTTTTTTCGCTGCTGGGCCACGGGTCGGTCGTGTCGCGGTCCAACAAATTGGAAATTGGTTCTGGTCGGTGGGCCCATGCTGGCTGGAGCAGGGCGGCGCTGTCCCGCTTGAGCCCGCGCCTTCTATTTCGATGGCTTGAGGAGCAGGAGGCTGGTCCTCGATGAAGTCGATCTTCAGTTTCATTGATTTGTGATGATTCTCTGATTTGTTCAAGTGATCTGGCTTGGCCGCCCGGTCGGGGCGGCGCGCTTTTGTGGTTGTCTTCGGCGAATTGGACTTCTTAACGTTTTTTTTGCTTGAGGTATCCCTCCTCGCTGAAGCGGGGAGAGGGAAGAAATCGATTTTGGTTAAGGTTTTCATTTGAGGAGACCATTGACCTCGGCTTCCAGGAACCCGGCCGCGCGACTCCGGCCGGGCAGTTTGATTTTTTTGATGGGCAATTTGTCCACCGTCCGAAGTGACACTGACAATCGACTGGCGACCTCGGCGCGGCGAAGAATGCGCGGCACAACATCCGCAGGGTGTGGGGGTGGGGCGTCCGGTGCAGCCCCCATGCGAAGCAGGGCAAGCAGCCGGGCACGGTCGGCAGCAGAAACGGTCGGATCTGCTTTCAGACCCGCCTTGAGCACGTCCAAAGTTGTTGACAACATACAGTTTTCATTTTTTTCTTTTCGGCGCGTTTTGCGCCTTTTTGCTGACAACAAGATACCCCCGGTTTTTGCGAAAAAGGCCCAGGAATGGCGGAAGGGAACGTGGGGGGAAGGCAGAGGGAAAGCAGGGAGAAAGCGGAGGGAAAAAATTCTTAGAGAAAAAGTTTGACGCGTTCCGTCGGCGTCCTGTTACTGCCCTTTCCTGCATTTATCCAAGTCCGCGCGGGCGATACGAATTTTGCGGCCATCTTGATCAACCTTAAGCCATCCCCTCTTTTTCCAATTCTTAATTGTCCGCTCACTCACGCCAGCGTATTTGGCCGCTTCGGCGCAAGTAAAAAAATACTCAGTAAAAAAATACTCCGGGAAGTCCCCTTCCGCCGTGACGGATCGTTGTCTGCTGGCAAGGAACTCAAATCGGCGTAACAGAATCGGAAGATAGAACGGGTCTTGCCCTGCGCTCATTCGGTCTTCGCTCCATGCGACGCCAACAATGCGCATCAGTCGGTTTGCCCCCCCGGGCGGGATTGAATATGCAAGAGCGCCTTTGGATTTACTGGGGTAGAACGTGTCAAGCTCCTTGAAGAGTTGACTGAGCGTCCTAAACACCCGTCCTTCCAACCCCTTCGCTTGGCCTTTCGCGCGGCTAATGGCGGTGGAAAGGCTTTCGCCATCAATCAGACACGACTTCGCGCCTTCAGACCCCCATCCCCCGCATTTCAGCCGGGCAACTCGCCAAATTATTCCACCGAGCTGTTGGGCTTGATCCAATGGCGCCATCTCGATCTCGTTGCCATCTGCGAGCAAGAGGGTCCCCGCGCGCGTCCATCCCTGAACTTCATGTTCGCGGGCTTCGATGATTGCCTTGTAACAACTGGCCATAAGCTCTTTCACAGCTCTCCCGCCCGGCTGCGGCGAATGCGCAACCCGGCAGGACCTCCACGGCGGGTCAGGCCGGGGGTGAATTACGGGCTTACTGTAATTATCCCTCCGCCGCATGTCCATCTTCGGCGCTGGCGTTCAGCAGGGTCAGCAGCGAGGTCCTCTTCTCGCGCCAGTTCGCTCCGGTGATCTTCTCCGCGACGGCTTTGACTTCGCGCAGCAGTGCCTCAGCATCGCGCTTTTGCGGCTCCGCCTTGACGGTCTCGCCCATCACGGAAGGAAGCGCCGCTACGGCCCGGCCGGCCGCCAATTCGCCAACGTGGGTGTAATGCCGCGTCATGGCCGGGTTGCTGTGGCCGACGATGGATTCGACCACGGCTAGCGGCGCGTTGCTCTCGCGGCAAAGGGATACGAACGTGTGGCGCAAGCTGTGGAAGCCAACTTCGACCACGGCCACGGCGAGTTTTCGGTGATAGTCCCTGGTGCCGTTTGTGGGCGCGTGCGTCCTGATGCCGCATTGGAGGAAGTGCCTTTGAATGCCCTTGATCAATGCGCGCCGGTTGCGGAAGTAAGTGGCGGCGGTTTCTGGCAAAACGTATTCGCCCCTCTTCTCGGCAGGCGTTTCGGCCAACAAGCCGAGCAAGACAGGATGGATCGGCACAATGACCGGCGTTGGATTGCGGCGGGCTATTTTACTCGGGATGCGGCGGATCATGCCGCGCGCCAAATCCACCTCCGCCCAGCGCAAGGTTGCACAGTCGCCCAGGCGCAACCCAGAGTAGACGCCCACCGCCAGCAGGGTCCGCAATTCGCCCTTGGCGGTTTGGCAGACCTGTTTCAGTTCGTCAATGGAAAGCTCGCGACGGCTCTGGGAAACGGTGCGCTTGCGCTGAATATCCTGCCAAGGATTCTCGGTTATCTTGGCTTTGGCTTTGAGAACGCGGAAAACAAGCGTGATCAAGTTGAGATGTTTGTTGTAGGTGTTCGGACTCCGGCTGCCGCTGATTAGGCAGGATGCATATTCTTCCGCGATTTCCTTGGACACGTCGCGCAGGGTGGTCCGGTCGGGGTGCCTTTCCTGCATCCAGGCCATGAACATGGACCATTGGCCGCGATAAATAGCAAGCGTAGCGTCGCCCGTGTCCGGCCGGTTTGGTGAGGCGAGGTACTCGCTCCAAGCCGAGCTGAGCAGGAGTGGCGGGTTCTGCTTGTCCTCCCATTTGGCAAGCTCTGCTTTGCGGCCCGCCAGTTTGCCGACCATGGACTCGAGGGCGGTGGCTTCGTCAGCCACGACGAAAGGCGCCATAACCTTCTGCCTGACTTCCTCAGCATCGCGCTTTGTGGTGACTGGGTTGCCGCTGTTGTCTCGCAAGGCTTTGGATATGACCTTGCCATTGACGCTCCAGCGGACATAAAAGTTCGATCCCCGTCTGAACAAATGGCCTGTGCGATGTTTCATTTTACGCTCGCTTTCTCTTGAATTCCGTTACGTGCGCATATTGGAGCAAATCGAGGCGCGAAAGTAAACCATAAAGTAACCAAAAAATACAGCTTCACTCGTAAAATAGGGCCAAAAAACCAGACTCAAAATCTGGTACCCGAAAGGGTGTGTGGGTTCGACCCCCTCCGTCGGCACCATCCCGGAAGCGTCGTTTTGATCTGACGAGTCGGGATTCTCGCAGCAATTTCCCAGGGTCGGCCCTTTCACTTTAAACCTGGGGGCGGCGGTGATTTGGCTTTTGGCAAAGGCCGCCTCGTGGTAGCCTTGCGACAATGTTCGCCAAGACTGATAATCCGAGAATGGAACATGGGAGCCGGCGCGGGAACGCCGGACGGAGGGAGAGGATCGTGAGCCGGATGCTTTTGAGGTTTGGGCTGCCATCGTGTCTGGGTGTGGTGGCGTGGATGGCAGGCGGCGGCTGCGCCATTCACAGTTACGCCGTCAATCAAATCTCCAACGCCGTGAGCCAGAGCGGGGCGGTTTACGCCAGCGACGACGATCCGGACTTCATCCAGGCGGCCTCCCCCTTCAGTCTCAAGCTCATCGAGAGTCTGCTGGCCGAGAAGCCGCGGCATCGAGGGCTGCTCCTGGCCGCCACCAGCGGCTTCACTCAGTACGCCTTCGCCTTTGTGCAGGAGGACGCCGACGAAACGGAGGCCCGGGACCTCACTGGGGCCGAGGCGCTGCGGGCGCGGGCCAGGCGGCTCTATCTCCGGGCGCAAGGTTACGGCCTGCGCGGGTTGGAGGCGGGCCACCCGGGTTTCACCGAGGCGTTGCGGGCCCATCCCAAGGCGGCCGCGCAAAGCGCGACCAAGAAGGATGTGCCGTTCCTGTACTGGACGGCCTGCGCGTGGGCGGGGGCGATCTCACTTTCCAAAGACAACCCGGACCTGGTCGCGCAAGTCCCCGCGATGGAGGCGCTGATTGACCGGGCGCTGGAATTGGACGAGAGTTTCGACCAGGGCGCGATCCACGCCTTTTTGATCGCCTACGAAATGAGCCGGCAAGGGGCGGCGGGCGATCCCGCGGCCAGAGCGCGGGAGCACTTTGAGCGAGCCATGGCCCTGTCGGGCGGCAGGGAGGCGGCGCCGCTTTTGGCCATGGCGGAATCGGTGGCGGTGCAAAAACAGGACGTCAAGGAATTCGATTCGCTCCTCCAGCAGGCGCTGGCGATCAACCCGGACGCCAATCCCGCAACGCGGCTGGTCAATCTGGTCATGCAGCGGCGGGCGCGCTGGCTCCTGTCGCGAAAAGCCGATCTTTTTTTAATCGCACCATGAGAAATGTCCAACCCATCCAGATTGAAACGCGCAAAATGACGCGAATGAGCCGGAGCTTGGTCCAGTCTGACGCAAAGCCCCTGCGGTTGACGCGCCGGGGTTTCGTTCCTATGGCGGCGGCCCTGGGACTCGGATTGCTTGCCGGCGCGAATGAGGTGTTTGCGGCGTCCGGTCCTCTGAGGGTGCGGCTGGGCACCCTGGCGCCCAAGGGATCGTCCTACTACAAAGAACTGGCCGCCATGGGGGAAAAATGGCGGCTGGCATCCAACGGCAGTGTGTCGCTGACGATTTATCCGGACGGCACGATGGGCGGAGAGACGGACATGGTGCAACGCATGAGACTGGGCCAATTGCAGGCCGGCTTGCTCACCGCCTCCGGGCTGGCCGTCATTGAGCCGGGCGTCAGCGGCCTTCAACTCATGCCCATGACCTTCCGCACACTGGAGGAAGTGGATTACATCGTCCAGAAGCTTCAGCCGATTCTGGAAAAGCGCCTCGAGGCCAGGGGATTTGTGGCCTTGTTTTGGGGTGACAGCGGCTGGGTCCGGTTTTTTTCCAAAGACCCGCTCCTCGTGCCGGACGACTTGAGGAAAACCAAGCTCTTCGTCGAGGCCGGCAGCCCCGCGTTTGTGGACCTCTACCGCTCCGCGCGCCTGAACCCGGTTCCCTTGGAGGAGGTGGACATTTTGCCCAATTTGCAAACCGGCCTCATCAACGCCGCTGCTCTGCCCCCGAACTACGCCCTGGCCGGACAAGTGGACCGGGCCGCGCCGAACATGCTGGATCTGGCCTGGGCGCCGCTGGTGGGGGCTTTGGTTGTCACTAAGAAAACCTGGGACGACATCCCACCGGAAACCCGCGACGCCATGAGCCAGGCGGCGGTCGAGGCCGGCGCGAAGATGAAGGCGCAAGGGCGCCGCGAGAGCGTGGAATCGGTGGAAGCGATGCGCAAACGCGGGTTGACCGTCCACCCGCTGACGCCGGAGGCCGAGGCCCAATGGCGGCGCGAGATCGAGGCGGCATATCCCAAAATCCGGGGTTCCATTGTGCCGGCGGACATTTTCGACCAGGTGACCAACCAGTTGGCCATCTATCGCGCCGGTCAGCCCAAGCAATGAGTGGCGCGGAGAATCCTCCTGCGCCGGCGCCCGACGGGTGGCGGCGGTGGGCGCGCGTCGGGGAAGACTCGCTCGTCACCCTCGCGCTGGGCGCGTTGGTGCTTTTGCCGCTGCTGGAAATCGTGTTGCGCCGGTTGTTCCAGAGCGGCGTCAGCGGGGCGACGGCCATCCAGCAACATCTCACACTGGTGATCAGCCTCCTGGGCGGCATGCTGGCGGCGCGCGACCGCCGTCTCCTTTCCCTTTCGACGTTGTCCCAGTTTCTCAAGGGGCGCTGGCAAGTTTTTGCGCGGGTTTATAGCAGCGCCGTCGCGGCGGCGATCAGCGCCTTCCTCTCCGTCGCCGCGGCGCAACTGGCGGCGTCGGAAAGGCAGGGGGGGAACATGATGGCTTATCAAATTCCGATCTGGACGGTGCAATTGATCATGCCGGTCGGTTTTGCCGTCATCGCGTTGCGGCTCCTCTGGAACGCGTCCGGCCAGTGGGGCGGACGGCTGGCGGCGTTGGTGCTGGCAGGCGGCATCGCGGGGATCGGACTGCATCCGTTTGTCGCCCCGGAACGGCTGGTGATGCCGGGGCTGATCGGGCTGCTGGCGGCCGTGATCCTGGGAGCGCCGATTTTTGCCCTGCTGGGCGGGGCGGCGCTGATGCTCTTTTGGGGTGACGGGACGCCCATCGCCTCCCTTTCGTTGACGCACTATTCCATGGTCACCAATCCGACGCTGCCGACGGTGCCGCTGTTCACGCTGGCCGGATATTTCCTGGCGGAAGGCGGGGCGTCGAAACGACTGATCCGGGTCTTTCACGCGCTGCTAAGCCAGCTTCGGGGCGGACCGGCGATTATCGCGGTCATCGCCTGCGCGTTCTTCACTTCGTTCACCGGAGCGTCGGGGGTGACGATCCTCGCGCTGGGCGGGTTGCTCATGCCGGTGCTGCTGGGGGCCGGATACACCGAGCGCTCCGCGCTGGGGTTGGTGACGGGCTCCGGCGGCCTGGGTTTGTTGTTCCCCCCGTCGCTGCCGTTGATTCTCTACGCGGTGGTGGCCAACGCCAACGCGGGCGCGGGCGGAGTGACGATTAAACGGATGTTCCTGGGCGGGCTGGGCCCGGGTTTGGTGCTGGTGGCGATGGCATCGTTGGCGGGAATCTGGCTGGGCCCCAAGAAACCGGCCCAGGCCGCCAGATTCGACCGCGCGGAGGCGGGGCGCTCGATTTGGGCGGCAAAATGGGAACTGCTGCTGCCGGTCGTGGCGCTGGTGGCGTTGTTCGGGGGATGGGCCACGCCGGTGGAGGCCGCGGCGGTCACGGCCCTTTACGCCTTCCTGGTGGAGACGTTTGTGTGCCGCGATTTCAAGCGGGCCGGCGACATTCCCCGCGTCATGGCGGAGGCCGGGTTGCTGGTGGGCGGGGTGTTGCTCATCCTTGGGGTCGCGCTCGGGTTCACCAATTACCTGGTGGACGCGCGGGTGCCGACCCATGCGGTGGAATGGGTCACGGGGTTTGTCAAGTCTAAATACGCCTTCCTCCTCGCCCTCAACCTCTGCCTCCTGGCGGTCGGCTGCGTCATGGACATCTATTCCGCCATCATCGTCGTGGCGCCCCTGATCGTGCCCCTCGCGTTGGCTTACGGCGTGGATCCCGTTCACCTGGGCGTCATCTTCCTGGCGAACATGGAACTGGGCCTGCTCACCCCCACCGTGGGGCTGAACATCTTCATCTCCTCCTACCGTTTCGGCAAACCGGTGCTCCAGGTTTCGCGCGCTGTGATTCCCATGCAATGCGTCCTGCTGATTGGTGTCCTGCTCATCACCTATCTGCCCCCGCTGACCACCTTCCTGCCCCACTGGCTGGGGCGGTGATTTCATCCCGGAATGCGTCAATGCGCGGGGCGCCGGCCCTGGAAGGCCCGCTCAACACAGGCGCCGTTCCCAATCATTCCTGATCCGTCACCGCGTCGTGGAAATCGAGGATGTCGCCTGTTTCACCATTGAGTTCGGCCTCTTTGAACTTGATGGCCGCGCGGGGGTGCTGGTTCAACATGCCGGTGAGAAGATAGGGCAAATCGTAGCCCCAGCGCAGTTTGACGCGCATCGGCTCGATGTGGTTCTGCACGCAGTCCAGCACCGGCCGAAGCTCGTATTTGGGATTGTGCAGGAAGGCCAGCAGCAACTCCATCGGGCAGTTGCCCGCGCCGCGGCCCAGACCGGCCATCGTGGCGTCGAGAAAATTCGCGCCCTCGATGATGCCCTCAATCGTGTTGGCGAAGGCCAGTTGCATGTTGTTGTGCATGTGAACGCCCACCTCCTTGCCGGAGGACTTGCAGTAGCCCAGATATTTCTTCACCAGGGCGTGTACCTGTTCGCTGTAAAACGCGCCGAAACTGTCCACCAGGTAAATCACCTTGACCTCCGACTTGGCGAGCATTTGCAGTCCCTCGTTCAGCTCGTAGTCGGGAATCGTCGAGGCGGCCATCAGGTTGGCGGTCGTTTCGTACCCCTTGTCGTGCGCGTCCTTGATCATGTCCAGCGCCGTCGGAATCTGGTGGATGTAGGTCGCCACGCGGATCATGTCCACGACGGAGTCCTTTTTCGGCGGAATATCCTCATGATAATCGCACCGCTCGGCGTCCGCCATCACGCAGAGTTTCAATGCCGTTTTGTTCTCCCCGACGATTCGGCGCAAGGCCTCCTCCGCGCAGTATTTCCAATCCCCATGTTCCCCGGCCTTGATGCCTTTGCGGGACGATTTGTAGCCCAGTTCCATGTAATCCACACCGGCGGCCACGCAACTCTCATACACCACCTTCAGGATTTTGTCCTCGAACTGGTGGTTGTTCATCAGGCCCCCGTCGCGGATGGTGCAGTCCACCACCTTGATTTCCGGGCGGAAGGAGAGCCAGCGGCTGACCGCGTTGTTTTTGTTCGTCGGTTCGGTTTTCATTGCGTTGTTGGCTTGTTTTGAGGGCGCATCATGGCGGAAATCACCGGGTCAGGGAAGGCATTTGGCTCGCGGCGGACAGCGCCCCGTTCATGCGCTGGATGGCTTCGTCAATCTCGGTCGTGCTCTTGAAGCCGATGACGACCGCGTCCAGTTCCGGGCGGGACATGGCGAAGCGGATGGATTGCTCGCGGTCTTCGGGCGCCAGGAACTCGCCGTTGCCGATCAGTTTCATGCCGATCACTCCCCGGCCCTTGGCGCGCATGGTCTTCAATTCGGCCAGAACGGGGGTCACGTCATTGGGCGGGCAGACTTGGTTCCAGATTTCCGGCGTCTGACCGTCCACATGGTGGCCCTGGGGGTTGACGCGCACCAGGTGGACTTGCGTCCAATCCGACGCCACCGCGGCGCGCAAGGCGGGAAGGCCGTGGCAGGAGACGCCTTTGGCCCGAATCCACTTCTTGTCCCTGGCCTGGTCAAATCCGTCCATGATCCGTTTCCATTCCTCCGTCCAACCGTCTTGGAGCATGCAGTGGATGAGCATGCTGTCCACATAATCGCTCTCGAAGTTCTTGCGATGATGGTCAATCCTCTCCAGCACATCGGCCGGTTTGCCGTCTATTTTGGATTGGATGAACAGCTTCTCGCGCGGGAGTCCCTTGATGGCGCCGGCCATCCAGCCGAACGTGGAGTAGGCTTCCGCGCAGTCGAAGTAGCGGATGCCCTGATCGTAGGCGTAATGGACCAGTTTGGTGAAGCCCTCCTGGCCCAGGGCGGCTTGCACCTTGCCTCCCATGCTGCCGGTGCCCATGCCGAGCCGGCTGAGTTTGATGCCCGTGCTGCCGAGCGTGACCTCGTCCACGGCGGTCCGTTTGAGCGCGGTCTGGGCGCGCACCAGCCCTGCCGGGGCGACCGCCACGGCGGCGGCGGCCAGAGTGGAGCGCTTCACGAATTCGCGGCGGGTGTAAACGGAGCTAATAGTGTTCTTCTTTCGCTGTTCGCCTACAGATTAGAACCTTCCCGGCCTGATGTCAAGCGGCGCAGGACACACAATTTGAACCCACGGCGCGCCTTGCCACCGCCACCACGCGCTTTGCCCATTCCCTCGCCCCGCGCGTCGGGGAGAGAACCCAACCAGCGAAAAAGCTGGCTAATTGTGACGTTGATCCAACTGGCGATCTTTCTCCCTCTCCTCCACAAACTTGTGGAGGAGAGGGCCGGGGTGAGGAGGCTCCTTCAGGTTCATGGGCTGGTTCAGCGAGAATTGTGACGTTGATCCAACTGGCGATTTTTCTCCCTCTCCTTCTCAAATTTGTGCTTTGATTTTTTGCTCCTGCGTTTACGATGGCGCGAATATGACAAAAACTCCAATTCATGTCGCGGTCACCGGCGCGGCGGGCGCCATCGGTTATGCAATTCTCTTCCGCCTCGCCTCGGGCGGGGTCTTCGGCCCCGACCAGCCTCTGGTCCTTCACTTGCTGGACATCGAGGCGGCTCTGCCCGCCTTGGGCGGCGTCGTCATGGAGTTGGAGGATTGCGCCCCGCCGACCCTCCAGAAAGTCATCGCCACCGCGGACCCGGCGGAGGCCTTCCGGGGGGTCAACTGGGCGCTGCTCATCGGCAGCGTGCCGCGCAAGCAGGGCATGGAGCGGAAGGACCTGCTCGCCATCAACGGCAAAATTTTCACCGGCCAGGGCCGCTCCTTGCAGGACAACGCCGCCCAGGATGTGCGCGTCCTCGTGGTGGGCAACCCCTGCAACACCAACTGTCTCATCGCCATGAACAGCGCGCCGCAAATCCCCCGCGAGCGCTGGTTCGCAATGACCCGCCTGGACGAGAACCGCGCCAAGGCACAGCTCGCCATCAAGGCCGGCGTCGGCGTCGGCGCGGTGTCCAATCTCGGGATTTGGGGGAACCACAGCCCGACCATGTTCCCCGATTTCTACAACGCCAAAATCGGCGGCCGGCCTGTGACCGCGGTCATCCAGGATGAAAATTGGTTGAAGACCACCTTCGTCACCACCGTGTCCCAGCGCGGCACGGCGGTGTTGAACGCGCGGAAAATGAGCAGCGCCGCCAGCGCCGCCAACGCGGCCATTGACACCGTCAAGTCCGTTCTCGCGCCCACTCCGCCCGGCGACTGGCACAGCCTGTGTGTCTGCTCCGACGGCAGCTACGGAATTGAGAAGGGGTTGATTTGTTCCTTCCCGGTGCGGAGCGACGGCAAGTCGTTGCAGATCGTGCAGGGGCTGCCGGTCAACGATTTCAGCCGCGCCAAAATCACCGCCAGCGTGGACGAATTGAAAGGCGAGAAAACCATCGCGACCGAGTTGGGTTTGCTCAAAGCGTGAAATCGTCACGCAGCTTTTTCGCGTATTCCGCGTGTTTCGCGGTAAAAAATCCCCGTGTTCATCTTTTGGGCCTTTTGCGCCGGCTGGCCGCGCAGGGAAAACATTTTTGACCGCGGAATACGGAATACGCGAAGAGGGCTTTGAGACAGGATGAACAGGATTTACAGGATAAAGATTTTCGTCGGCTGGCCGCGCCCCGTCTTCCAATCCGAAATCCTGTTCATGCTGTCCATGTTGTCCATGCTGTCCATCCTGTCAAAAATCTCAGGGGTTCGCGTGGTTCGCGTGGTTCGCGGTTAAAATCATCCCCATGCAGAAACGCGGAATACGCGTACAGGGCTTTGAGACAGGATGAAGATCTCCGTCGGCTGGCCGCGCCCCGTCTTCCAATCCGAAATCCTGTCCATGCTGTCCATGTTGTCCATGCTGTCCATCCTGTCAAAAATCTCAGTGGTTCGCGTGGTTCGCGGTTACAGTCCTTTCACATGAAAACTGATCCATTGCTCCCTCCCGACTTTCCACTTGTGTTGTTTTCTCCTTGCGGTCTTTTGCGTTCTCTTGTGGCCAATTCGTCTTTTTGGTCGCGGTTGCAATACAATTCAGGCGCTCTCCGGCGGCAATCCGTGCCATCCGTGCCATCAGTGGTCAAGAGCTTCAGTCCGCCCCCTTTGAGTTCCTTGTGTTCTTTTGCGGCAAATCCGCTTCAGTTCCCCCGGGCTGCCCAATCGTCACGCAGCTTTTTCGAGTATTCGGCGTATTTCGCTTCGGCGTATTTCGCGGTAAAAAAGCCCGGTGTTCAACTTTGGCGCCTTTTCGCCGCAAGTGCTTCATTCTGAGGGAGTTAAGCAATCCACTTTCTCTCCGTTTCTTCCGGAGCGGCTGGTCAAGAAATTTGTCTTTTTTTCTTTCTTCATTCGCTTTACTCAGCGGTGGACTTCGCGCAATATCCTTCCCGACCCATTCCAAACAATGTGTTTGAACCAAAACTTGTCCTCATCAGGCGGGCTGAAACCTGAATTCATTATGAAATCCAAATTCCACAACACAATCATCGCGCTGGCATTGCTGGCGCTCTGCACTCTCAACTCGGAACTCTCCACTCTGAAGGCCCAAGGGACGGCCTTCACCTACCAGGGCCAGCTCCAAAACAACGGCAGCCCGGCCAATGGGTTTTACGACTTCCAGTTCGCATTGTACCCCAATGCGGCGGGCAGCGGCAGCCAGGTGGGCGGCACCGTGACGAATCTCGCCGTGGACGTGACCAACGGACTGTTCACCACCTCGCTGGACTTTGGGCCGGTCCTCACCGGCAGCCCGATATGGCTGGCGATCAGTGTGCGCACAAACGGCGTGGGCGGCTACGTCGGCCTGACCCCGCTCCAGCCGCTCAGCCCCGCGCCTTACGCCATTTATTCCGCCAACGCCGCCAGCGCCTTGACGGCGGCCAGCGCGAATTCCGTCGCCGCCGGGAACATCGTTGGCACCGTGTCGCTGGCGCAACTGCCCGGCGCGGTGATGACGAACAACGAAAGCGGCGTGAACCTGGCCGGCGCCTTCAGCGGCAATGGCGGCGGATTGACCAATTTGCAAACCACCAATCTGGCCGGGACGCTGGCGGACAGCCAGTTGAGCACGAACATTGCGCGGCTGAGCGTGCCAAACACCAACATTCAGGCCACGGGCGGGCCGGTCGTCACCTCTGGATTCATCACCAGCGCCAACGTCACAAACGGCGGGTCGGGCTACACGAACGCGCCATTGGTCACCGTGACGGATGTCACTGGTTCCAACGCGGTGATTACCGCCTCGGTTGTGGGCGGTTCGGTGGTGGGTCTTGCGGTGCAGAATCCGGGCAGCCATTATTCCGCCGCCGCCACGTTGACGATTGCCCCGCCGCCGAGCAGCGCGGTTCAGACGTTCAGCACCGCCAACATTTTCAACGGCGCCAACACATTCAACAGCTCAAGCAATAGTTTCGTCGGTTCGTTCACGGGCAACGGCGGCGGACTGACAAATCTCATCGGCAACGGCGGAAATCTGACCAACATCAATGCGGCCAATTTGACGGGATCGAATGCGCTGCCGCTAAGCGTCCTGCCCGCCAATGTTGCCTTCCTCAATTCCAACCAAACTTTTTCAGGCGTCAACAGTTTCACCACCAACATCGCCATCGGTGTGGCCAGCACCCCGGAAAGACTCGAAGTGGATGGAACTGACACGGCCTTTTCCCCTGGATGTTCCATCCGCATTCGCAATACATCTGACCCTGTTGGTGGCTTCATCGGAGATGGGTGGGAAGCAATTCAATTCGGCATGTATAATCCGTCGGCCACGTCGGTGGGAGTTATTGCCGCTGGTGCCAAAAGAAGTTTGTTTGGTTTTGACCAGAGTGGCAAGGTCGGATCATTGGCAAATAGTTTTGGCAATCCCAACTACAGGAATTTATTGGATGATGGGGATGGAAACATGAGCATTGCCGGTAATTGTTATCTGCCTGCGACGACGGCGAATGCGGGCATCATCTATTGTGGTGGCAGCCCGGTTATACACTCCTATGGTTCCGCAAGCATTTACGTTGGTGCCGGCGCGGGCAATTTCACAATGACCG
>JBEKAN010000117.1:0-12583 GCA_050015895.1 Verrucomicrobiota bacterium
CACCAGCGGGCGCAAATAATCCCACCCCAGCACCCGCGAAGGCCGCTCCAGCCTCAGCCCCGCCAGAGTGGTTCCGTCCACGTACTCCATCGCGATGAACGCGGTGCCGTCGGACTCCTCGTGCAGATCGTGGATGCGGATGATGTTGGGATGCGTGAGCTTGCGGCTGCTGGAGGTTTCGCGGCGCAGATCATCCAGCGCCGCCGGATCGCCGCGAATTTCCGGAGGCAAAAACTTCAGCGCCACCGATTCCTTCAAACGCTCGTCCCACGCCAGCCAAACCTCGCCCATGCCGCCCCGGCCCAGAAATTCGGCGAGGACAAACCTCCCTTGTGCAAAGGCTTGTCCCGGCTGCAATGGCGTCGTTTCCGGCATCAGCGGTTTTATCCACCCTATCTTAACCACCCCCCCGCAATTTCGCCAGAGCAATTGCGGGAGCCCGCTTTCCCCACTTCTTCGTAACGCCTTCCTGACGCCTCCTAACGGCTTTCCCAAACGGGTCAAAACGCAAAAATCCCAAATGTTTACGCGGGTCCTAACGGGTTAACGGCTCCAGCCCCCCAAGGCCCCTGGTGAGGTGGCTGGGTGCCGCCTCCAGTCACGAGTCGCGCGCTGGCGCGAACCCCAGAACATCCGCCAAGTCCTCCACCGTCCAATTGGGCTGCGATTGGGAGAGGGCATCCGCGGCCGCGCCATGCTGCCAGACGGCGAAGCGGATGGCGGTCAGAGGGTCGCGCTGGCAGGCGGGCTGGGCCAACAGGCCAGCCAGATAGCCGGACAGCAAATCCCCGCTCCCGCCTTGCGCCAGAAGCGGATTACCGGTGCTGTTGACAAACACCGGCCCGGTCGCGCGGCCCGCCAGCGTGTGCCGCCCTTTGAGCACCACATAACAACCGCCCAGCCGCCGCGACAATTCCCTCAGCGCCCCCAGCCGATCCGCCTGCACCGCCTCCGGAGCGATGCCCAGCAGACGCCCCGCCTCGCCCGGATGCGGTGTGATCACGCGCGCGGCGCGGGCGGGAGTCGCGCCCGGCGTCAACCAGTCCAGCGCGCTGGCGTCCACCACCACAGGGCCTGGGAAATTCTCCCAGCCAGAGCGCAATTCTTTGACAAGCGCGGCGGGAAGTTTCTTCCGGGCCAGACCGGGACCGAACAAGACGGCGGTGCATTTGTCTGGGAGAGACCGGCCCGCCCGCCAGGGCCGCACCATCGCAGCCTGCAATTGCGCGGCCACGTCAGATGTCCAAACGTCCCTTTGTTGCTTTCGACGGGCCGGCGGAGCGGCCAGGCGGCGAAGTCTTCGGGCAGGATCCAATTCTGTTGGCTGGCAGCAGGGCAGGGGATCAATCCCACGTCGTCAGCCACTTCCAGGCGGCCCACCCATTCCGGCGCTTGGAGCAGCCCGCGCTTGGGCGCTCCGACGGTCAGCGTGATCTCGGCCCGGATGGCCGCGCCTTCCACCCGCCCGTTGTCGGCGTTGAGACCGGAAGGCACATCCACAGAGAGCACGGGCAGGCCGGAGTGATTGACGGCGTCAATCAAATCCCGCCAAGGTCCGTCCAACGGGCGGTTGAGTCCGATGCCGAACAAGCCGTCAATAATCCACCGGGGACGATTGGGGGAGGGCCTGGTTTTCTGGAGGAATTCCTTCGCGGCGGCGCGGGGATCCAGCGCACTCACCAGGACCGGCTCGCGCCCGCGCAGAAGTGGCAGGGCGGCGCGGGCGTCGTCGCCGTTATGGCCGCGTCCGGCCAGGATGAGAACGGGGTCGCCGCGCCGGGTGAGTTGGAGGACGCGCGCGGCCAGGGCGCGTCCCACCCGCTTGATGACTGCGGCGGGAGTGACGCCCGCCGCCCAAGCGGCCTTCTCCCACTGGCGCATCTGCTCGACGGAAATGACGGGCAAGGGCATGGCGGAGTTTAAGGTTTGAAGTTCCCGGTTTGAAGCTTAAAATTCCGGGATGTTGACAAGCGCGGAAATCCGCCAGGCCGTGCAGGCGGCGCTGCGGGAGGACATCGGATCAGGCGATGTCACCACTTTGGCCGTGGTGCCGGAAGAAGCGCGGGTGAGCGCCGTGATGGTGGCGCGCGAGCGGCTGGTGCTCGCCGGACTGGACCTGGCGGAGGCGGCGTTTTTGGAATTATGCCCGCAAGCCAGCATCGAACGCGGGGCCTCGGACGGCGAGACGGTGCCGGCGGGTTTCCCGCTCCTGAAAATTTGGCGGGCTCCGGCGCGCCCCATTTTGTCGGCGGAACGGGTGGCGCTGAATTTCGCGCAGCGCCTCTCCGGCGTGGCCACGCTGACGGCGCGGTTTGTCGAGGCCGCGGCCGGGACCGGCGCGCGCATTCTCGACACGCGCAAGACCACCCCCGGCTGGCGGCGCTTGGAAAAATACGCCGTGGTCTGCGGAGGCGGCGTGAATCATCGTTTCGGGCTTTTCGACCGCGTTTTGATCAAGGACAACCATCTGGCCGCCCTCCGGAGCGAGGCGCCCAACGCCATCGAGGCGGCGGTCCGCCGGGCGCGCGCGTCCCATCCGCAAATGGAGGTGGAGGTGGAGGCGGGCGCGCCGGAGGAGGTGGAGCAGGCGTTGAGGGCCGGGGCGGATATTATTTTGTTGGACAACATGTCGGTGGAGCAACTGCGCGCGGCAGTTCTGCGGATCGCCGGCCGCGCAAAAACCGAGGCCAGCGGCGGGGTCAACCTGTCCGCCGTCCGCGCCATCGCCGGAACTGGGGTGGATTTCATTTCGGTGGGGGCGCTGACGCATTCGGCCCCGGCGGTGGACATCGCGCTGGATTTCACCGCGGACACGGACCCAACCCATGACCGTTGACGCTCATATATTGACAGCCTTGCGCGCGTCCCCCGGCGGATCGGTGTCCGGGGCGGACCTGTCGCGCGAACTGGGCATCACCCGCACGGCCATCTGGGCGCGGATCGGGGAATTGCGGGAGCTGGGCTACGACATCGAGGCCAGCCCGCACCTGGGCTACCGCTTGTTGAGCGCGCCCGACCTGCTGCATGCCGACGACCTCTATTCGCGGCTGGGCAGAACCCGCGTCATCGGGCGGGACATCCGGGTGTTCGAGCGGACGACCTCCACCAATGACATCATCATGCGGCTGGCGCGGGACGGGATGAAGGAAGGCGCGGTGGTTTTCGCGGAGGCGCAAAGCCGGGGCCGGGGCCGGCTGGGCCGGCAGTGGGTGTCGCCGGCGCGCAAAGGGCTTTGGTTTTCCATCTTGCTGCGCCCGGATCTGCCGCCGCAGTCGGCCACGCAGGTGATGGTCGCCGCCGCCGCCGCCCTGGCCCGCGCGATGAGCCCGCTGATCGGGATCGCCCCGGAGATCAAATGGCCGAACGACATTTTGATCCGGGGCAGGAAGGTGGCGGGCATTCTGACCGAGCTGAGCGCGGAACTGGATCACATCCAGGAAATTGTGCTGGGCGTCGGGGTGGATGTGAATCTGAACGCGGCGGAATTTCCCGCCGACCTGCGCAAAACCGCCACCTCGTTGAAAATCGAGAGCGGACGGACGCTGGACCGCGCCGAGCTGGCGGTGATGATCCTGCGCGAGCTGGATTGTGATTATGAGCGGATTGGGCGCGGCCAGTTTGAAGTGGTCGCCGAGGAATGGCGGGAGCATTGCACGACGCTGGGGCGCGATGTGGCCATCCGCGTGGGCGAGCGGGTGGTGCGGGGGCGGGCGGAATCGCTGGACGCGGACGGGGCGCTGCTGGTGCGCACGGAGCATGGGCGGCTGGAGCGGATCATCGGCGGGGACGTGACGCTGGAGAAGGAATGAAACCGGATGAGAACGCTTCGCCAAGTTGATTCCGGGCGGCAGAACAACTTCAACCTGATTCGCGTTTTGGCGGCGGTGTCGGTCATCTTCACCCACAGCTACACGATCTGCTCGGGGCGGGTGAATCAAGATCCGATCCGCAAGCTCACCGGTTACGCGCCCTCGGAACTGGCCGTGGACGCCTTCTTTGTCATCAGCGGATATCTGGTGATCAAGAGCCTTTTCAGCCGGGGATCGGTGGGGGCGTTTGTTCTGGCGCGGGGACTGCGCATTTTTCCAGGACTGTTTGTCTGCTCATTGTTCAGCGCATTTGTGGTGGGGAGCGCGTTCACAGCGCTGCCAGCGCATGAGTACCTGAGAAATGGGGAGGTGTATCGGTACGTGTTTGAACACACGCAACTCTTTGATCTGTTGAACATCCCGGCCGGATTGCCCGGGGTCTTCCAGAGCAACCCCATTCCCAACATGGTCAACGCCTCGCTCTGGACTCTTCCCGCCGAGGTTTGGCTCTATGCGGCGGTGGCTGTGTTGGCGTTGATCGGAGTGGTGGAGAGGAGGCGGTGGTTCGACTTTCTGGCCGGGGGGGTGGTGGTTCTTTATGTTTCCAGCCAGATTCTTGGCTTTGTCACTGTGGAGGCCGTTGTGAACATGCTTCGATTCTCCGGCTGCTTTTTCCTCGGCGCGATGTTCTATATGCATGGAGACAGAATTCCGGTTTCGTGGAAGGTGCTGGGGGCGGGCGCGTTGGTGGCGGGAGTGGCGTGGCCGCTGGGGCTTTTGCCGGCGGTGCTTCCTCTTTGGCTGGCTTACGCCTTGTTTGTGCTGGCCCTTCTGCCCAAAGGACGGCTGTTGGCATACAACCGGCTGGGGGATTACTCCTATGGTGTTTATATTTACGCCTATCCTGTGCAACAAAGCCTTCTGGTGCTCTTTCCCGGTGTCCACCCGTTGTGCCATTTCCTCCTCTCCGCCCTCTGCACCTTCCCGCTGGCGATTCTGTCCTGGTATCTGATCGAAAGGCCGGCCTTGTCGCTCAAAGACAAATCTGTCCGGCAAGTTTTCACGTAGGAGGCCTTGGCGTCGCGGGGGGCCACTCAGGTTGAATTGGCAATCCTCGGCCAAGAAAGGGGTTGACACTCCCCCCCTGTGATGTAATGCTTTCACTCGCAATGAACGAGGGTGAAACCTTACCGAAATTGAGCGGTGCGCGGGATGTGGCGCGGGACGTTCATTTGGAATCCGCTTGCGATGGGAGGACAAGGGTTGTATTGAACCGGGGAGGCAGAACATGACCGGCCAACCGTCTGAGCAAGCCAAGAGCCGCGCGCCGGGAAACCGCGCGTTTGGCTCTGTGGGGTCGGCCTTGCGTTTTTTTATGAATCCCCGCAATGTCCAGGAAATCCCCCGGCTCCTGCACGAAGGTCCGGCCCCAATTGTCCGGTTGGTGATTCAGATGCACAACACGCGGGAAATCCGCCGCCGCCTCCGGCTGGGGCGTCCGGTGAGTTTTGTCAGTTCCTTTCCCCGGTCCGGAAACACCTGGGTGCGCTATCTTCTGGCGGATGTCATTTTGCAAGGCCAGGGCATTGAGACGAGCACCGAACTGCCGGTGCAGCACAACAAGATCGTTCCTGATATTTACTGCAACTGGATCAGCCCAAGAAATGAGACGGCCCCCGATCCCGGCCTTTTCGTAAAGACGCACCAGGTCTTCGACGAACTGGAGGAAGGACTTTGGGGCGCGCCCCGGGCGCGCGGAAGCGGCGGCGGCGCCGGCGCGGGGATGTTCCACAACTGCAAATTCATTTATCTCTACCGTTCGCCCGACGACGCCTTGGTTTCGTTGTACCACTACTTCGCGCGCCAAAAGCATTTGAAGGCCAAAACCGCCTGTGGAATTGACGCCTTTTGCCTGGGGCGGCTGGGCGACTGGGAGAACAACATTTCCAGCTATTTGCGGGCGGCGGACGAGGGTGCGGCCGTGTTGTTCGTCCCTTATGAGCTTCTGCTCCAATATCCGGTGGAAATTTTGAGCAACCTTCTCCACTGGCTGGGTCTCAGGCACGACCCCTTGGAAGTCCAGCGGGCCGTCTCAAACATGGAGTTCAACAAACTGCAAGCGGTGGAGGCGCGCAATCTGATCAAGGAAGAAGCCCACCCCCTTTTCGCAAGTTGGAAAATTGACCCCTTTGCCTATTTCCGGCTCGGTGGCAAAGGATCGGGCCAGGCGGAACTGCGGGCCTCGACGGTGGAGCAAATCCAGGAAAGGACCGCCGGGCTAGTCACACGCGCCAACAGCCGGGTGCTGGGGCAGCAGTCGCTCCAGCGCAATCCCGCGCCGTCCGAAACCCGTCAAATTCGCTGGCAGGCGGCCATGCAATCCAAACCGTCCAAGGGGCTGCCTTCGGTGCCAAGCCTCCACCGGACCTGACGCTGCCGTCGGCATGAAGTATCTGACACACTGTCGCGAAGGCGGCTCAAAACACTGCTCCATGATTTCCGAACCTGCTGGCAACTGATATGCGCGGCCCAACCAACGGCAAGAAAGAGAACAGGCGCGGCCCCAATCAGTTGTTCGGGTTGGAAGAGAACAAGCGCGGCCCCAATCAGTTGTTCTGGTTGGCGGGGATCCTCGGCGCCATCCTGGTGGTCTTCTTCTTTCAGAGTTTCGAGCCGCACCGGGTTCTTTTTGCCAATGACGCCCCGTTAGGCTCGCTGGAGGCCCAGTGCAACAGCCTTCCCGGCCGATTTTTGGGAACCTGGCGGAATATCACCTGGCTTGGCGTGGAAGCCCCCAGCGCCTCCCCCAACCTCTCGATCATTCTCTTGACCCTTCTCTCTCCGGTCCTGTTCCTGAAGATTTACGGGCCTCTGACCTTGTTCTTTGTCGGTTTCAGCGCCTGGGTGTTTTTCCGCCAACTGGGGTTCAAGCCGGGGGTGTGTGTCCTCGGGGGACTGGCGGCGGGATTGAACATGGATTTCTTTTCCACGGCTTGCTGGGGCCTGGGAAGTTGGAATCTGGCCATGGGCATGACTTTTCTCGCCCTGGCGGCCCTGTGCTCCAAGACGATCCGGCAATTGTGGGCCAAGGCGATTCTCGCGGGGTTGGCGGTGGGCATGAATCTGATGGAGGGTTACGACGTGGGAGCCATTCTGAGTGTCTGCGTCGGTTGCTTCGTGATCTTCAAAGCTCTCACCGAGGAAACCGGCATGGCGGGGAAGGCGCTGACGGCCCTCTGGACCGAAGCGGTGGTGGTGTTTTTTGCGGCTTTGATCGCCGCCCACACCATTTCGAGTCTGGTGGAAACCCAAATCGAGGGCATCGTCACCGCCGGCCAGGACACCGAAACCAAGGAGAAAGTGTGGGACCGGGACACGCAGTGGAGCCTGCCCAAGGTGGAAACCTTGCGGCTGATTACTCCCGGCCTCTTCGGCTATCGAATGGTCCAGTATGTCACCGGGCCGGACAAATCGAGCTCCTATTGGGGACTGGTCGGCCATGATCCGCGCATTGACGAGCTCAAAAGCCCCGATCCCAAGGTGCGCGAGGAAGTGCAGTCCAGATTGACTCTCTATCCGAAGGAAACCGAAGGCATGAAGAGTGACGATCCACGAATTCGGGACACTGTGTCCGATGGGATCGTGAGGCACCTGGGTTTTTTTTACCGTCATAGTGGCACGGGCGAATACGCGGGGGTGTTGGTGGGCTTGCTGGCGCTCTTCGCGCTGGCCAACACCTGGCGCGGCCCCGACACCCCCTTCTCCCCCAATGAGCGGCGCGCGGTGTGGTTTTGGGGCGCGACGGCTCTGATCTCGGTGATGGTGGCGTGGGGCCGGTACGGGTTTCTTTACAGCCTTCTTTATCGTGTGCCGTATTTCTCCACGATTCGCAACCCCATCAAATTCCTGCATCCCTTTCATCTCTCGTGGCTGATCCTGGCCGGATACGGTCTGGAGACACTCCATCGCCGCTACTTGCAAGCCATCGTCAAAAAAACGGGCCTCCGGCCGGAAAACCGGAAGTCGTGGTGGTCGCGGACCGCCGGGTTTGAGAAGAAATGGATGGTCGGCTCGGCCCTGGCTGTCGCGGCGTCCGTGGCGGGTTTTGTGGTCCTTGTCTGCTCGAAAGACCGGCTGATTGAGTATCTTGTGGATATTCAGTATCTTGTGGATTATAAGCTCGAAGTGGATCGGGCCCCGCAATTGGCCGGATTTTGCGTCAGCGAGGCCGCTTGGTTTGTTTTTTTCCTGGTGCTCTCGGCGGGGGCGGTCGCGGCCATCCTGAGCGGAGCGTGGAGCGGAGCGCGCGCCAGGTGGGCCTGGCTGTTCCTGGGCGCGGTCCTCGTCGCGGACTTGGGGCGATCGGATCTGCCGTGGATCCGCTATTATGATTATCAGGAAAAGTACGCCAGCAACGACGTGTTGGATTTTCTGGCGAGCAAGAAGCCGTATGAGCAACGGGTCGTCGGCCGGCTCTCTCCCCGCGGTCCGGGCAGCGCCAATGGCGGCAGCGTCCTTGGCCAGGCATACAATTTCTGGATGCAGAACGAGTTTCCCCAGCACGACATTCAGACCTTGGATTTCGCGCAGATGTCCCGGATGCCTGTGTTGGACGACGCTTATTTGAGGAATTTCATATTGAAGGGCACCGACCCCAGAACCGCGGATCTTCAGCCCTCGGCGCGTTTGTGGGAGTTGACCGGGACCCGCTATATCCTGCTGGACAAGAACGTGGGGACCAACCAGGCGGGGGTCTTGGTGCCCACGGTCTGGTTGCTCAACGAACACGGCGATCCACTCCGGCACGGCTTCCGACTCGTGGCGCCGCTGCGAATCCATTTCAAAGCGGGCGTCCAATACCCGGATCCCGCCGGCGACATGACGGCGGACAAGACGGCGGACAACGACCCCAGAGGCATCGGCGGCTTGATGGAATTCGACCACGTTTTGCCCCGCGCCAAACTCTTTGCCAACTGGCGGACACCCACCAACGACGAAGCCACGCTGGCGACCCTCCTGTCCACAAATTTCAATCCCGCGCAAACCGTCCTGCTGGCGACCAACACGACGGTGGAGCAGGCGCCGGGGGATCCCAATGCCGATGCCGGCGCGGTGGAGATCACAGACTACAAGGCCAGGGAGATCAAACTTCACGCCGACGCCAAAACGCCCGCCGTCCTCCTGCTCAACGACCGGTTCGCTGAGACCTGGAGCGTGTGGGTGGATCAAAAGCCGGCCCGCCTTCTGCGCTGCAACTATATCATGCGGGGGGTGTTTCTTGCGCCGGGCGGCCACACGGTGGAGTTTCGTTATCGCCCCGACATGACCACGCTGTTCCTGAGCCTGGGCGGGTGGGCGGCGGGCTTGGCGCTGGCGGGCTACCTGGTTTGCGGCAGGAGGAGGCAGGACGGCGCCCTGACGGCGGCCGGTCCATCCAATTCCGTCAAAGGCGCGCGATAGCGCAAAATGTGCCCGCGCGTCGCCGCCCGCGCGGCTCAAGGCGGCGGCGGGGCCGGCGGCGCCGGGGGCGCGAAGGCCGGCAGGATCTTGGGCCGTGTCATGAAGAAAATGAGAAGGGCGGGGTAGGCGAGGGAAATGAGCAACCCCGCCACCAACAGGACTCCTCCCAGAATCACGAGCAATGCCGGGTCGTTGCGGAGGCTCTCCCGCACCGGCCCTCCCAAGACCAACACCATGACGAGGAGGTTGGCCAAAACGAAGAGGATCGCATAGACCCCATAGCCGATGGAGGCGAGTCTGGCCCAGTTTTTCCGTCTCAACAAACCGATTCCCGCCGCCAGCAGCGCCACTCCGGCCAGCGCCCGAAGGGGGACGGAGATGTCGCGCCAAAGCACGTAGGTTGGATCGTGATACATGTCACTCAAGAGGCCCAGAACACGGTTGAGCCACGGCAAGGGCGATTTCGCGGCGAAAGACTCCTCGGCATTCTGCATCCCCAAACTCAACAAGCCAAGCGCCCCGAAGCCGATGTTCAGGATGCCGAAGATCGTGACTGAGACAGGGCGTTCGCGCATAATTTCATTTCCACGGTTAAAGTGATGCCTTGCGGCGCGACAACATACAAGCTCCCAACCCCGCGACAACGGGAAAGTCGCGGGGAGCGCGGGTGCGCCGGTTGCGCGCCGGGAAAACGGAGGTAATGCGTCAGTCACGGGGGGCAGGGCGCGCACTCCGTGCGCGCCGCGGCGGGCAGAGGACTGCCAGATGGAACAACACAGGGTTGGCCAGATGGAACAACAACGGGCTGGCCCGCATGCTTGCGGGCTGCAGCGTTGCGGGCTGCCCTACCTTCACGCCATCCATCACTGACGCATTACAACGGGAGGAGGAATTGTCTGGACAAAGAGGCGGCGCTTCTGGCATTGTGACAGCGAAGCCCAAAGAGTTGGGCGCGACATCGGAATTATCCAAAAGGGGTTGGAATGGCGGGAGGATGTCGAGAGTGGAACCGGGGAAATGTCCGATTTCGGCCTCCAGCGGCAATATATAATCAGATGAATGGCCTTACCCACAACAAGACAGCCGGCCGCGCCGGAGAGGCGGCGGACGCCAAAGGCCGCAACGCCTTCACTTTGATGGAGTTGCTGGTGGTCATAGCCATCATTGCGATTCTGGCCGCCCTGTTGCTGCCGGTTTTGAGCAAAGCCAAAAATCACGCCGCGAAGGCCAGTGACATGGACAATCTGAGGCAGATCATGATGGCGGTAAACCTTTACGCGTCGGATCACGGGGACTTTCTTCCGCCGCCCAACTGGGACAATGGAGGGTTCATCAACACGAATGGGCAAGGCACCAACACCGGCTGGCTCTACGCGGTGCAGATCGGGGCCCCCGGCACCGATAGATTCCAGGTGGACACCGGATTGCTCTGGGACACCTTGCACAACCCGAGAATCTACTTTTGCCCGATGGATAATCCGACGCTCGCGGTTTTTTCCATCCTGGACCAGAGGGTGGAGACGCGCCCGCAACAAATCTCCAGTTATGCCATGAACGGCGGGGTGGTCGGCTACATGGACATGGTTTATCCGCCGCAGAAGATGTCGGCGATGTGGACGGAGGCGTGCGCGTTTTGGGAAACCGACGAAAACGAGCCGCAATTCTTCAACGACGGCGCCAATTATCCCAGCGAGGGCGTGAGCGGGCGGCATCAGGCGGGCGGTGTGCAGGCCCTGTTCGACTGCTCGGTCAGTTATGTCAAGACGAATCTCTGGTATCTGGACGAGTTGGACACCAACAAGAATCGTCTCTGGTGCTACCCGGTCACCGCCAACGGACGGGAGTAGGGGCGGCATTGCAACCGGCCCCGTCCGCGTTCAGGGCGGCGGACTCCCCCTCCGGTCAAAAATCGCGCGCGCCGCCGCGGACGCCGGATCCGCCACCGTCGAATGGGCGTCGTTGGTGGTGCCGGCGCGCCACGCCGCGAAGCCGGTGTGGGTTTTTCCCTGCCAGACCCACTGCGCGCGGTTGGAGCCGCCGGGGGCGGTGTACAGATTCCAATCCACCAGGTTGTCCGAGCCGGGGAACGGGCTGTCAATAAGAAGATTTTGCGAGTTGGCGGCCAGGGTGTTGTGGGTGATCGTGTTCGAGGCTGTGTGGTATTGGATGTACAACTCGCCGCTGCCGCCCCGGAGGGTGTCATTGTGGTACAGGGTGTTGCTGATGATGGCGCAATTCAATGTCCGGCCGCGTTTGGCGTCATAGCCGCCGATGGAAACGCCCTCGGTGCGGTTGGACCAGATGAAATTGTCCCGGAGCGTGACGTGATCGGCGGTTCCGTTGGCGTGCTCGCTGGCCAGTTCCACGCCGATGTCGGAGTGGTGGACCTCGTTGAGTTCGATGAGGACGTTGGAGCAGCCGTCGCAGTAGATGCCGTCGGCGGAATTGTCGCCGGGCTTGTAGGACGGGTTGCGGGAGTCGCTGATGTTGCAGACGACATTGCTCCGGCAAACCCCGTCGCGCGCGCGGTCCCGCGCCGGATCGGGGCAGGTACCCTCGAAACCGATGAAAACAATGCCGATATTATTGTTGTCGTGGACAGAATTGCCGCTGATCTCGAAGTTGATGACATTGCCGTTGAGGGTGAAGGACTCGCTGTTGCCCGTCTGGAGGTTGAACACCTCGTTGCCGCGGGCGACCAGGTTGCTGATCGGACGGCCCGCGGAGGACCCGTAAACGGCGACGCCGAAAGCGTTGCCATTTTTATTGGTGTTGACAATGTCATGCACGCGGTTGGAGACGAGCGCCAAGTCGTGCGCCCCGCCTGTGATGAAGACGCCCGCCGGCACGCGGGAATCGCTGTTGGCCTGGTAATTCCGAATTTCAAACCCCTCAATCGCCACGTAACTCCTGTCCACGATCAAGAACAGCCCGGTGTCCCCCGACGGGACTTGCAGGGCCGCGCCGTCCACGATGGGGGTTTCGCCGGGATAGTTCTTGAACGTCACCCAGCCCCCCGCCGCGCTGCCGGAAACATGGACCGTGACCGCCTCCGTGTAAACGCCGCCGCGCACCAGCGCGGTGTCGCCGGGGCCGAGCGAGTCGGCGGCCTTCTGAATGGTCCGCCAGGGCGCGGCGGGCGAACCGGGGTTGGTGTCATCGCCCGTCGTGGCGACGCAGTACGTCGCGGCGGAAAGAGGAAACGCAACGCCCGCGAACAAAAGAAGCGGCAACAAGGCGAATCGGGCGAACACGCGGGCAAAGTAATAGTGGGGCCGGACAGGATCAATCATTTTGCGTAACCCGCCGGTTCT
>JBEKAN010000118.1:0-11442 GCA_050015895.1 Verrucomicrobiota bacterium
CCGGCCTACGGCAGCTCCTTCAGCCGCGCGATGGAGATTTCCTCCCCGCGCGGCCGGCGTCTGTTGATTTCCGGCACCGCCAGCATTGCGCCGGACGGCCGCACGTTATGGCCGGGGGACCTCCGCCGGCAAATCAATCTCACCTTGGAAGTGGTCGAAGCCATTCTCGCCTCGCGCGGCTTTGAATTTTCCGACATCACCCGCGCCACCGCCTATTTCAAGCATCGCGCCGACATCCCCGAATTCCCCGCCTGGTGTGACGCGCGGGGTTTGCCTTCCCTCCCCGCCATCCACGCCCACTGCGGCATCTGCCGCCCCGACCTCCTCTTCGAACTGGAGGCCGACGCGTGGAACGCCGCCCCGGCAGTTTGAAATTCATTCGAAATACTCAAGGAATCCAGAGCACGTCATGGCCGTTCTGCCGCAGTTTGGCAACGGAGTCCTCCGAAATGTTCTCGTTCGCGCACCGGCGCATGGCCGGGATTATTTGGCCGGCGCGAAAGCTTTTTCTTCGCTCAATCGCTCCTGGGCGTAAGCCGCGCAGGCCCTCACCTGGTCACGGGTCAGCCGGTAGTTGCGCATGATCTCTTCTTCGGGCCATCCCTGCGCGATCAAGCCCAGAACGAATTCAACGGCCAGCCTCGTGCCGCGAACCACCGGTTTCCCCACCAAAACAGCTGGATCAACGGTTATGTAATCATGCCAATTCATTGCTCGCTAAAATGCAGCAAGAATTGCGATTTGTCAGCAGGAAAACCACCACGAATCAACGCTTTGGCATTGTCTCCGCCTCGGCAACGGCGTTACTGTTCTCAGGGTGTCGCGATGAAATTTGATCGTTTCCGATTTGTTTTGGCCCTGCCCCTGCTGGCGGCGGTTTTTGCCGTCGCCGCCCTGGTCTTCTGGTGGGCGCGCCAGGGCGAGGACTCCCTTTCCGAGCGCCTTCCCGGAGCCGACCAGCCACCCGGCGCCGAGGGCGCGGCGGCCATCAATCCCATCTTGGCCGGCAAACTCATCCCAGGTCCGGCCCAGCAGACGAACCTCCCCGGCCTCTGGCCCCAGTTCCGCGGGCCAAACCGCGACGACATCAGCCCGGAAACCACGCCCCTGGCCCGCTCCTGGGACCCCGCCGGCCCGCGCCAGTTGTGGGCGGTGGATTGTGGCGAGGGCTACGCCGGCGTTGTGGTTCGCGAGGGCCGCGTGTATCTCTTGGACTACGACTACGACAAAAAGCAAAACGCCCTGCGATGTCTCTCCCTGGCCGACGGCGCCGAACTCTGGCGCTACGCCTACAACCTTCCTGTCAAGCGCAACCACGGGATGACCCGCACCGTGCCCGCGCTCTCCGACAAATTCATCGTCGCCATGGACCCCAAGTGCCATGTCCTTTGCCTGGACGCCGCCACGGGGGAATTGCGCTGGGGCATGAATCTGGTCAGCGAATTTGGCGCGACCGTTCCCCCCTGGTACGCCGGCCAATGCCCGCTGATTGACAGCAACGCCGTTATTCTGGCCCCCGGCGGCCACGACGCCCTGCTGGCCGCGGTGGAACTTGAGACCGGGAAAATCCTCTGGCGCGCGCCCAATCCACGCGGCTGGAAAATGACCCATTCCTCCGTCATGCCGATGGAATTCGCAGGTCAGCGGTTTTATGTCTATTGCGGCAGCGGCGGCGTGGCGGGCGTCTCCGCCACGAACGGCGCGCTGCTGTGGGACACCGACGCCTGGAAAATCAGCATCGCCACCGTGCCCTCGCCGCTGGTTCTCGAGGGCGGCAAAATCCTCCTGGCGGGCGGCTACAACTCCGGCAGCCTGCTCCTCCAACTCAAGGACCAGGGCGGCAAACTCGTGCCGGAAACGGTCTGGAAGCTCGCCCCGGAAGTTTTCGCCGCGACCCAGCAGACGCCCATTTTCCACAATGGCAATGTGTTTGGCACGCGCCCCGACGGCCGGTTTGTCTGTCTGGGTCTGGACGGCAAGGTCCTCTGGGCCAGCCCGGCGGGGGACTCCTTCGGGCTGGGTCCCTTCCTGTTTGCCGACGGCCTTTTCTTTGTGATGAACGATTCCGGCAGACTCACCCTGGTGGAGGACTCCTCCTCCCGATTCACCCCATTGGCCCAGGCGCAAGTGCTCCAGGGCCGCGAGTCCTGGGGCCCAATGGCGCTGGTCGGCGGCCGCCTGCTCGCCCGCGACCTCACCCGTCTGGTCTGCCTGGACGTCTCGGCTGGCTCGCAAACAAAATGATATTGGACGGCCCCTCCTAATCTTAATCCTAATATGAAGATATTGTTCATGATTTTCGGAGGCCTTTTGTTCGGCCTGGCTGCGACTGCGTCGAATCTATTCGCGGCGTTGCCGGTGGACATTTTGCAAGATATGGAAAGCGGCGGTGACGGCGAGCTGTTGACGCCAAGCATCATGGGCGCTTCGAGCCACGGCGCCGGGACGACTTGGAGCATCACCGGGCGCATGTGGGTCTCGACGAAGCACGCAAGCGCTTTGCCGGGCCTGGTGAGCGCGGGCGGCGTGACCTACGCCGGCACCAACGCCGCCCGTTCCTGGATGTTCAACGACAATAATCAGCTCAACTACGTCAAATGCAGTCTGCCCGGACGATACACCAGGATCACGGTCGCGTGCTTCTACACCACCGGCGTAACGATCCCTTGGGTCCAGTTCGACAGCATCAATTTCCTGGAAACCACCCTTGGCACCTGGGGCGTTCTGCAAGTGGAAACAGAAGATCAGGGGGGTCCCTACCTCCGTTGCCACAGCGCCTCCGCCGGCAGCAAGACCACTTACAGCCCCACCCACGTCAAGGTGGCCGTCGGAAAACCGTATTGGGTGAACTTGTGTTTCGACGGCGGCGCGGGAACGGTTTCCGGCGCGGTCTTCGACCCGGCCAACGGGTTCGCGCAGGTGGGAACGACCATGGTGGCGCAATCAACTCCCGGATCCCAAGTCTATGGCTCCATCAGGTTCGGTCAGACCTCCGCTCATGGCAACCATCCCGACGCCACGACGCAAAGTTACTTCGACAAGATCATCATAGACTACACCAACGGCAAATTCCCCCTGCTCCCCGGCAAACCGCCGACGGCGAAACCCTGATTCTCTCGCTCTACGGGCAACTAACGGACGCGGTGCTGCCGGTGACGCCCAAGGCGCGCGGCCATCGCTCATAGACCTCCCGGATGAACCTCAAGAAGAACAGCCGCGTCAAAGTCAGGCAAAGTCGGGCAAACCATAAACGCAGGCTTGACGCCAAAGCGCCCATCCAACAGAAAACAGAAAACAAGCCAAGAAATGTTAAGGCTTGCGCAAAATACGTTGAGCCTGTTTCCTCCAGATAGCGCATGTTCACTAAAACGGCAGAGACATGAGCACTCGTTCTCCCAATCCCGGCGCCAGCCGCCGCCAGTTCCTGCGCGACGGCCTGCGCTACACCATTCTTGGCGGCCTGGCCGCCATCAGCGGCAAGTTGGTCGCCCGCGAGGCCGCCCGCCCCGCCGGCCAGGTCTGCGTCAGCGCCGGCTTGTGCAGGGGCTGCGCCGTCTATGAGGATTGCGGACTTCCCCAGGCCCTGTCCGCCAAGCAGGCCCTCGGCCATTCCCCAGCGAGGTCAACATGAAACCAGAATTGGAACTTTTCGACCGGCGCGAGTTTTTCGGGGTCGTCACGAAAACCGCCGCCATTATAGGACTGACCACCGCGGCGGGCGCGAAGGCGGACGACAAGGGGACCGCCAACCCTTTCGCCTACGACGTTTCCCGCTTCCAGAAGACCGACCCCAAACTCATCACCTACGAGGAGGTCTCGCGCTGGCCGGTGCCGCACAAGGAAGCCCGGCGTCTGGCCATCGGGTCGGACGACCAACTCTACGTGTGCGCGGGCAACTACATCACTTCCCTCACACGCTCGGGCCAACCCGGATTGGAATTGGCGCTGGCGGGGCCGGCCTGCTGCGCCGCCGTGGCGCGCGATGGAACCATTTTCGCCGGCCTGCGCGACCACATCGAGGTGTTCGACCCCAAGGGCGCGCGCTCGGCCAAATGGGATTCGCCCGACCCCAAGACCTGGCTCACCGGCCTGGCGGCGGGCGACAAAGATGTCTTCGCCGCCGACGCCGGGAAGCTCGTCGTGCTGCGCTACGACCGCGCCGGAAAAATCCTCGGCCGCATCGGGGTCAAGGACGCGGACCGGAATGTGCCTGGCTTCATCGTGCCCAGCCCCTTCCTCGACGTGATCATCCATCGGGACGGCCTGCTGCGGGTCAACAATCCCGGACGCCACCAGGTGGAAGCCTACACTTTTGATGGCGATCTGGAGGCCTCCTGGGGCAAACCCACCGCCGCCATCGAGGGCTTCTGCGGCTGCTGCAATCCCATCGGTCTGGCCGTCCTGCCCGACGGGCGCGTCGTCACTTGCGAGAAGGGCCTGCCGCGCGTGAAGATTTACACCGCCGCGGGCGAGTTTGAGTCGGTCGTCGCCGGACCGGAATCCTTCCCGGAAAACGCCCACGCCTGCACCGACCTCAACGATTGCGTCCACGGCGGCATTGACGTCGTCGTGGATTCGGAGGGACGCATCTACGTCCTGGACATCGTCGCCAACGACATCCGCGTGATGAGGCGCAAAGCCTGACGCGCCCCAACCGGCAAACCATGGACGCCAAACCCCCAGCCAGCGCCCCGGTGACGCGGCGGCAGTTTCTCCGCAACGGCGCGCGCCTGCTGACGATGACCGGCGTGGGCGTGGCCGTCGGCGCCCTGGCCGGCCGCAGCACCGCCAAGTCGTGGGTCTGGCAGATTGACCCCGCCCTGTGCCTGCGCTGCGGCAACTGCGCCACCCAGTGCGTCTTGGAGCAGTCCGCCGTCAAATGCGTCCATGCCTACGCCGTGTGCGGCTACTGCCAGCTTTGCACCGGATTCTTCGCGCCGGAGCCGAACGAGTTGACCACCGCGGCGGAAAACCAGCTCTGCCCGACGGCCGCCATCAAGCGCGCCTACGTCGAGGACCCCTATTATCAATATAGTATTGACGAACAGCTCTGCATCGGCTGCGCCAAGTGCGTCGAGGGCTGCAACCGCTTCGGCAACGGCTCCCTCTTCCTCCAAATCCGCCACGACCGCTGTCTCAACTGCAACGAGTGCGCCATCGCCCGTGGCTGTCCCGGCTCGGCCTTCCGCCGTGTGCCGGTGGACCATCCCTACCTTCTGAAGACCACCACCCGGTGAAGTTATGACGCGCCGTCTCAAATTCCTCGCCGCCTTCGGGGTGATGTCCCTCCTGGCGTTGGTGGTTTCCGCCGACCCGCGTTTCCCGCCGCCCGATTTTGAAAGCGGCTACCGCCTCCCCTCCGCCTCCACCCCCCCCGCGCGCCAGTTCTGGCTGCAATACGCCGACGCCGGCGTGCTGCTCGCCGCCCTCGGAGTGGCGGTCTGGCTGATTTACACAAAACGCTCGCGCCGCGGCCTTTTCTGGCTCTCGCTCTTTTCCCTGGCCTATTTTGGCTTTTACCGCAAAGGCTGCGTCTGCCCCATCGGCTCGCCCCAAAACATCGTCTATGGCCTCTTCAACCCGGATTACGCCGTGCCGGTGACGGTGCTGATCTTTTGCTTCGCGCCCATCGTCGTGGCCCTGTTCGCGGGGCGGGCCTTTTGCGCGGGGGTCTGCCCGCAGGGGGCGATCCAGGATTTTATGCTCATCAAGCCCGTCAAAGTTCCCCTCTGGCTGGAGAGCGCCCTCGGCGTTGTCCCCTATATTTTTCTGGGCGCGGGGCTGATCTACGCCGGCACCGGGACCGGATTTGTGATCTGCCGCTACGATCCGTTCGTCCCGTTCTTCCGCCTCTCGGGCGGTGTGTTCATCTTGACTGTGGGGGCGGCCTTTCTCCTGGCCGGGATGTTTGTGGGCCGGCCCTACTGCCGCTTCCTTTGTCCTTACGGCGGGCTGCTCCGGCTCGCCTCCCTGGCCTCCAAATGGCGCGTCCGCGTCACGCCCGGTTTCTGCACGCAATGCCGCCTCTGCGAGCAGTCCTGTCCGTTCGGCGCCATGCGCGAGCCGGTCGCCCCCGCCGCGAACCCGAAATGGCTCGGCGCGGAGCGAAAACGCCTGGGCTGGCTGCTGGCGCTTCTGCCCGCGCTGGTCCTCGGCGGCGCGTGGGCGGGATCCAAACTCGGCCCGGCGGTCGCGCAACTCCATCCCACTGTGGCCCTGGCCGAGCGTTACACCCGCCAGCAAATCCACCCGGTCCAATACGGCCTGATGACCCCGGAGGCCCTTTCCCTCCAGCGCGCCGCCGACAATCCGGCGGAAATCCTGACGGCGGCCGCGGATTTGCGGCGTCGTTTTGATCTGGCTGGTTTGCTCTTCGGAGGCTGGGTCGGACTGGTCATTGGCGTCAAACTGCTGGCCTTGTCCCTGCGTCAGAGCCGGACGGACTATGAGCCGGACCGCGGCGCGTGTCTCGCCTGCGCCCGGTGCTTCACCGCCTGTCCAAACGAACGCGTCCGCCTCGGCTGGATGCCCGCGCCCGAAGGATCCGCCTCGTCATGAGCACCCCCAATCTTCATCGCGCTCTTTGCCTCACCGCGTGGATTGCCGGCGGGTTCTGTCTCCTGGTTTGCGCCGTCATGGTCGCTAAGCATCTCACTGCCGCCACCAACGATCCATGGAAGTCTCCGCAACTCCTCGCCCTCAAGGACAATCTGGCCGCCGCGCCAAGAAACGAGCCGGTGCAACAGGAGATTCGCCAATTGGATTTGAAATTCCGCCAGCAGTTCCGCCATCGGCTCTCCTTGGACAAAACCGGCGCCTGGCTGCTCCTGGGTGGCGCGCTGGTCCTGGTGCTGGCCGCCGGGCAGGCGTCGGCTCTCCAGAAAAAACTCCCCCTGCCGCAGCCCAAGACCGACGCCCAAGCACAGTCTCTGAAACTGGCCTCCCGCGCGCGTTGGTCTCTGGCAGGCGTGGGTCTGGCGGTGGCCGCGTCGCTGCTGATCATTCGGCTTGGCGTCACTTCCGATTTGCCCGCCGACCAGGCCGGCTGGCAAAAAGTCCTCGGCAACACCGGCGCGGCGCAGGCCCCGACCGAGGAGGCCCCCGCCCTTTCCGATTTCCAGGCCAACTGGCCGCGCTTTCGCGGATGGGACGGCAGCGGGGTTTTTGCGCCACCGGGCGCGGCGCCCGTCTGGGACCCGACAAACGGGGCTGGCGTTCTGTGGCATTCCGCCGTCCTTGCGCCGGGGCACAGTTCGCCGCTGGTCTGGGGCGATCGCGTGTTCATCTCCGGCGGCACAGCGGACCGGCGCGAAGTCTTCTGCTACAACGCCTCCACGGGCGCGCTCCTCTGGCGGCGGGCCGTTGAAAATGTGCCCGGCAGCCCGCCCAAAATCTCGGACCTGATGGAGGACACCACTTGCGCCGCCCCGACGATGGCGGCGGACGGGCGCAGGGTCTATGTCATCTTCTCCAATGGCGACCTGGCCGCGATCAACTTCGACGGCTCCGTTGTCTGGACCAAATACCTCGGCCCGTTGAAAAACCCCTACGGCCACGCCACCTCCCTCGCCATCCGGGGAAACAACCTGCTCATCCAACTGGATCAGGGCGAGAGCGAATCCTCGGGGTCCAGGCTCATTTCCTTGCAGGGCGCCAGCGGACAAGTCTTGTGGGAGCGCGCCCGCCCGGTGCCCGCCTCCTGGGCCACGCCCATCATCATCGAGGCGGCGGGCAAATCCCAGATCATCACCCTCGCCAATCCCTGGGTCATCTCCTACGCGCTGGCAGACGGCGGCGAGCTTTGGCGCGCGCAATTGCTCGAAGGCGAAGTGGTCCCCTCCCCTGTCTTCGCAGGCGGTTTGCTCTTCCTGCTCAATCCGGGAACCCGCCTCATCGCCCTGCGGCCCGACGGCGCGGGCGATGTCACCAAGACCCGCGTCTCCTGGTCCACCGAGGAAAATGTCCCCGACATCCCCAGCCCGCTGTGCAACGGCGATCTGGTTTTCACAGTCACCAGCGGGGGCCTCCTGACCTGTTTCCAGGCCGGCGACGGAAAAAAAATCTGGGCCAAGGACCTGGACATGGAAGTCCAGGCGTCGCCCGGCATGATGGGCGACCGGCTCTTCATCCTGGGGGAAAGCGGCGCGCTGGTCACCCTCCAAGCCGGACGCGCCTTTCAGGAGCTTGGGCGAAGCCAACTGCCCGACAAATTCCTCGCCAGCCCCGCCTTTGCCGGCGGCCATCTCTTCCTGCGCGGAGTGACCAACCTCTACCGCCTCGGTCCGCCCGACGCCTCTCCGGCCAAACAACCGTGACCTATGCCCAATGTGGACCTTAATTTCGTCGAGCAAGCGGTCGGCCAGTTCGGGCGCAAACCCGAGGCGCTCATCCCCATTCTCCAGGCGCTCCAGGATCATCATGGCTACCTGCCCAAAGAGGCCTTGGTCCGCCTCGGCGAGTTGACCGAGATTCGGCCCTCGGCCATCTCCGGGGTTTCCACCTTCTACGACATGTTTCGCCACAAGCCGGCGGGCAAACATGTTTTCCAGGTCTGCCGCGGCACTGCCTGCCACGTCGCGGGATCGGAAAGGGTGGAAGATGCGTTGCGCCGGCACCTGAACATCCCCCCGGGCGCGGACACCGATCCGGCGCGGGAGTTCACCATCGAACAGGTCGCCTGCCTGGGCTGTTGCACCCTCGCCCCTGTGGTCAAAATGGGCGACGCCACTCTGGGATACGCCTCCGCCGAGAAAGCCCCCGAACAGGTCCTCGAGCATCTTGCCAGCCAGAAGCAAGGGAACGTCGCCAAGTCCACCGAAGAAATGGGCCAATCGCCCGCCAACGGCTTCGCCCAAATCCACGTCGGCCTCGGTTCCTGCTGCATGGCCAAGGGCAGCGACCAGTTGTTTCACGCTTTGCGCCAGGGCGCGGGCCAATGCGCCGCCCAGGTCGCCATCAAGCGCGTCGGTTGTATGGGCATGTGCCATCGCACGCCCATGATTGAAGTCGCCCTGCCGGGCCGGGCCTCCGCCTTCTACTCCGACCTCACTCCGGCCCAGGCCGGCGCCCTGCTGCGCCGCCACTTTCCCGCGCGCGGCCTTCTGCGCCGGGCCGGCCAGCTCTGGACGCGACTGCTGGACAGCCTGCTGCTGGACGAGGCCGCCCCGCAACAACAGGTCGCCCGTTTCTCCATGAGCAAGCGCGATCCCGATGTCCGCGCCTTCCTCGATAGCCAGGTCCACATTGCCACCGAACATTTCGGCAAACTCGATCCCCTGGACCTCGATGAATACCTCGCCCATGAGGGTTTCGCCGCCCTCCGGCGCTGCCTGGAAATTCCGCTGGACACAACGGGGAGCGTCTCGGCAGCGACACCATGCGATTTTCCAATTCCCTCGCCCCGCGAAGCGGGGAGAGGGCCAGGGAGAGGGGATCCTTCTATCCAACGGGGGACGATTCAAGACCCGCCGGACACAACCAACCCCGCCCTCTCCGAACAACTCATCTCCACCATCGAAAAATCCGGCCTGCGCGGCCGCGGCGGCGCCGGTTTTCCCAGCGGCCAAAAATGGCGCGCCGTCCGCCAGCGGCCCGATGCTGTCAAGTATGTGATCTGCAACGGCGACGAGGGCGACCCCGGCGCTTTCATGGACCGCATGATCCTCGAGTCCTTTCCCTACCGCGTCATCGAGGGCCTGGCGCTGGCCGCGCTGGCCGTCGGCGCGCACGAGGGGATTTTCTATGTCCGCCACGAATATCCGCTCGCCGTCCGGCGTGTGCGGGCCGCCATCGCCGAATTGGAAAAACGCGGCTGGCTGGGTGCCACCTTGATGGGCGCCGACTTCTCATTGCGTCTGAGCGTGGTCGAGGGTGCCGGGGCCTTTGTCTGCGGCGAGGAGACCGCCCTGATCGCCTCGGTGGAGGGCCGGCGCGGGATGCCCCGGCTGCGGCCCCCCTTCCCCGCCGAGTCGGGCCTCTGGGGCAAACCCACCCTGATCAACAACGTGGAAACTCTCGCGTTGGTCCCGTGGATCGTCCGCCACGGGGCCGACAAATTCGCCGCCCTCGGCACCGCCAAAAGCAAAGGCACCAAGGTCTTCGCCCTCGCCGGCAAAATTCGCCGCGGCGGGCTGATCGAAGTGCCGATGGGCACCACCCTCCGTGACATCGTCGAAAAAATCGGCGGCGGCGCGGCGGAAAACCGGCGCATCAAGGCCGTCCAAATCGGCGGGCCTTCCGGCGGCTGCGTGCCCGCCAGCCTTATGGACACCCCGGTGGATTACGAGTCCTTGCGCGAAGTTGGCGCGATCATGGGCTCCGGCGGGTTGGTGGTGCTGGACGACTCCACCTGCATGGTGGACATCGCGCGCTATTTTCTCCAGTTCACCCAGGACCAGTCGTGCGGCAAATGCACCTTCTGCCGCGTCGGCGCCAAGCGCATGCTCGATATTCTTGACAAACTTTGCGCCGGCAAGGCCCGCCCGGACCATCTCGGGGAGCTGGAGCGCCTTGCCCGCCAGGTCGGCGCGGGCAGCCTCTGCGGCCTGGGGAAAACCGCCCCCAATCCTGTCCTCTCGACCCTGCGCTACTTCCACGGCGAATACGAGGCCCACTTGCAGGGCCGCTGCCCCGCCGGCCACTGCGCCGCCCTTGTCAAATACCACGTCACCGACGCCTGCACCGGCTGCACCCTTTGCTCCCAGCTTTGCCCCGTCCGCGCCATCCCGATGACGCCCTACGCCCGGCACGAAATTGACCTGGCCATCTGCACCCGCTGCGACACCTGCCGCAAAATCTGCCCCCAAAACGCCATCGAGGTCGCATGAGCGCACATTTCCCCACGATTACCACGCGATTTGCTGATTCCCTCGCCCCGCGAAGCGGGGAGAGGGTCGGGCAGAGGGGTTCGTTCCCTCAATATCGGCACCACCAAGATCGGCCTGTCCCATGAGCGACTTCCAAATCACCATTGACGGAAAACCGGTGGACGTCGCCCCGGGCCAGACGGTGCTGGAGGCCGCGCGGCGCATCGGCCTGGACATCCCGACCCTTTGCCACCTCGAAAAATGCGGGCCACTGACCTCCTGCCAAGTTTGCCTGGTCAAAGTGCTGGCCAACGGTCAGAGCCGCTTGACGCCCTCCTGTGCGACTCAGGCGGTTCCGGGCATGGTCGTCGAAAGCGAGACCGAGGAGGTCCACGAGGCCCGCCGCACCGCCCTGGAATTGCTTTTCAGCGACCACGTGGGGGATTGTCTCTCCCCCTGCCACCGCCTCTGCCCGTTGCAACTCAACATTCCCGCCATGCTCCGCCAGATCCAAGCCGGACGCTTGGACGACGCCGTCACCACCCTCCGTCAGGCCCTGCCGCTGGCGGGCGTCCTGGGCCGTCTTTGCCACCATCCTTGCGAGCAAGGCTGCCGCCGCGGCGATTTCGACGAGCCG